>JBAPTR010000189.1:0-4299 GCA_049282265.1 Desulfatiglandaceae bacterium | reverse complement strand
TGAAGGCGAGGGTCTGAGACAGACCGCACTCGAATTGAAGGCAGACATGGATGAGTACATAGGGCATCTCTCTCCATCCAACGAATACCGTGGGCCGGAAAAAGACAGTTGTGTCCCGGATATCGAGGCCATTTTCAAAACCAAGCTCACCACAAAAGAATTCAACGCCTTGAGAGCCATGGAACTTGTTAAGCAACTCAAGTGGGATTTGGTGCATATAGCTGAACACACTGGAGAATCCGTTCAGTTTCTCAGGCGGGTACTCATTGCGGCCCTGGCCCTCTCAATATGCCCGAACGAACATCAAGAAGAGGTCTTTTGGACGAGCGGCAGCAGGCTGCAATTCGATACCCGACTCATGATGACGATAAGTGACGGGTTGGTTTTCGAAGCAATGGTGGCCCCTTTGGGGGACGGCATGCCCGAATGGGTGGAAGACAATCTGACTGAATCCGACATCGCGCTTATTGCAGGCCTTGTATCCAGGGGATCTTCCAAAATCATCCCGCAGGAGATTCCCGATCTGCTCCTGCAAAAGAAGCCGCTCAAACAGCGCACGAGGTATCATGTTGATCTCCCGGATGACGTCAAGACGCGGTTGGAAGGGATGAAGAAATCCCTGCGGGAATTTCGGGATTTGCTTAACAAGGGGATGTTAAGGGTACAATCTCTGAGCCAGTTTATGAAATTTTATAACCGGATAAAGACTGTGATGAATGAAATTGATGAAGCCTTGAAGACATGCAAAAAGAGGGGATACTAATAAAAAAGACATTTTGTCTGGAAAGGAGGACGGCTTCTCCCCCGGCCTTGCCTGCCTGCCACGTTGGTGATGCCAGGTAGACTGGTTGGGATTTGAGGCCTTTGCAAATGAAACCTTCACGCTATGAGTTGTTTGATTCCGCCCTTAACGCTATGATTAAGAAACATCTTCCACGGATATCACCTGCCAGGAAAGAGGAGGTACATGCCCAATGCTGGATAGCGGTTCTTACTGCCATGAAAAGATGGGAGAAAGACAGAGGTGAGGTCAATAGTTGGGTCTATTCCAGCGTCTTATATACACTGAGAGATATCAGGAAAGAAATGTTACACAAGAGCAAAGGCCTGACATTCACCCGAATTCACCAAAGTCTTGAAGGTGAAAAAAACGCCTTGTTGTAATCGAGCCGTTTGAATCACTCGTGGAGAGTATCATAGACGGACAATCCTGAGGCCTTCCGGGAAACTTTCGGGAAATTTCTTATGGGCCGGAGGATAGTCGGCAGCGTGATAGATCTTCGTGAAGCAGCATTGACAAAAAACCTTATCTCCTTTATAGTCTAGACAAACTAGTCTAGACAAACTAGCCAGAAAGGGGACTATCCGATGGAAAAGGGAATTTGGCAGCTTCAAGAAGCCAAGAATAAGTTCAGCAATCTAGTAGAAAAAGCGCAGAAGAATGGCCCGCAGATCGTAACAAAGCGCGGGCGAAAAACCGTGGTGGTTTTGTCCTTCCGCGAATACGAGAGGATTACCAAACCCAAATTAGATCTTGTAACATTCTTAAGAAAATCTTCCCTTGCAGAGGTGGAATTAGAAATCTCCAGGGATAAAAATCTCCCCAGGGGTATCGAGATATGAATTTTCTAATAGACACTTGTGTGATTTCCGAAATTATCAAGGCAAAGCCATCCAAGAGAGTGGTGGAATGGGTTGGAAAACAAAATGAAGAGTTCTTATATCTCAGTGTGCTGACCTTGGGTGAAATCCACAAGGGGATAGAGAAACTTGATGATATAGATAGAAAGAAAAACCTCCATTTATGGGTGGAATGTGATTTACGGGAAAGATTCAGGGATCGGATCCTACCCATAGACTCCCAAGTTGCAATGATATGGGGTCAAATTCAAGGCAAGGCAGAAAAAACTGGGCAAGGGATGCCGGCAATTGATGGCCTTATTGCAGCCACTGGTCTAGCTCATGATCTGGTCGTTGTCACCAGAAACGTATCAGATATGGAAATAAGCGGAGTAGCCTTACTCAACCCTTGGGAATAGCGTTGACGTACTCTTTTCAGCAGAAAAAAATCCTGGATTAAATCAAAATGAGCAAGGAAAGGTTATGGCGGCCATCACGCAGGTGCAAGGCATACGTTCCGCCTTATTGCGCACACCACCGACTTGCTCCTGGATTAGGCCGTTTCGATCACTTCCCCATTGAGCTTTGCGCTCACTTCCCGCAATAGCGCTCCAGGGACCGAGGGAGTGATGCGAAGCCAGGTTTTTTTGCCGATAATTCTCTTCATGGGTTTTATTTTGACCCATGGCGCCGTTGTTTTCAGGATTGCTCCGGGCAATCCTATGTTGCCCCTGGAAAGACGCACATCGACAGCGCTGCCCCTTCTTACAACCCTGAGGACGTAAAAGAAGAGGAGTTTCCCTTCCCTGTAGGACGCCATTTCCAGGGGCGTCCACTCCGGTTTATACATGACGCCCCGGGCGTCGTCTCCCAGTTTCACATCAATCCGGTTGGGGTATTTGGCCTCAATGACCCCTTCGACTGCCTGATGGGCCTGTTTTCGCCATTTCTTGTAAAGTTCATCAGTCTCTACTTCCAGGATAACGTCTTCAAATATTTGCATAGCTCTGTTGAACATAGTGGTGAGCATATCTTCGGGCAGCATCGGGAAGGTAAACTCAACGGGAAGCAGGTCGTTTTCCACGGCATTATAAAAGTGAAACAGTTCAGCCTCCCGGATTTCGAAATACTTCCCCACGTGGAAAATAGGCGTGACGGTTCTGTTGTCGAGATCGAACTCACACTCCTGGAGTTCGAAACATTCGCACGCGGCTGCTTCGACAGCGCGCTTAAGCCAATGCCTGATGGTATCCGGGCTCAGGCTGGTGCGGGCGCTTATTTCAGTCAATGCTTCTGTTATAATATCAGTCACTCACACCCTCAATGAACAAAAATCAGGAAAAAACGGGAAATTTTTTTTATCGAGTTTCTATATATACTTATAGAGATTTCGTAAAAAAAATCATCCAAGGAGGAAATATCATGCCCGAGAAAAAACAGCCATCGGCTCCCGGTGACGTCAATGGGCCAAGCCATTGGGAAATTCTCGCCAGGGAGAGAAACTCCCGCGTTATACTTTGTCACACCCCCGACACTTACATACTGACGGACCTGGCGAAAGCAGCAGACAGGGCGATGAGGGCGCTGCGGGACAGGATATATACGACCGTAACTTCGGAGGAAGCGGAGCCTCTTTTTAAGGAGTATAACGAAGTAGTTGTGAGCCTCCACGAGATCGTCGAGAAGATATCCGCCACATTGGATATCAGGTACGCGCCTCCCAAAACAATCGTCAAGATGCTGGGATTGGACCAGCAGGACGGCGGAAATGGAAATGATGCCGACCATGACGATTCAAAAGGCAAAACCAGCAAAGCCAAGCCCTCTTAGAGCTTTGTTTAACAGTTTTTACCACAGAATTTTTTCTGTGTGTGGCCAATTTTGATAGTTCAAAATTGGATAACGGACCCGTTAAGAACAATTCCTTACGGAGCCCGATAAAAAGAGCGGATTGAGCGGGGTGATCATTGAGTTCCACGATGACTCACTGCCAATGGGATTGTTCCTCTTTTGCGTAATCACGCCCTGGCGTGACCAAAAGTAGGCAACCGTTGCTTCTCGGTGAAAGGAACGACGAGAAAATAACAGGTGGAGTGCGCCCGAACCATATTCGTACTTTGCCGATGAAAATATAAGGCCCCGGCTTATCTGTCAGGGATTCTCAAAGTTGGTAAAAGAGCTGCATAGTTACAGCCCTCTTTTTGTCGAATAGTTTCCAGAAAGAGAACAACTTTTGAGGCATCCAGGCAAGTAAGACCGGATTTTTTGTTTCAGGGCCGTGCGGTTACGATGGATGTCGCAACGGCGGTCAAACCAGAACCCGTAAGGGAAAGAAAAGGAGGAGAGAAAATGTTGAACAAAGTGATGTTGATCGGGAGGTTAGGAGCAGACCCGGAGGTGCGTTATACACAATCGGGGACGGCGGTTGCAAATTTCAACATTGCCACTACTGAGCAATGGACGAACAAGGAAGGAGGAAAGGAAGAGAAAACCGAATGGCATCGTATTGCCGCCTGGAAGCGTTTGGCGGAAATCTGCGAGAAATATCTTACGAAAGGCAAGCTCGTGTACATCGAAGGAAAACTTCGTACACGGTCCTGGGAAGATCGCGATGGCGTTAAGCATTATGTCACCGAAATCGTTGCCCAGACCATGCAAATGCTTGATCGTGCGGGTTCC
>JBAPTR010000188.1:0-51997 GCA_049282265.1 Desulfatiglandaceae bacterium | reverse complement strand
TTTCTCCCTTCGAACCCGAGACGATCTCTTTATCGCGAAGCTGCAGGACCGGGGCATCCCCGTCCTTTCCAGTCCCGAAAGGGCGGCACGGGCCATGGGTGCCCTGGCGCAGCATGCACAGTGGCGCAGGGAACATCCGGATCATTAGTAGTAAACCATGGCTGGTGTCGCTACAACAAAATTGTCTTCCAAAGGACAAGTGGTAATCCCCGAAAACATACGGAAGGAACTACAGTTAAAAGCGGGCGCTCAACTCGTCGTCGTTGGTAACAAATTGGTAACAAAGATGTTGTGATATTAAAAAATACCAACCAGGCGCCAATGGTTTGCAGCTCATTAAAAAGCCCCCGGCCGCCCTCATATTTAAAGGTGGATAGAGAGATTTGGGATTCTTGACTTCCCTGACGGGCTTGGATATACTTTTTGAATGTCGGATCTCGAAACTGCAACCGGATAACAACGCGACTTACTCAAATCTACTTTCCAGTTTCAAATTTCACTATTGCTTATGGAGGAGCCTATGAAAGTGCTTGTGAGTGACAATCTGTCGGAAGTGGGCGTCAGGATCTTTGAAGAGATCCCTGGCATTGAAGTGGACGTGAACACAGGGCTAACCCCGGAGGAGCTGAAAGGAATTGTCGGCCAGTACGAGGGGTTGGTGATCCGGAGCGCCACCAAGGTCACGGCCGAGATCATCGAGGCGGCCAAGAATCTGAAGGTCATCGGCCGTGCCGGCATAGGGCTCGACAACGTGGATATCCCCGCGGCCAGCCAGCGGGGCATCGTGGTAATGAACACGCCGGAAGGGAACACTATCACCACGGCCGAACACACCGTGGCCATGATCCTGGCCCTTTCCAGAAATATCCCCAGGGCGACGGCCTCCCTGAAGGAAGGCAAGTGGGAAAAAAAGAAACTCCAGGGCCGCGAGCTCTTCAACAAGACCCTCGGCCTGATCGGTTCCGGGCACATCGGACGCATCGTGGCCGACAGGGCCAAGGGGCTCAAGATGAAGGTGATCGTCTATGACCCTTACATCAAGCCCGAAACCATTGAGAAGCTGGACCTGGAGCCGGTCTCTTTCGAGGAACTCCTCCAGAGAGCCGACTACATCACCGTCCACACCCCCAAGACCGATGAAACCACCGACCTGATCAACAGAGAAGCCATCGCCAAAATGAAGAAGGGGGCTATGATCATCAACTGCGCCAGGGGCGGTATCGTCAACCAGGATGACGTGTATGAGGCCTTGAAATCGGGGCACCTGGGGGGCGCCGCTTTTGACGTCTTCACCTCAGAGCCCCCGGGAAAGATCGGGCTCATGGAACTGGACAATTTCGTCTGCACGCCCCACCTGGGAGCCTCCACCAGGGAGGCCCAGGACAATGTGGCCCGTGATGTGGCCGAACAGGTGGCTGCCTACCTCCTCCATGGGACGGTCAAGAATGCGGTCAATGTCCCCAGCATCAGCGAGGAGCTGATGCGGACCCTCAGGCCCTATGTCATCCTGGTGGAGCGGATGGGATCCCTCCATGCCCAGCTTGCCGATAGCGCCGTTGTGGAACTCCAGGTGAATTATTCGGGCAAGGTGGTGGACTACGATCTGGAGCCCCTGACCACCACCGCCCTCAAGGGACTCCTCACTCCCATAATGGGTGATGACATCAACTTTGTAAACGCTCGCTACATCGCGGCCGATCGTG
Organism: Desulfatiglandaceae bacterium; assembly: GCA_049282265.1. Taxonomy (GTDB): domain Bacteria; phylum Desulfobacterota; class DSM-4660; order Desulfatiglandales; family Desulfatiglandaceae; genus CAYUCJ01. The sequence continues at coordinate 50,294 of JBAPTR010000188.1, read as the reverse complement.
GGATCAAGGTGGTTGAGTCCAAGAGCAGCACGTCTGAGGACTTCGGGAGCCTCGTGAACATGCGGGTCAAGACCCTTGAGGGTACCAACATCGTCTCCGGGACGATCTTCGGGAATACCCGACCCAGGATACTCAGGATTAACGATTTTTATCTTGAGGCCATTCCAGAGGGGCACATCCTCTTTATCCAGAATGATGACAGCCCGGGGGTCATAGGACAGATCGGGACCACCCTCGGCAAATACGGGATCAATATCAGCCGGATGCATGTGGGCGAGGAAAAGAAGAAAAAACAGAATATCATCTTCCTGGCCACCAGTGCCGTGGTCAGTGATGAGGTGCTCGAGGCCCTGCGGGCCATGGAGCACGTGTACATGGCCCGGCGAATCGAGCTGTAGCGACGACCTATGAGGAACGAAGTGGAGGAGAACCTGACACTCTTTTTCGGACGCTTTCTAAACACCCCGGAGGAAATGGACGCCTATTTGGGGTTAAAAGGTGGCCATTAGAGAGCGCCAGGCCTATGGAGGCCTGAACCCCAAATAGCCGTCCATGTTGTGGTTGGATGCCAAGTGCACTATGAGAAAGCGTCCAAAAAGACCCTCAGGTTCTCCTCCTGAGATCCGGTGAATAACGCGACTTCGTCGTAAGTCCAGAAGACCGGACTTTTTGTGATTTCATCACCCTTGGATCAGTGAATGGTGTCTTGTCCGATCGGCTTCTCGCGATCGGGCAAGAAGGCTTTGCTCTGCGTCCTCTGGTGACTCTACTGGTGAAAATTATCGTTGAAGGAGTGAATGAGATGACAGAACAGGAAGAAAAAGGGTTTGTGGTCAAGGATCGGCGGTCCTTTGATGAAAAGGGCGAGATGAAGGAAAAGGAACCGGAAAAAGAAGAAAAGCGGGAGGGAGCACCCCGGGCCGAGGCGAAAAAGAAACAAGAATCCCCGCCGCTCCCGGAGATCAATTTCAGTTCCTTGATTTTCAGCCTCAGTTCCTCGGCCCTGTTCCACCTGGGGGAAATTGCCGACCCCCAGACGAACGAGAAGAAAAAAGACCTGCCCCTGGCCAAACACGCCATCGATACCATCGCTATGCTTGAGAAAAAGACAAAAGGCAATCTCAGCGATGACGAAGCCAAATTCATTGATAGCGTCCTGACCGACCTTCGCTGGAGGTACGTGAAGGCCGCTGAATAAGAAGGAGACACTGAATGACCCAAGACAAAATGACGGCTACGTACCGTGCCGTCCACGCCTCAGCCTGTCTCGCATTGGCTGTTACAATGGCCTTTTTGACGACCCTGGCCCCGGTTGCCGGGGCCCAGACCACGTCCCTGCTCCCCGGCGCGCCGGGATCCTTTTCGGAACTGGCCAAGAAGGTGCGTCCATCCGTGGTCAACATCAGCACGGTCAAGACCATCAAGGGGCGGAGCGGTACCCCCTTTCACTTCCGGAAACCCTTCGGCCCCGACGACCCTTTCAAGGATTTTTTCGACCGGTTTTTTGGGAACCGGCTGCCCGAGAATTTCAGGCAGAAAAGTCTGGGTTCCGGTTTTATCATCAATGAAAAAGGCTATATCCTCACCAACAATCACGTTGTGGAAAAGACCGACGAGATCAAGGTAAGGCTGGCAGACGACAGGGAATTCAAGGCAGGGCTGGTGGGTCGCGATCCCAAGACGGATCTTGCACTGATACGCATCAAGGGCGCCGGTCCCCTGAAGCCCCTGCCCCTCGGGGATTCCGACAAGCTGGAGGTGGGAGACTGGGTGGTGGCCATCGGGAACCCCTATGGTCTGGGGAGCACGGTGACGGCCGGCATCGTCAGTGCAAAGTACCGTCATATCGGGGCCGGTTCCTATGACAATTTTATCCAGACCGATGCCTCCATCAATCCCGGCAACAGCGGAGGGCCGCTCCTGAACACTTCGGGCGAGGTGATCGGCATCAACACGGCCATCTTTTCCCAGAGCGGAGGAAGCATCGGCATAGGGTTTGCGATCCCCGTGAACATGGCCAAAGATCTGCTTCCACAGCTCGAGAAGGGCGAAGTGATTCGCGGTTGGCTGGGTGTGATGATTCAGCAGATCACCCCCGACCTGAAAGAAAAGCTCGGTCTGAAGACAGACAAAGGTGCCCTGGTGGCGGATGTGACGGCCGGTGGTCCGGCGGAAAAGGCCGGTATCAAGCGGGGTGACGTCATCCTTTCATTCGATGGAAAGGACATCAAGGAGATGAACGATCTCCCCTACCTGGTGGGAACAACCCCCATTGGTAAACGGGTGGAAGTGCTGGTGGTTCGGGACGGCAGGGAAAAGGCCTTCAAGGTGAAGATCAGCAGGCTGAAAGAGGAAACAAAGGTTGCCGTACCGCTGGAAAGAGAGCCGAATCTGGGCATGACCGTGGAAGAACTGACCCCAAAGCTTGCCAGGGACATGGGGCTCAAGGAAAAGAGCGGCCTGGTCGTGACCGGAGTGGAAAAAAACACGCCGGCCGACGAGGCCGGCCTGAAGATGGGCGATATGATTCTGGAGGTGGATCGGAAACCGGTCGAGACCCTCGAGATTTTCAACAAAAAGATCGGAGGCTATGAAAAAGGCGATACCGTCCTTTTCCTGGTGAAACGTGGGGGAACAACTCTCTATCTGACCCTTAAGATCTGGGAGTAGCCGGCCTTGAGTCCCCCTTTAATAACCGGGGCCACCGTTCGAACCCCTGCGAAGCTCAACATCCGCCTCAAGGTCGTGGGCCTGAGACCGGACGGATACCATGATCTCGTCTCCCTTATGGTGCCTGTAGGCATCTTCGATACGCTGGATTTTTTCCCCGGGCCTCCAGGGATCACCCTTTCCTGTGAGGGCACTGGAGTGCCCGAAAACGAGGAGAATCTCGTGTTTCGGGCCGCCCGGGCCTTTTTCGCCAGAATCGGCGGGGAGCCTGCCCTCTCCATTTCACTTCGCAAACAGATCCCGGTTGCGGCCGGCCTCGGTGGCGGGAGCAGCGATGCCGCTGCCACCTTGATGACATTGAACCGTATGCACGGGACCCCTCTGTCCGGGTTTGAAATGTCTGATGTGGCGCTGGGTCTCGGGGCCGATGTCCCCTTCTTTCTCCACAACCGTCCGTCCCTGGCCACGGGAGTGGGCGAGGTTCTTGAACCCATCAACTATTGGCCTCCATTCTGGTATGTCATTGTCACACCACCCCTGGCCATATCCACGGCATGGGTCTATGATCGTCTTGAAATGAACGCCACCCCGTCCACCGCAAATTCCGGCCAGCCGGATACGCAGCGATTAGAGTTGACAAATCACGAATATGACACTATACTTGCTTCCTTAAAAAAGGACCGACCTGACATCCGGTCCCTGCTTGAAAACGATCTGGAAACAGTGACGGTGGCCCATTACCCGGTGATCGATGCCATCAAGAAATTGTTGATGGAAACGGGTGCGGAGGGTGCACTCATGAGCGGAAGCGGGCCGAGCGTTTTCGGTGTGTTCCGGTCTGAAGAGGCTGCGAAAAAGGCAAAAAAGGCCGTTTCTTGCCGGCGTCCGGGAAAGGTGTTTGTTGCCGCTCCATATAAAGCAGCCGGTTTGCGAGTGTAGCGGATTTTCTTGCGATTCCATCAGATTGGGGTGTCGTCAAGCGGTAAGACACGGGCTTTTGGAGCCCGCATTCGGAGGTTCGAATCCTCCCACCCCAGCCATTATTCTTATGCATTATGAAAAGTCCATCCACAGGTGCGATGGTGACCTTTTTGGAAAGAGAACCTTTTGACATTGAACCCTGATATGAAATTATTTGGCGGAACGTCCAACCCTGCCCTGACCTTGGAAGTGTGCGACTATCTCGGCGTGGAGCCGGGAAAGATCATGGCGGGGACCTTCAGCGATGGAGAGACGCAGGTAGAGATAAACGAGAATATCCGGGGTAAGGATGTCTTTGTCCTCCAGTCCACCTCCACTCCTGTCAACGATAACCTGATGCAGCTGCTGATTATCATGGATGCCCTCAGGAGGGCGTCCGCCAAGCGCATCACTGCGATTATTCCCTATTATGGGTATGGTCGCCAGGACAGGAAAGTCAAGCCCCGTGTTCCCATCAGCGCGAAGCTTGTGGCCGATCTCATCACCGTGGCCGGGGCGAGCAGGGTTGTGTCCATGGATCTTCATGCGGGACAGATCCAGGGATATTTCAACATACCCGTGGACAATATTTTCGCTGCTCCCATCCTTCTGAATCATATTCAGACCCATTTCAAGAACCATCTGGTGATCGTCTCGCCCGATGCCGGGGGAGTGGAAAGGGCCAGGGCCTTTGCCAAAAGATTGAATGCGTCCATCGCCATCATCGATAAGAGGCGAGAGGCCCCCAATGTGGCCCAGGCCATGAATATCATCGGTGAAGTGGAGGGGAGGCAGGCGATTATCCTGGATGATATGGTGGATACCGCCGGGACTCTGACCCAGGCCGCGGTCGCCCTGATAAACAGGGGGGCCACAGAGATCTATGCCTGCTGTACGCACCCCGTTCTTTCCGGTCCGGCCCTTGAGCGGATTGCTTCTTCGCCCATCAACAAGCTGGTGGTCACCAATACCATTCCCTTGAAAAACGGTGCCGAGAAGTTGGACAAGGTGATCGTCCTCTCCGTGGCCGAGCTTCTGGGAGAGACCATCAAGAGGATATACAACTCACATTCGGTAAGCACCCTCTTTGTGTAGGGATGAGCCCACCCCGGCGGGTATTTTTTTGCGATAGTTTGTGAAAAATTTTATTAGTTCGTTGGGCCATTCCAACGGGCGCCATATTCAACTGGAAAAACGAATTTACCGCCCGTTCACTCCGCTCATTCAAGGCGCGGAGGATGCAAAGTTTTTCTATGGTATTTTCCCCTGAGAGGGGGGGGGAATACTGTACAGCAGGCCCTTCGGGTAGAATAGAAATATTCATATTTTGATCGAAAACATTTCTATCAAAATCCCCCTCTCAGGAATTTTGATAAAATATCTTTCTTTGCGTTCTTTGCGGCTTTGCGGTGAAGCCGGAAGCCCGGAACGAAAAGTCATAAACTTTGGAGGAAAGCAATGGATCAACCCGTATTAGTTGCCCAGACAAGAGAGCAAACTGGAAAAGGGGCAGCCAGGAAACTCAGAAGAAATGACCAGCTCCCGGCCATCTTTTATGGCCCGGGGGCGGAAACCACCATGCTTACGCTGAACTACAGTGATTTCGAGAAAATCATACAGGGTGGTTCAGGTGAAAATACCCTGTTCAATCTCGAGATCCAGGCCAAAGACGGGAACCGGACCAAGATGGCCATGCTCAAGGAATTACAGAGCGATCCCGTTGAGAACTCCTATCTTCACGCGGATTTTTTCGAGGTCTCCATGGACAAGGAGGTCACCGTCAACGTTGCGATCGAGCTTACAGGAACGGCCGTCGGCGTAACCAACGGCGGTATACTGGAGAATATCCGAAGAGAACTGATGGTAACGTGCCTTCCGGGAAAACTGACCAATACCATTGAGGTGGATATCTCCAACCTTGATATCGGCGATACGCTGCATTTGGGAGATATCCGGCTTCCTGAGGGGATGAGGGCCATGGATGATGCCCATTTGGCCGTGGCGGTCATCGCGGCACCCACCGTGGCGGAAGTGGAAGAGGTCGAGGAAGAGGAAGCAGCGGAAATTACGGCCGAGTCGGAAGAGACGGGTGCCGAAGAATCAGAGACTGAATAGAAAGGAGGTGAAGGAGGCTTTATTGAAGTGTATTTGATTGTGGGCCTTGGCAACCCGGGGCCGGTATATGAAAATACCCGGCACAACATCGGCTTTCAGGTGATTCTCCGTTGGAGCCGGGAGCTGGGTATTGGTTTGACCCGGCGACGTTTCCAATCCAGGCACACCCGAACGGTCATCCAGGGGAAAACGGCTTTACTCCTTTGTCCGGAGACCTTCATGAACCTGAGCGGAAATGCGGTCAGGGCATTCACCGACTACTATGACGTGGATTATGGAAGCATCCTGGTCATTCATGATGATCTGGACCTTCCGGTGGGGAAGATCAAGGTTGTGAGAAAGGGCGGTTCAGGGGGACACAAGGGCATGGTCTCCCTCATCCGGCATCTTGGAACCGGGGACTTCCCCCGTTTGAAGATAGGCATTGGACGCCCTCGATATGATGAGCCCGTCGAAGATTTCGTTCTTGCTCCATTTTACAGGGACCAGAAGGACGTGATCGATCGGGTTGTCCAGGGGGCGGTTCGCACATGTGAATTGTTCGTTTTAGAAGGCATTGAATCGGCAATGAATACTATGAATTGTCAGGATTTCGCAAACTAGGAGGTAAGAATCTGATGCAGGGATTAACTGTTTACGCTCCATTTATAGGGATACTGAGTTTGATCATCGCTTGGCTGATCTACGGCTACGTCAAGAAGCAGCCCAATGGCAATCCGCTGATGCAGGAACTGGAAGAGGCCATCCATTCGGGGGCAATGGCATTCTTAAAGAGAGAGTATTCCGCTCTTCTTATTTTCATAGCGATCGTGTTTGTCCTTCTGGGATGGGGGGTCGCGTGGAAGACGGCCATCGCCTTCGTGACGGGCGCCTTCTGTTCCATGCTCGCAGGATTCTCCGGCATGACGGCCGCCACCAGGGGTAATTCCCGAACAGCGGAAGCGGCCAACAAATCAGGGCAGGCCGGCGCTCTCAACGTGTCCTATTTTTCAGGATCCGTCATGGGACTGGCAGTGGCGGGCCTCGGGGTCCTGGGCCTGGGATTTTGGTTCTGGATGTTCGGAGGAAGCCCGGACAGTGCGCAATATATCAACGGTTTTGCCATGGGGGCCAGTTCCATCGCCCTCTTTGCCCGTGTGGCCGGCGGTATTTATACCAAGGCGGCCGATGTGGGTGCTGACCTGGTGGGCAAAGTGGAAGCCGGTATTCCGGAGGACGACCCGAGAAACCCGGGTGTTATCGCAGACAATGTCGGCGACAACGTGGGTGATATCGCCGGCATGGGTGCCGACATCTTCGAGTCATTTGTGGGGTCCGTTATCGCCACCATAGCCATAGCGGCGACACTCGGTATCAACACTCCCGATACGCTGGCAGCATTCGTCAAGGCTTTTCCCACGCTCGGGGGCTTGACCGCAACGGCGATCAAGTTGAAATTCATGGCCATGCCGATCCTGGTGGTCATGATCGGTCTTTTGAGTTCTTTTGTGGGTGTCTTTTCCATCAAGCTGTTCCAGAAAGGGAACCCCGCGGGGGCTCTCAGGTATACGACCTTTGTGGCGGCCATTGTTTTTGTCATCTTGACCATTATTGTGACCAAGTCTCTCGGGATGCCCATGGGCGCCTTCTGGGCCATCTTCTCGGGACTGCTGTGCGGGATCGCCATCGGGCTCCTGGCCGAGTACTATACGTCAGGACCTCCGGTCAAGCGTATTGCCGAACAGTCAAAGACCGGCGCTGCCACCGTGATTATTGCAGGCCTGGCCGTGGGGATGCAGTCTACCTACCTCCCTGTCCTCGGTATCTGCGTGGCCACCTTTGTCGGGTTTCAAACAGCCGGCATCTACGGGATCGGCCTTTCCGCCGTGGGCATGCTGGCCACTGTCGGAGCCACTATGACGGTGGATGCCTACGGCCCCATTGCGGACAATGCGGGCGGCATTTCTGAAATGGCGGGCCTGGGCCCCGAGACCCGAAAGATAACGGACGGCCTCGATGCCCTTGGAAACACGACGGCAGCCATCGGCAAAGGCTTTGCCATCGGTTCTGCGGCCCTGACGGCCCTGGCCCTGTTTGTTGCGTTTGCGCAATCAGCAGGTCTGAAGATCATTGACATAAGGAACCCGATGGTCGTCATCGGGGCCTTCATCGGGGGAATTGTTCCCATGCTTTGCGCCGCCATGACCATGACATCCGTGGGCAAGGCCGCTTTCAAGATCGTAGAAGAGATCCGTCGGCAGTTCAGGGAAATTCCCGGACTCCTCGAGGGGAAAGAAGGTGTCAAACCGGATTCCAAAACCTGCGTTTCCATCGCTACCGGGTCTGCCTTGAAGGAAATGATTGCACCCGGTCTGGTCGCCGTGCTCACACCGGTAGCCGTCGGCTTTTTGCTTGGTAAAGAAACCCTGGGCGGCATGCTGCTGGGTGCTACCATTATGGGCGTATTCCTTGCGCTGTTTATGTCCAATGGCGGTGGCGCCTGGGATAATGCCAAGAAGTATATTGAAGAAGGGAATCTCGGCGGCAAAGGTTCCGACAACCACAAGGCCGCCGTGGTGGGCGATACGGTCGGCGATCCTTTCAAGGATACGTCAGGACCGGCCATGAACATCCTGATCAAATTGATGTCCGTGGTTTCCTTGGTTATTGCGCCGCTTTTACCGGCGATTGGTTATTTCTTGAGATAATTTTTTTCGGTGAGGAACGGGTGATGCCCGTTCCTCACCATTATTGTTAGATGAGGTTGTCTTGCAAGTTGGACGTATGGGGGATTTCATGTTTAACATAGGTGATTTGGCTGTCTACCCGGCACACGGCGTCGGCGTCATCGAAAAGATCGAAAGCCAGGAAATTTCGGGATGTTGCCAGGATTTTTATGTAATGCGAATCCTCGAAAATGACATGATCATCATGATTCCCACACATAATGTCAATAATGTGGGACTGAGGGAAATCATCGGCCAAAGGGAAGTCCCAAAGGTCTTTTCCATTCTGAAAAAACGGGATCTGCCCGTAGACAATCAGACCTGGAATCGCCGTTACAGGGAATACATGGAGAAGATCAAGACCGGATCGGCATTCGAGGTTGCTGAAGTCTACAGGGATCTCCTGATGCTCAAACTGGAAAAAGATCTGTCGTTCGGGGAGAGGAAGATGCTGGACACGGCGAGAAATCTTCTGGTCAAGGAGATCTCCCTGGCGAGAAATTGCGGTGAGCAACAGGTGGAGAAAGACCTGGACAACATCTTTGCATGACCGGGGGACTGACACCTGGCAAAGAATGATTTGGACACAGAATTTCAATTTGATGTCTCCCGAGAGGACCGGCCCCAGCGGTTGGATCTTTTTCTCGCCTCCCGGTCATTGGATATTTCCAGGTCCAGGATCCAGGAACTCATAAGGAAAGGTGCGGTCGAGGTCAATCAAGGTCCTTCCTGGGCCAGTTACAAGACACGTGCCGGAGACCATATCAGAATTACCATTCCCCCGCCTTCCCCCTCAAGCCTTGAGCCGGAACCGGTTGCATTCGAGATTATCCATGAAGACGATTCCATTCTGGTTGTGAACAAGCCCCCCGGCCTGGTGGTCCATCCGGCTGCCGGACATGCCACCGGAACCCTGGTCCATGGTCTGCTCTGGCATTGCAGCGGTCTTTCGGGTATCGGGGGTGTGGCAAGACCGGGCATTGTCCACAGGCTTGACAAGGATACCTCGGGGCTCATGGTTGTGGCCAAGAATGACCAGGCCCATGCAGGTCTGGCCCGCCAGTTTAAATCCGGAGAGGTCAGAAAAGAATACCAAGCACTGGTCCATGGCAAGATGCGGGGCCGGAAAGGCAAGATCGATTTGCCCATCGGGAGACATCCGACAAAACGGAAAGAGATGGCCGTTGCTCTCAACAGGGGAAAAGTTGCCATAACCATATGGTGGCTCATGGAGCGTTTCGAAAGCGGGTTTTCCCTGGTCGCTGTTTCCATCAAGACCGGACGAACACACCAGATCCGGGTCCATTTTTCCAACATGAGACACCCGGTGGTTGGAGACCAGGTGTACGGATACGGAAAGAACTGGTGGAAGGGTCATCCCTTATGGAAAAAGGGGCCTTTACCCCTTCCGCAGCGTCAGATGCTTCACGCCGGATCTCTGGGTTTCTGTCATCCGGAGACCGGTCGGTTCATGACCTTCGAGGCCGCCATTCCGGGGGACATGGAAGAGATGATAGGAAGCCTCAGGAGCATGGAATCGCGCAATGAAGGCCTCCGGTAAAAAACCTTGACAATAAATAGACTTTAAGCCTATGGTATAGAGAATGTTTCCTACCTTTTGGAGGATTCGGTATAAACTCAACATCAAGACGGACTTCATAAGGAGTTTCCATCCGGTCCCGCTGTAGCGGGTTCAAAATCTCAGCGTCAATCTTCTGAATTATATGTGTCCCGCCAACGGGGGGATGCGTCTTTGTATAATTCCTTGATTTTTCCCGCTCAAACTCCGGGATCTTGGACGTGATCTTGTAATCCCATCTTGGCAGGACTGAAATGGAGACTCGCCGGTGCCCCTAAGGTGTTTATGGATGGGCACTGCCTCATCTACTGTACAAACAGGAGAACAGGAATGAATCTTATTGAACTGAAAAAAACGAAGATCAGTGAGTTGGCCAGGATGGCCAAGGAGTTTGATATCCAGGGCGCATCAAGATTGCGCAAGCAGGAACTGGTGTTCGCTCTGCTTCAGGCCCATTCGGAACAACACGGCCTTATTTACGGGGAGGGGGTATTGGAAACGCTGCCCGATGGATTTGGTTTCCTCCGGGCGCCTGACGCCAATTATCTGCCGGGGCCGGACGACATCTATATTTCTCCTTCCCAGATCCGTCGCTTCAATCTGAGAACGGGTGATACCATTTCCGGCCAGATCAGGCCGCCCAAGGATTCGGAGCGCTATTTTGCCCTTCTGAAAGTGGAGAGCGTTAACCATGAGGACCCGGAAATTGCGCGTGAGAAAATCCTCTTTGATAACCTGACCCCACTGTATCCGGAGGAAAGAATCAATCTGGAAACGAAGGCCGACAATTATTCCTCGAGAATAATGGACCTTATGACGCCGATAGGCAAAGGCCAGAGGGGGTTGATAGTGGCCCCGCCGCGAACCGGCAAGACCATGCTCCTCCAGAACATTGCCAACAGTGTCACGGAAAACGACAAATCCATCCATAAGATCGTCCTGCTCATCGATGAAAGGCCCGAAGAAGTCACGGACATGTCACGTTCGGTGGACGCGGAGGTGATCAGTTCGACATTCGACGAACCGCCACAGCGGCACGTCCAGGTGGCCGAGATGGTGATAGAAAAGGCGAAGAGACTGGTGGAACACAAACTCGACGTACTCATTCTTCTGGACAGTATCACGCGTCTCGCAAGGGCCTACAATACGGTTGTTCCCCCCAGTGGGAAGATCCTGTCAGGGGGCTTGGATTCCAATGCCCTGCATAAACCGAAGCGGTTCTTTGGTGCGGCGCGGAATATTGAGGAGGGGGGAAGCCTGACCATTATCGCCACCGCCCTCGTCGATACGGGCAGCAGGATGGACGAAGTCATTTTTGAAGAGTTCAAGGGCACCGGCAACATGGAAATTCATCTGGACAGGAAACTGACGGACAGGCGGGTATTCCCCTCCTTTGATATCAACCGTTCCGGAACCCGAAAAGAAGAACTGCTGTTGGATGAGGCGGATCTGAACCGCATCTGGATCCTGCGAAAACTCCTGTCTCCCCTGACACCGGTGGACAGCATGGAATTTTTACTTGAAAAAATAAGAGGAACTGGAGACAATAAAGAGTTTCTGGATTCCATGAGCCAGTAGAGATATTACAACCTGGATGGTTTAGAAAAGGAGACATCATGAAACAAGGGATTCACCCGGAATATTACAAGGCAAAGGTGCGTTGTGCCTGTGGCAATGAATTTGAGGCCGGCTCAACCCTGAAGGAAATCAAAGTGGAAATCTGCTCCAAGTGCCACCCCTTCTTTACCGGCAAGCAGAAACTGGTCGATTCAGCGGGGCGGGTTGAGCGGTTCAAGAGGAAATATGCAAAGTTTGAGCAGGAGCACTCAGCAAAGGTGAAATCCTGAGATTCCATTTTGCGTTCAAGATGAACTGTGCCTCTGTGGTAAACAATTATTTTCGGGGAGCAACCGTGAACTCCTGAAGTTCCACGGATTTCTATGTTTGGAAAGATCAAGGAAATTGAAACCCGATACCTGGATCTCGAGGGGTATCTGAGCAGCCCTGAAATCATCAAGGACCGGAAGGTATTCCAGAAGTACGCAAAGGAACACAGCCTCCTGAGCCCTATTATTTCAGCCTTCAGGAAGTACGAGACAGCGCGGGAGGAGATTGAGAAAAACACCCCCCTGCTGGAAGACACTGATCCTGAAATGAGGAAACTTGCCAGGGAGGAAATTGATTCCCTTCGTTCCTCCATGATGCAACTTGAAGCGGACCTCAAGGTACTACTCCTTCCCAGAGATCCCCATGACGAAAAAAATACCCTGCTGGAGATCAGGGCCGGAACGGGAGGTGAAGAGGCCGCCCTTTTTGCTGCCGATCTTTTCAGGATGTATGCCCGTTACGCAGAGATGAGGTCGTGGAAGACCGAGATTCTCAGTCAGAATGCCACGGGAATCGGGGGCTTCAAGGAGATCATCATCCTGGTTTCCGGTGATCGGGTTTACAGCCATCTCAAATATGAGTCCGGCGTTCATCGGGTGCAACGCGTCCCGGAGACGGAGACCCAGGGGCGCATCCATACCTCAGCCGTCACGGTGGCTGTGCTGCCTGAGGCCGAAGAAATCGACGTGGAGGTCGATCCCGAGGACCTTCGCATCGATGTTTACCGCTCTTCAGGACACGGTGGACAGCACGTTAACGTTACGGATTCTGCCGTTCGCATTACCCACGTCCCCTCCGGTCTGGTGGTCACCTGCCAGGACGAGAAATCACAACACAAGAACAAGGCAAAGGCCATGAAGGTCCTCCGTTCCCGTTTGCTGGATCTTGAAGTGTCCGAACAGCAGTCCAAGATTTCCGAGGAAAGGCGAAATATGGTAGGTTCAGGTGACCGAAGCGAGCGCATCCGGACCTACAATTTTCCCCAGGGACGCGTTTCCGAACACAGGATCGGCCTGACCCTCTATCAACTGGAAGATGTCCTCCAGGGGCACTTGGATCTCCTCATCGAACCCCTGACCACACATTTTCAGACCGAGGCTCTGAAGAAGACCTCGGGCAACTGATCCGATCGTGACGCTCATGGACGCGGTTTCATGGACCATCGGCGACCTCCTGAAAACCACCACCAAATACCTCAAAGAGAAGCGCATTGAAAGTCCCCGCCTGACAGCGGAAGTACTCCTTGCCCATGGACTCGGGATGGACCGGGTCAGCCTTTACCTGCAATTTGAAAAACCCCTCACCAAGAATGAACTTTCAGGCTACAGGGATCTCGTTCGACGCCGGGTGCGGGGAGAACCTCTCCAATATATCACCGGGGTCCAGGAATTCTGGTCCTTGGCGTTCGAGGTGGGTCCCGGCGTGCTCATCCCGAGGCCGGAGACGGAACTTTTGGTGGAGCAGGCCGTTGCCAGAGCGGAAAAAGCGAAAGCGGGGCAAGGTCTGAGGCTGCGGCTCCTGGATCTGGGGACCGGTTCGGGAATCATAGCCGTTTCGCTAGCGAAGGAACTCCCTGAATGGGAGGTTTGGGCCACGGATATTTCAGCTGAAGCCCTCCATTGGGCGCAGGTCAATGCAGAGAAGCACGGGGTTCATGATCGGATCCGGTTCAGGCAGGGGGACCTGTTTGATTCCATAAGAGAAAAGGAGGCGGTTTTTGATATCATTGTCTCAAATCCCCCCTATGTGGGGGAGGAGGAGTATGGGGCGCTTCCACCCGAAGTGAGGGATCATGAACCGCGCACAGCCCTTGCGGGAGGCCCCGGCGGGATGGCATATGTCGAGCGTATCCTGCGGGAGGCCCCCGACTTTCTGAATCACGGTGGGTGGCTCCTTGTGGAAATGGCGCCTGGGCAGACGGAAAGGGCCATGAAAATTGCAGAAGAAACCCGTTGCTACGGTGGAGCCGGCCGCATCCGTGATTACAGTGGCCGGCACCGGGTCGTCTGTGCCAGGAGTCTATTCTCGGACAGCCTCCTAGGAGATCGTGAATCGTGATCCCACACTGTTAAGGATGAATGATTCCGGAAATTCTTCCGAAAACCGATGGATGGCCTTCCAACCGGTGCAATGCATGGGCACAAGAATTTCAGGGGCCAGTTTTTTCAATTCCTCTATGGTGTCCTCAATAATGGGTTCAAAAAAGGCCCCGGAGAGGTGGAATCCTCCCAGGACCGCGTGAATCTGTGAAACGCCCGTCAGCTTCATGGCGTAAAGGAGCGTGTTCATAATCCCGGCGTGGGCACATCCCGAGATGACCACAAGTCCCTTCCCTTTCAGCTTAATCACGATGGCCTGATCATCCAGGATCGGATCCTTTTCTATGGCGCCGTTTCTTTCAAGGAATGCATTCGGGAGCCCTTTTTCAAACGGGGTTGTACGTTCCACCTCACCGGTGACCAGGGCCGTATTCCCGGCGATAAGGGTCGGTTCTGTGCTCTCCAGGACTTCGACTTTCCGTTTCTCCAGTTCGGGTCTTTTCAGGGTCTGGGGAAACAGGAGTTTCCGACCGTCATCCAGCGCTAAATAACGGGGTGAAAGAAACGCGTCGGGGTGAACCACCAGGGGGACAGGTCCCGGTATCCTGTCCAGAAGGGGGTAAAGGGTTGCGGTATGATCCATGTGACCGTGGCTCAACACCAGGGCCTCTATGTCGGTCGGATCGATCTCGAGCAGGGCAATATTGTGGAGGACCCCCACGCTGCTGTGGCCGGTATCAAAGAGTACGGTGTGGGTTTCATCATTCTTATAAAGGGTGATCAGCAAAGAGAGACCATGTTCCGCCACCAGGTTATCGGCAGGGATCTTCCCGTCCTTTCCAAGGGGAGGTCTCTCGACAACGTCCGTACTGGTGAGCAGGACATCCACATAATTGTCCATCAGGGTAAGCACCTCAACACGATCCACTTCCTGCAATGAACGATTATCCATTTTTCCCCCCTCCTTCTTGCTCCTTTTTCAGCGTTTCCCACAGCTCTTTCACCTGTTCTTGTGTTTCCGCCAATCCCTTTTCATTCTGGATGACAAAGTCCGCGTATCCCACCTTCTCGTCGATGGGCAGCTGGGCCTTCAGGATATTGGCGGCTTCCTCCCGGCTGATACGATCCCTCTCCATGAGCCGGTCTATCTGGGTCTCCCGGGGGACATGGACGACCAGCAGCTTGTGAAAGATGTACTGGAGGTTCAGCTCGATCAGGAGCGGGATCACCACCTGGATCACGGCACCCGGTTTTTCCTTTGCGATTTCACCAACCTGCCTGGCAAATTCCTCATGTATTCTGGGATGCGTAAATCCTTCCAGTTTTTTTCTCTTTTCAAAATCCCGAAAAACAATGCCTGAGAGTTTTTTGCGGTCCAGATGCCCATCTTCGCTCAGGACCTGCTTGCCGAAGTATTCTACGATATCCCGGAGGGCAGGTTGGCCCGGTTCCACCACCTCTCTCGCGATGAGGTCGAAGTCGATCGCGGGTGCGCCCATTTTCTCAAGCATGTCGGCAACCGTGGTCTTGCCGCTGGCAATGCCGCCCGTTACCCCCAGGAGGAGACGTCCGTCTTCTCCGCGAAGGTTTTCCAGTTCATCGAGTCCCCCATAGGACATGGGAAACGCCGTGGTAACGTCTTGCTCCGCCCCTGCATAGCTGATGGGATAGCGGATTCCGCGCCGGTAAAGGGCCTCCATGCCACGGAGGGCTTTCTCCATGATTCCGGCGGGGAGGGCCATGACCAGGTCTTCGTCCTGGGCATGGCCGTACCGTCTTTCACCGTAACACGGAATCGTCAAGGCAGGCTTTCCCGTCAAATAGCACCGGGCAATGGCATCCGAACACGAGGATTCCCCCACACAGAAAAACTGCATGACCTCATAGTCCTCGAACTGGAGAGAATTGATGAGGAGCATCATCTGGGCGGGGTTCGCGTAGATGAGGACAATGTCCGGCTCGAAGGGTTTGTAGACCAGGGGGGCCATGGCCACGGCTTCATATTTCCCCAAGGGCAGATGGGGGATGGAGGCCTCATATTTCTTTCCATCTTCCCTTGTCTTTACCCAGACGATACTTCGAAACGTTCCATCCTTGTATGTGTCGGGCTTTTCAGCCAGTCCCAGCATGGAAGGGCAGGCAGGGGCCAGAAAATCGCTGCCTTCAGCACCCACGGTCCAGTCGAAGCTCCTTACCAGGGTGATGAGTTGACAGAGGGTCACCTTGTGATCCGGCCTTCGCATGAAGGGAATTTTATCAAGGGCCTCTTTGTTTTCAAGCATCTTGAAGGCGACGGGAAAGGATTTGAGCCGCATCAGAAGTTCCAGCCGCCGGATCAGTTTTTCCCAGTCAGGGTGATTTTTCATGGCAATACCGACTCCTTTTCCTTTGCTCGAAAGGCGCATGGGGCACAGGCGCCCTCTTTCAAGGCGTTGACAAGCTCATTTTCATCGCGGATTCGGGTAAAAAAGCGGGTGGCATAGAGCCCCACCTCGGAAACCTCGTGGGCGTCACTGCCGCCGGTGGCAGGCAGGCCCAAGCCGTCTGCCACCTCAGAGGCAAAGGCATTTTCCTTCTTGGTCACCTTGCCGTTCAGGACCTCAATGGCATCCACCGATCGAAAGAGCGGTCGTTCAGCAGCTTTTTCGACGGTCAGGCCAAGTTGCCCAACGCCGAAGGTCAGAAAACCGCGAAAGGGATGGGCGGCGATGATCAATCCGCCTGAACCATGGACCTCTTCGGCCAGGTCTTTGAGTTGAATGATGCCTTTGACGTCCCGATCAAGACCGAAGACGAGCATGTCCCCCTGTTCAGTCGTTATTTCATTTCCACGGAGGATCAGAAAACCATGCCTTTGGCGAAGTTCTTCCACGGATTCATCGGGCCAGAGGTAATTGTGGTCCGTCAGGCAGATACCGTCCAGGCCGATCCGCTTCGCTTCCTGGATCAGATCATCCACGGGAGCGGAACTGCAGGGAGATGCCGGGGAGGTGTGCACGTGGAGATCAATGACCATGCCCGCGGAAACCGGGATTTTTTTTGGGGCTTTGGTTTTTTCAACCCGAACCGCGGGCCGGGGTGGGCTGGGTACGGCGGACACAATGGTGCCTGAAGGAACGGTCGTGGCGGGTCTTTCGGTTTGGCCCAGGAATGCCTCAAAGGTCAGTGCCGGATTCATGCCCTTCCTGTCTTCCCACTTCGCAAGCAGGGCCGCTTCCCCGGCGGAGTGACAGCACTCGAGTGCCAGGTTGGCAAAGTGCCGGCATGCCTTCCGGCCCACGAGCCTATGGATTTTCTGTGAGAAGCCTTCTTCATCGATCCTGAGGCCCACCGCTTCCTGGAGGAAGTGGACCGCACGGGGACATTCAGGGGTGGTCCAGTGGTTCCATTTCCCATCGAGGGAGAGGATGGTGAGATCCGTGAGCCGGATCTCCATATTCATTTCAAGTCCATAGATATCGTCATCCAGGACACCGTGGATCACCAGGGTATCATTGCCCCTCCTGGTGATGCTCACGAGCTTGTTTCTCATGAATGTCTGCATCATGACCTCTCAGCCGGTTCACTTGGCGGCTCGATCCCATCCACCAGGGAACTGCCGGGCGCAAAGGCCGCACAGCGGTTATAGAGCCGGATATTCTGTTTGACCATGTTTGCGTAGAAGTCCTTTTTCCTCGTTTCTTCCTCCGGGGCCTTCAAGAGCTCATCCTTTGTGAAGGAGAGGATTACCCCGTGGCAGCACTCTTCCACCATGAAGGCCAGTTGATCGCAGCCCGTGACCTCACCCATCAACCCCTTGATGATCTTGAGCATGCCCGGACCGATCCTCACGCCCAGGACCTTTTTCAGGACATCATGCTGATTTTTGCATTCCTCTTGATAGGTCCGCCTGACCTCTCCCGTGGCGTCGGATATTTCGAGATCCGGCAGCTTGACGGTTAGTTCCACATAAGCGTCTGTCAGGGTATCCTGCAGGTGGCAGGAAGACAACAGGGTCTGGGCATCGATTTGACTGACGCTCGTGCAGCGGTTCCTCTGAAATTGGAGAATTTGGGTCATGGGTCCTCGCTCCTTCCACTCAGAAGGATTCTTCTGTGTGGATGATATTGATGACTTTGTAAAAAGCGGAACCGAACCTGACAATCTTTTTCAAATGCTTTCTAAACACTCCGGAAGGGATGGACGCCGATTTGGGGTTTATCGCTAGATCATAGAAGCGCGTATGGTTTGGGAGGTGCAAACCCCAAATAGCCATCCATGTCGGAGTTCGGTGCCAAGTGCACTATGAGAAAGCACATGAAAAAGATTCTCAGATCCGCTTCCTTAAGATCCGGATGAAAAACCGACTTCGTTGGAAGTCGTCATCGTGCCCATCAATATTGGCTAATGTGGATCGTCCTAATCGTCTTCGGGTAGTTCTAGTCCGGCATGGTCTGCGTTGTCAAGGGAAACGCTCAATTTCATTGGCCGACCCAGTAAAGACATGATACTATAAATCCAAATCTGTTGATAGATTCAAGCCGTTGATGAGACAGGAGGCTTAGTAATGGGTGAGGATCAAGGAAAAAGCACTGGTAGCATGCCATTGCTGGAGGCCTGGATGGAATCGACAACTGAGTTGTGGGCATCAATAGCACATATCGGGTCCGCATCCACCGCTTCCCGAAAAGAGGAGTCTCAGCAAAAAGAAGCGCAAAAGAGCCGGACTCAGGAATCGTTGGAATCAGCCCTGAAAATGCTGGCCTCTCTGTCTTCCGCCGCGGGTAAGCCCGAGACAGCGGACGCTCTCTATAAAGGAATGAACGTTTTTCCCGGAATTATGAATCAGATGGCTCAAACGGCATGGGAGACCTATTCTCACTTTCAGGAACAATGGACGGAAACGGCCGGAAGGTTAGACAAGCGGACCGCGGCCTACAAATTTGAGGACCTTGATAAGGATGTATTCCGCGCATGGACCGATCTCTATGAGCAGGAGTTCAGAAAGTTCCTGCACATTCCCAAACTGGGATTGATGAGGGCCTACCAGGAACGGATGGGACGAATGACGGATAGCTATGCGCTTTTTCAGGGCACCGTGGCTGAGTTTCTCCATATTCTCTCTCTCCCCATGGAGAAATCCTTCAAGGTCATGGAAGAGAAAGTTGCTTCCCTTGCCGATGAGGGCAATCTCTCTCAGGATCCAAATGACTATTACAAAATGTGGATAAAGGTCTTAGAGGGACATTACATGGTCCTCTTCAAGTCCCCTGATTATACAAAGGCCCTGGGAAATGCCATGAAGGCAATGGAGGATTTCCTTTTGGCTAGAGAGGAGATACTTCAAGACATGATGCAATCCCTCCCTGTGCCCACAAACAGGGATATGGATGATCTCTACAAGGAGATCTATCAACTGAAAAAGCGCCTCAGGGAACTGGAAAAGAAAGACTCAAAGGGTTGATCTTGCAATACGCACAACGCGACCATTTGACTATTCACCCAATTGATTCATGAAAGGAGGTGGCCTTATGGGGCACCCAAAGATTCCTCTTGACTTGATTCTGACCAAGCTGGCCGAGGATGCGGAAAAGAGCACGAAACAGGCCGGAGGGGCATCAGAAGTCCTGTTGAGTCAACTGGATACCGGCATTGCCCCGACTCCCTACGATGTTGTGTATGAGGAGGACCGGGTTAAGCTGAAGCACTACAGGCCTGTTGCCGATGCGAAAATAAAGACCCCGCTCCTGGTGGTTTATGCCCTGATTAACAGGGAGACCATGCTGGATCTTCAACCCGGAAGAAGTGTGGTCCAGAATTTTTTAAAAGAGGGCATTGATGTCTACATGGTCGACTGGGGCTACCCGACCCGGAAGGACAAATTCCTCACCATTGACGACCATGTCAATGGGTATATGGACAATATTGTTGACTTCATATGCACGCGCCACGATCTTGTCGAGATCAATCTTATGGGGATCTGCATGGGCGGGACCTTTTCCGTCATTTACTCGGCCCTTCATCCGGAAAAGATAAAGAACCTTGTTACCACGGTGACTCCAACCAACTTTGACACGGATCAGGGACTGTTACATATCTGGATGAAAGATATTGATGTGGACCGTATGGTGGATACCTTTGGTAATATGCCCGGAGACCTGATGAATTTTGGTTTTCTGCTCCTCAACCCTGCCCGGTTGATGATTGACAAATATGTGGGGTTTTTCCAAAATATGGACAATAAGGCCTTTGTTGAGAATTTTGTCCGCATGGAAAAATGGATCTTTGATAGCCCGGATGTTCCGGGCGAGACCTTCCGCCAGTTCGTCAAGGACTGCTATCACGAGAACCTTCTCATCCAGAGCAAGATGGAGGTGGGCGGAAGAAAGGTAAACCTCGAGAAGATCACCATGCCTCTGCTCAACTTTTACGGCAAGTATGATCACCTTGTACCTCCGGGCGCGTGTGATCTCCTTACAAGCAAAGTGGGAAGCAGGGACACCGAGGATGTGTGCCTGGATACGGGCCACATCGGCATCTATGTCAGTTCCAAATGCCAGAGGGAATTTGCACCCAAGATTGGCATGTGGTTAGGGAAGAGGGATGAAACAGGAAAGGGGCCGAAGGCGCCTAAAAAGAAAAACACCGTCAAACAAATTGAAAATATCATGAAAGCAACCCAGGAGACGTGATATGGCAACAAAGAGCGATTATTTCAAGACCATTTGCAAGGTGAGCAGGGCATTTGGGACGACTTTGGATCGAGATGAACTCCTTGAACTCATTGTACAAAGTGCCATCGATACCATGAGGGGAAAGGCCGCATGCCTGTTCCTGTTCGATGAGGAAAAGGACATCTCAGTGCCGGTTGCACAAAAGGGCTTATCTGACGGTTACTTTCATGCGAAATGGAAATCCGCCAGGGACAACGTGTCCGATGTCATGAAAGAGGGCTACCTGGCCATTCATGATGCAACCAAGGATCCCAGATCGGAAAACCATGAGGCCAAACAAGAGGAAGGGATTGCCTCTATTCTTGCCGTACCTGTAAAGGTCAAAGGCAAGGTGATAGGGGTGCTCACGCTCTATACGGCAAGACGGAGGACCTTTACGGAAAACGAGATAGCATTCCTTGCCGCCCTTGCCGAGCAGGGGGGCATGGCCATTGAAAACACGCGGTTGATCGAGCAGCTCAGGAGAAACACAACCCTTTTTCACAATTTGTCTGCCGGCATCAATTCCACACTTGATATCAAAGAAATCCTGAACGTCCTGTCGGCCGACATTGCTCGAGGTCTTGGCGTGAAAGGCGCCGCTGTTCGTCTGCTTGATGAGAAGAGGAATACCCTGAAGCCGGTTGCAAGCTACGGTCTCAGAAAAAAGTTTCTCAAGAAAGGGCCGATATCGGCTGAAAAAAGTATTGCTCAGGCCCTCGAGGGTAAACCCGTAGTGGTGCGCAATGCCGCCACAGATGACCGAATCCAGTACAAAAAAGAAGTAAAAGAAGAGGGCATTGTATCCTTGCTGTGTGTGCCCATAAAGGCAAAAGACGAGGTGATCGGTGTCCTGAGGATCTATAGCGGTAGCGAACACGAGTTCACCGAGGATGATATCACATTTGTATCCGCCCTGGCCCATCAAGGGGGCTTGGCTATCCAGAATGCTGCCATGTATCTTACGTTACAGCAGGATATGAAGGACGTGAAAGAGGATGTGTATAGTTACCGATCCTGGTTTTGATAGGTTTTCAAGGAAAGGAGCCGGCCATGTTAGGAAAGACCATTGATCAACTCAAGGTGGGGGATACCGCCCAGTTTGCAAAGACGGTTTCCGAATCTGATGTGTATCTTTTTGCAGGTGTGACGGGTGATTTAAATCCTGCGCATATCAATGAAGAGTATGCCCG
Source organism: Desulfatiglandaceae bacterium (assembly GCA_049282265.1). Lineage (GTDB taxonomy): Bacteria > Desulfobacterota > DSM-4660 > Desulfatiglandales > Desulfatiglandaceae > CAYUCJ01. The sequence continues at coordinate 28,454 of JBAPTR010000188.1, read as the reverse complement.
GAAGACATTTTTCAAGACAAGGATTGCACATGGCATGCTGCTGGCGGGCTTTATCTCAACGGTCATAGGGAACAAGCTCCCGGGACCGGGCACCATCTATGTCAAGCAGGAACTGAACTTTCTTGCCCCGGCCCATATGGGTGATACCATTACTGCACAGGTTGAAGTGAAAGAAGTTGTATCAGAAAAGAACAGGGTTGTTTTGCGCACGACCTGCGTGAATCAGGATGGGATGACGGTCCTGGATGGTGAGGCCCTGGTGAGCCCCCCGAAGGCCCTGAAATAGGAAGTCTTACTTCTTATTTTTTTCCGGGGGAGGTGCGCTTGGAGATCTGCCCCAGGTTTTCCATCAATTCTTGAAACTGATCAGTCTGTTTCTTTATGAGACCTTGGAAGGTCTGGGTTACTGTTTCTTCGCTCGAGCCTCTCTGGCCCAGAAGCATCCTCAGGTGTTTGATGGTCTCTTCCTGGCCAGAAACCCGGTCCTTGAGTTCCTCATATTTTTGTACCAGGGCCAGGTGCTCTTGCTTGGGAACCACGCCCATCAGGTCCATATAATCTTTGAATGATTTCTGAAATTCTGCTGCCGCACGTTGCCGTTGTTTCAGATCTTCGGAGCTGTCTTCGTCCACACCGTCTAACCCATAGAGCTTCCGGAACATGTCTGAGTAATTCTCAAAACCCTTCAGCCCCTGGCCCATCCATTTGGTCATGTCTTCCAGTTGTTCCTGGCCCTTGGCGGCATTGATGAGAAGATTTCCCCAGAATTCAAGAAATTTTTTGTCCATGGTGTGGTCCTCGTCCAACCCTTGAACCCCTGGCCCTTTTGAAAGACCGTTACTTCGACATCAATTTCTGTTGTATGAAAGGCCTTCAGGGCGGTCCAGTATGTTTGTGTAGCCTGAAATTGCTGATTGGTCACCTCGATTGCCTTGAGGCTGATCTCGGAAAACCTCTGGAGAGAACGGCCGATGGGTTCAAGAATGTCTATGGGTTGATCAACTCCTGTTTTTCTTGTCCCCCATCAGCCGTCCTCTTATCAAGATTCCTTTGTATCAGGTTCTACTTGGAAGCAGCAAAGAAGTCTTCCACCTTTTTGAAGTTGTCATCAACGAGCTTCTTGTAGTCGTCACGCCCCTTCTTGTGGGCCTGGATCCATTCACTGATGACCTTTTTGCCTTCCTCGGGGAGCCAGGTAGCCTGCTCCAAGACCGTCTTGGCCATCTTTTCGGTCTGGTCCTGCACTGTGGCCATGGCGCTAAAGGTGTTGTCAAGGGCCGCTTTGTTAAAATCCACCATTTGTTTGAACATTGCTTTTTGATCCATCATTGTCCTTTTACCTCCATGTGTAGTGTGTTCAACCGTTGCCTCTATTTCGTTGATTCCTCGGGAACTACTTTTGATGGAATCGTAAAAAGTCGTTCCGTGGGCACGATGATGACTTCCAACGAAGTCATCTCTTCTGCCGAAGTCAACGAGCCGGGCGCGAGACTCTTTTTCAGACCCTTTCTCATAGTGCACTTGGCAACCAACGCCGATATGGACGACTATTTGGGGTTTACGTCTCCAAACCCTACGCGCTTCTATGAATTTTCGCTAAACCCCAAATCGGCGTCCATTCCCTCCGAAGTGTATAGAAAGGGTCTGAAAAAGAGTCTCAGGTTCGGCTCAACTTCGTTGCTCATATGCTGCCGCTTGTAGTATAAATTAGCTTTTTACAAAGTCATCAACTTTGAACCGGAAACGGCACGTTACCTCACTATGCAGCTCTTCGTTGAACAGCTTCTGAACGGCATCGCCATGGGTTCCATCTATGCCCTTATCACCCTGGGGCTTGCCCTGGTCTATGGCGTTATGCGCATCCTCCATGTGGCCCACGCGGCCGTATACACCGTGGGCGCATATGTGGGTGTCCTTGTCTTTCATCTGACAGGAAGCCTGCTCCCGGCGTTTCTCGGCGCAATGGGATTCTGCGCCCTGCTGGGGATAGTGATTGAGCGGTTCATCTATTTTCCCCTGCTAAAATATCCCCCCTATGTGCCGCTTATCGGCAGTATCGCCGCCATGCTGGCCATCGAGGAACTCTGTCGCCTCGTAGCCGGGCCCTATATCCTGACCTTTCCGGCGAAGCTCCCCTTCCCCGCGATCCATTTTGGAGGTGTCACCATTTCTGAGACTCTCATGGCCGTCTACTGCATTACCGCGGGCGTTTTGATCTTCCTGTGGTACATTACGACGCGGACGGAACTGGGGTTGGCCATGCGGGCCGCGTCCCAGGATATTTCCATCGCTGACGCCATGGGCATCAATACACAGGCCATCATGGGTATCACCTTCATCATAGGCTCGGCCATCGCCGCTATTGCGGGTATTTTGGTGGGCATTTACTACAACGAGATCTATCCCACCATGGGGGCGGTGCCGGCCTACAAGACCCTGGCCCTGATTGTTGTGGGGGGCATGGGGTCGGTACCCGGGGCGGTCATTGCCTCCCTTATGCTCGGCGTAGCTGAAACCCTGCTGATCGGTTATGCCAATATCCCCCTCCCGAGGGACGCCCTTGCATTCATTGCCATGATTGCGGTCCTCATGTGGCGCTCGGAAGGGTTGATGGGGTCAAAGTAAGAGTTGAATTCATAACGGAGGTTTACGGTTGAGTTCGTACGTCATTACCATCGCTACCCTCATAGTCATCTATGCCATCGTGGTTTTGGGGCTTAATGTGATCGTGGGGTTTGCCGGTCAAATTTCCCTGGGTCACGCTGCTTTTTTTGGAATCGGCGCTTACGCCTCCGCCATCCTGACCACCAAGGCCGGTCTCTCCTTCTGGATGGCCCTGCCCTTTGTGATTCTCATCAGCGGACTCATCGGCCTCCTGCTGGGTCTGCCCAGCCTTCGGGTCCGGGATGACTTCCTGGCCATCACCACCATCGGCATCAATTTCATCGTCGAGGCCGTGTTCCTCTACATCCCTTTTTTCGGCGGTGCACTGGGTATAGGCGGGATCCCGAAGATTATTCTTTTCGGGGTCAAACTAAAAGGCGGCGCCTTTTTTTCTCTTTGTCTCATGTTCCTAGGAGTTGTCCTGCTTGTCTGCTGGTGGTTTACGAGAAGTTGGGGTGGGCTGGCATGCTTTGCCCTGAGGGAAAATGAGGAGGCAGCCTCCAGTATGGGAATCTCCCCTATGCGCTTCAAGCTGTTGGCCTTTGTCCTCGGCACTGCAATGGCGGGGCTCGGCGGTGCCCTCTATGCCCACTACATGAGATTTATCAGTGCCACGGATTTTTCTTTTCCCCTTTCCATCACGTTTCTGGGTATGATCGTTCTGGGAGGCATGGGGACGCTCTGGGGACCGGTCCTGGGTGCCCTCTTGCTGGGAATACTTCCCGAGCTTTTTCGTCCGCTGGTGAACTACAGGATCCTTTTCTATACGGTCATCCTCCTCCTCATGATCCGTTTCCAACCGAGTGGACTCCTGGGCGAAACCAGCCTGGCCCGAAAGGTGTTTTCCTTTAGATTTCTTGGAGCAAGAACGTGAAACACGCTGTCCTGGAAACCAAGGGCCTGTCCAAGCATTTCGGTGGGTTGAAGGCCGTCGACAAGGTTGATCTGGACATCCACCCGAAAGAGATACTCGGCCTGCTCGGCCCAAACGGGGCCGGAAAGACCGTCTGTTTCAATCTTATTTCCGGCGTGTACAGGCCCACGCAAGGCTCAATCCGGTTCGAGGGTGAACGCATAGACACCTTCGCCCCCTACCAGGTGGCAGCTGCCGGTATAGGGCGCACGTTTCAGATCGTGAAACCCTTTGCGGACCTTACCGTCTTTGAAAATGTCCTTGTGGCCAGGGGCATTTCCTGCTACCGCTCTTTTTTAAAAATGTGGAGAAGCTGGAAATCAAAAGAAGAGCGGGAAGAAGCCATGAAAACACTTGAAAGGGTCGGCCTCCTGGAGTTCGCTGACAGGAAGGCAAGCCTCCTGCCGTTGGGCAATCTACGCCGTCTTGAGATTGCCCGGGCCCTGATCATCGGGACCAAGCTCCTGCTTCTCGACGAATCCTTCTCCGGCCTGCGACACGAAGAAATCACCCGGCTGGAAACCCTCATCAACAGTATTCGCGAGAGCGGCGTTTCAATCCTGCTCATCGAGCACAATATGCGAGTGGCCATGGGTCTATGCGATAGGATTGTGGTGTTGGATCACGGGAGAAAAATCGCGGAGGGCAATCCCCGAACGATCCAGGAAAATGAAAAGGTCATAGAAGCGTACCTCGGCAAGAGAGGGAGGGCCCATGCTGCTTGAAGCCGACAGTATCAAGATCGCCTATGGCGACATCCAGGCAGTCCGGGGAGTCCGTTTTCATATCGAGGAAGGGGAACTGGTGTCCATCATCGGCGCAAATGGTGCGGGAAAGAGCTCCATCCTGAACGCGGTTATGGGCATCATCCCCCTGAAAGAAGGCACCCTCCTTTTCATGGGTAAGGACATCACGGGCATGCCGGCACACAAAAGGGCCATGTCAGGTATCCGCATCGTACCTGAAAGGGCAAGGCTGTTCCCACGCCTCACCGTAACCGAAAATCTCCTGACAGGAGCATACAGGCTCAGGAAACAAATCCCGCTGAAGCAGAAATTCGACTGGCTTTACAGCCTCTTTCCCATACTCGAAAAGAGGAGTACCCAGCCCGCTTCCACCCTCTCGGGCGGGGAACAGCAACAACTGGCCATTGCACGTGCCCTTATTTCAGATCCCAAACTCCTACTGGTTGACGAGGTATCCATGGGTCTGATGCCCAAACTGGTCGATCAGGTGTTTGAACAGTTGCGTCAGCTGAACGAGGAACAGGGGCTCTCTATTCTCCTGGTGGAGCAAAATGCGGTAGCGTCACTGGAAATTTCCAGGCGTGCATACGTGCTCGAAACCGGTCTCATCGCCCACGAAGGAGAGGCCGGAGCCATGTTGGAAGACTCGAAAGTAAAGGAGGTGTATCTCGGGCATTGAAACGCGGCGGAGTGTCTTTCAAAACCGTCATAATCAAAAACATTCAGACAAGGAGGAAAGGCAAAATGAAAGGTATCAAAGCACTGTTGCTTATCACACTGGTTCTACTGTTCGGCGTCGGAAACGTTTACGCTGCCGGCACGGTGAAGGTCGGCCTCCTGGTCCCCCTCACGGGCTTCGCGGCTGCAGACGGCCTGAGTGCGCTTAACTCGGTCAAGCTTGCCGTTGCACGGGTCAACGAGGAAGGCGGCGTGCTGGGGAAAAAGGTGGAATTGATCTACTACGACGACCGGGCAGATGGAAAAGACGCGGTTGCGCTCGCAAGAAAACTGATTCAACAGGACAGGGTTGCCGGGGTAGTGGGAGGCTCATACAGCACCCCGAGCAGGGCCGTGGCCCCTATTTTTCAGGATGAGGAAATCCCGTTTGTGGCTGCCTACGCGGTTCATCCTGACATTACCCGGGCTGGAAATTATTGTTTTCGCAACGGTTTTCTCGGAACGGTGGAAGGCAAGTCCGCGGGATATGTTGCCATAGAGTTGCTCAAAAGCAAACGTATAGCATTACTGACCAGCGATAACGACTTTGGCCGCACCCTTGCCAAGGGTTTTCGAACATTCGTTAAAGCCAGAGGAGCCGGCGCAAAAATCGTGTACTCCCAGACCTACCCTTTCAGTGAAAAAGACTTCAAGCCTTATCTGGCCAAAATCAAGGAAATCAACCCCGATATTATTTTTGCGAGCGGGTATTACTTTCAGACCGGCCCCGTTGTAAAACAGGCCCGGGAGATGGGCATAACCGCAAAGATCCTTGGTGAGGAAGGGGCGGATTCACCGAAATTCGTCGAGATAGCGGGAAAAGCATCGGAGGGCTTTATGCTGGTTACCAACCTGAACCGGGATGATCCGAGAACCATTGTTCAGGATTTTCTGAAAAAGTATCAATCCATTTACAATATCCAGCCTGACATGGTCGGAGCCTCAGCATACGACGCCTTCATGATCATGTGTGAAGGCATCAAAAGGGCCGGGTCCACCAAGGGGCCTGCCATCCGGAAAGCCATTGCTTCGACAAAGGACTACAATGGCCTGACCGGTGTTCTCAAGGGTTTTACGAAACTGGGCGAGGTGGTCAAGGAAGTACAGGTACAGGTCGTACGTAATGGTGAATTTCACAAATTCGGCGTTGTCAAAGATCTCTCACTCATTACACCCTAACTTTTTCCCCGATCCCCTCCCTGAAAAAGCTTACATGGAGGGGATCGCATACTCTGTCAATCCGACATACTGGGAGGTATTGGTGCCAACGATGTGACCCAGAAGCAGCTCGCTACCGATGGTGAAAATTTCGCTGCTGGGGGGCGTTGGATCGCGTCATAAAGGGTCTAGTCATAAATGGATTTTCTGTTCCTCTGTTTTCTGCCCATGACTACCCCTATGAGCAGACCACTGAGTAGGACGAGGGCACCCGTACCGAACCATCTGTTTCGTTCAGAGGAACGCAGCTTTTGATTCTCTTGGGAGAGGGTATCCACTTTTTCTCGGCTCTTTGCGACGGATGACTGAATATCCATATACTTGGTCTTCAATTCCAGATAATTGGATGAACCCCGTCTCAGGTTTTCGTATTTCGTCTTCAAATCTTCAAGGGAGGCCTCGGTTTTTTGCAACCGTGCGGCAAGATCTTTTTTTTGGGCTAGGGCCACCTGGCGCTCTTTGTCGAGGGTGGACAGTTTTTTCTGAAGTTCCCCGACCTTCTTGTCCAGGGTTTCCGCTCTTTCCTTCCAGGGTAAACGGTCCATGAGATAACGGGTCATCACCCATCCCTCCAAGGGATTTCCGCTATCATCCATTATCTGAACGCGACTCCAATCTCCTTGCGACTCAAGAACTTCCAGGCTACGTCCTGAAGACAGCATTCGAATAACCTTGTTATCCAGGCTTGGGCCCGAACGGAAGGTGATTTTCAGGTTATCGAGCACATAAGCCTTTTCCGCCCAACCTCTGCTGGGAAACAGGCTGAAACATATCACCATCGCAACAATCCATAAAAAGTGTCTCATTTTTTTCGGTCCTTTCCAGATGTATTGATGAACCTTCATAACTCCACTTTTTCTTTCATTTCTACCCTGATATCGGTCATTCTTGTTCCCGGATACTGCCCCTTTGCATCTTTTTCAAGGTATTTGACCATGTCCCAGATGGTATTGAGCGCCAGCGAAACTCCCACCAGCGCCTCCATTTCTACCCCGGTCCTGGCCTGCGCCCGTACGTGACACCGCACTTGGATTGCCTCGTCCCCAATCTTGAATGAAACACCCACTGTGTCCAGTGGAATCTGGTGACAATGCGGGATGAGCAGGTGCGTCTGCTTGGCAGCACCCATACCAGCGATTTCGGCCACCTGTAGAGGGTCCCCTTTCTTGATTTCACCTGCGCGGATTTTTCCCACCGTGGCGGGTGAAAGTGAAATCCGGCCGGACGCAATGGCCTGACGTCTCATCACAGGTTTTTCAGTAACATCTACCATTCCCATAAGTTAGACTCCATCGGTTGAGCCGGTTGATCCATTTGGCCGGCTAAAAGATTTCCCTCTTGGTGCTTGCTTCGGACTTGATGCGGTTCACTGCCGCAATGAGAGCGGGAAACACGTGTTCCCGGGTATCCCCGCCAACAACCACCGCCATTACCTCATCCCCAACCGCCAAAGGACCTTCCGTAACATCAATTAAAACATCAACAATACCATCCATACCTTTGATGTTATGATTTATTTGATCTAATTTATCATAGTCAAAAGAGACCTCCATCCCTGTGACGGTTTTTCCATTCAGGGAGTTGCCCCTTACGATCCCCAGGTGGCTGGCAATCATACCGATTTTTGCATAGTCAGGGCCTTTTTTCAGGTCCTCTATCATTTTGTTCAAATTCATTAGACTCCTCACTCCCCTTAAGCGGGTACCCGGTGTTTAGCACCTGGTCCGAAACAATAGAACCGGTAGAGGTTCCGTTTGCGTCCAGGTTGAACAATCTCCTGGCAATATCCAGGTAGGTCTCTACGGACGGCCTTTCAACCTTACCCTTCAAGAAAAGGATAGGATCATTCAGGACCTTTTCAGCAATGGAGCGAGCCAGAGACTCCACAGCCTTTTTCTGTTCTCTCGTTAAGTTTCCCAGGACACTGCCGCTCTTCTTTAGTTCTCCCTGAATGATGGTGTTCGCCTTTTCCTGGAGCGCGATAATCGTTGGGACCACGGAAAGGGTTTTCAACCAGCGCCCGAATTTGAGCACCTCCTCATTCACGATACGTTCCGCCTTTACGGATTCAAGCTTCCGCTGATCCATGTTGAGCGCTATCACCCCTTTGAGGTCATCGATATCGTAGACATACACATTTGAAAGGTTGTTGACCTGGGGCTCCACGTCTCTTGGTACGGCAATATCAATAAAAAACAGGAGCCTGTTTCGCCGTTTTCTTAAGGATTTTTTTACCTGATCATGCGTTATCACGTGCTCCCGGGAAGCTGTTGAGCACACAACGATGTCCGCTTCGACAAGCTCCCCATCAATCTCATCGAAGGATACAGCCCGGGCATGGAAACGGCCCGCTACCTCCACGGCCCGTTCAAAAGTCCTGTTGGCGACCGTTATGGATTCGACACCCTGCCTCATGAGGTGTTTCGCCGCCAGTTCAGCCATTTCGCCGGCACCGATCAAAAGGACCTTTTTTTCTTCCAGGGAATGGAAAATCTTCTTGGCCAGTTCCACAGCAGCATAACTGATGGAGACGGCGGATTCACAAATGGCCGTCTCGGTACGCACCCTCTTGGCTACGTGAAAGGCCCGGTGCATGAGCCTGTTTAGGATGATGCCGGAAGTCTTCTCCTTGGTGGCCCTGAGATAGGCCTCTTTGATCTGCCCCAATATTTGAGGCTCCCCCACAACCAGGGAATCCAGGCTGGAAGCGACCCTGAAAATGTGCTTTACCGCTTCCAGATCATCCCACTGGTACAGGCAGCCCGTCAGCTCATCTTCGGGCATCCTTCCCAGGCCGGACATGACGGAAACCATGGCTTTTCGCGCTTCATCAACACGCTCACCGGTGAAAAGGACTTCTATCCTGTTGCAGGTGGAAAGATAAATACCTTCTTTTATGTAAGGAAGTTCCCTGATTCTCCCCAGGACCTTCCCGGTATTGTCCGGATAGGCGGCAAGACATTCACGCAGTTCCACCGGAGCAGTCTCGTGGTTCATCCCGATATTGACAATCCTCGTCTTCATACGCCGGTGGTACCCAAATGGTCTAAGTTGTGGTATCCCGTCGTCCAAAGACTGGCCCCGACAAACGTGAAAATCAAGATACCGAAACATATGATGGACATAATGGCCGCCTTCCTGCCCCGCCACCCCACTGTCAATCTCTGATGCAGGAGGGCCGCGTAAAGGAGCCAGGTAATCAGGGACCAGACCTCTTTCGGGTCCCACTGCCAGTAGGATCCCAATGCCATCTGGGCATAGATTGAGCCGGTAATCATCCCGAGCGTCAGAAACGGGAAGCCGCACATGAGGGCATAGTGGTTGAGAGAGTCCAGGGTCGCCAGGGAGGGAAGCCTGCTGTAAAGAGAGCCGAATCGTTTTTGCTTGATCTGGCGTTCCTGGAGCAAATACATGATGGCCACCGCAAAGGTTATAACGAACAGACCATTACCGAGAAACACGGTCGTCACGTGGACGGTAAGCCAAAGGCTCTTGAAAACCGGCTTTACGGGCTCGTTAAGCCAGGGCATTGCAGAAGAGACAATCATCAGGAAGGCGGCAAACGGCGCCACAAAGGATCCGAGGACCATGATTCTGAACTTGATGTGGAATATAAGGAAAACGAAGACGATACACCATGCAAAAAAAGACAAGGCAGACTTGAAATTGAGCACAGGAGCGGCCCCCAGGGTGTAATACTGGTATCCCAGGGACAGGGTATGAAAAACAAATCCGGCCAGGAGTATCAGGCAGGACCATCTTGAAATCCATTTTTCCTGTCTGACCAGGTAAACGATATACCCGCCCGTTGCGATGAGATCAAGAAACAGGGCCAGATAGAATAGTAGAGAATGCATTATTTCACTTCCCTTTTAAAGACCCTCTTGAGCAGCCTGTCCGGAGATATGTCGTCACCGAAAACATCCCGTAGTATTTCTACGCCACGTTTTCGGTCTCCCCTCGTTATGGCCTGCATCATATCCGATTCCACCAGTTTATGAAATAACTGCCTGTTTTTCTCCTGAGGCAGTCCTTTGGAAAGAACCCAATCCCGGGCCTTCCCCATGAGCAGCAGCATTTTTCCATATTCTTCTCCGAAATACTGCTCCAGCTCTATCCTGATCTTTCGGGCCAGGGCCGGGCTTTTTCCGGAGGTGGAAATGGCGACCTGCAGATCTCCACGTCTGATGATCGCAGGCACAATGAAATTGCAGTCCTCAGGTTGATCCACGGCGTTGATGAGGAGACCTCGCTCCTGAGCGAAAACACTTACTTTATGGTTTAACTGTGAATCATCAGTAGCTGATATCACGATAAAAATACCATCAAGCATTTTTCCTTCGAATGTCGTGCCCCTATATTCAATTTTGCCCTGATCAGCCCATTCCTTGAGCATAGGTGTCAGGTCCCTGGAGACAACAGAGACCGATGCATCACACTCGAGAAGAGTTTCCACCTTTCTCTGGGCGACCTGACCGCCTCCTACCACCAGGGCTTTCTTGTTAGTCAAGTTCAGAAAAATCGGATAATAGGCCATGAACCTTCCACCTTAAACCTTGCGCCTTATGCCTTATGCCCTACGCTCTGAGCCTTACGCCTCCCCTACACATATCGGTCCACCATCTCGGTAATAAATCTCTCCAGACCCGCGGGGCCTTCTCTTTTCTCAATGTCATTGGCCAGGTTTTTTAGTTTTTCATAGGTCCCAGGGTCGCGAAGCAGATCGTCCGTAGACCGATAGGTCCCTCCACGCCTCCCCAACCGGTAGATAATCCGTTCATCATCGGGCAATGCCTGGTACTTCTCGATCACCTGAAGCATCTTGTTCTTGTCTTCAGGAAACCGGCCCGAGACCTCTTCCAGGAGATTCATGATATGGTCGCTCGTCACGGTGCTCGTTATCCCATCCAGGGTCTCGATGAAAACCCTGATCTCTTCGGCCAGCATATCATCAGTCTGCATGGTGAAATCCCCTTCTCTCAGTTTCTGATGGAGGGGGACCCTGGTCGGGACCCTCAGGCTTCTCAGGCGTATGAAGTGCGGATTGATCCGGTTCAGGACCTTCGCCGTCTCTACGGCATGTTCCCGCCACATTTCCTGACCGCCCAAGCCCGGCATGACGTATGCCGAGAGTTCCATGCCGGCCTCTATCAGCTTTTTTCCGGCCTCAACATGTTGGGCCGCTGACACACCCTTTTTCATGAATTTCAAGAGGGAATCGTACCCCGTTTCAAGACCGATATGAACCCTGTCGAGGCCTGCCGCGCGGATTTTTTTCAGGGCGTCTGTGCTTTTTCGAACGGCTGTCCTGGACCTCGTGTACGTGGTGACACGGCGAATCTCCGGGAATTTTTCCCTCAGGAATTTAAGGACTTCAACGAGATCGTCCGTCTTCATAATAAGATTATCGGCGTCCTGCAGAAAACATGCGCCCGTTCCGTAATAGAGCCATGCAGCAACAGACCGATAGTTCTCGCTGTATTCACCATGACCGAAAATATGGCTGATGACAGGATCATTGACGGTTCCCTCGTGTCCGAGCTTCCACGAAAGGGCTTTGACGTCATCTGCAATGTCCCTGGCCGTCTGGATATCTTCCTTGATCTCCTCCAGTGTTCTCAGGGAAAATTTCCTCTTCTTATAGACCGGGCAAAAAAGGCATTGGTTCCATGGGCAGTTCCTGGTTACACGCAGGAGCAGGCTCCTCGCCTCATTGGGCGGCCTTATGGGGCCTTGTTCAAAGGTGGATGGTTTTTCTTCCATTTTTTCTTTCTCCGGAGGCTTTTGTCCTTTTCATAAACTTTATTTTATGCCAGGAAAATGGCGAAATAGCAACTCCATTTCTGTTTGATCGCTTGAGAAGACGAAGTCCTCGCGCTTCTCTTGTTGCGAAAATAATTTTGTTGTGCTTAGATATTCACTTAAATTTTGCATAAGGAGAAAAAAGCCATGAACCGTTTACTGTCTGCATTCTTTGTGATCGTTGTGTCCGGTCTTCTGAGTGTTATCCTTGTAAGTCCTGCCGTTTCCCAGGAAAAGGCAGCCTTGCGCGTATCGGAAGGGGACATATGCATTGATGTGGTGGACCACTCCTGCGTAGGTGTAAATGAGCAATTCCCGCCGGAGGCCGGAAGGCTCTATTGCTTGTCCCGCATTCTTGGCGCCACGGATGACACCTACGTCACGCATGTGTGGTATTTTGGGGAAACGGAAAGGGCCAGAGTAAAGCTCGAAGTCCGTTCAGGCAATTGGCGGACTTACAGTTCAAAGCTCATCCTTCCCCGTGAAATTGGTCAATGGCGCGTTGATATTCTTGGTCCTGGAGGAAATCTCCTCCAGGAAATCCCATTTGAAATAAGGCCGCAAAAATAGTCTGCCGCTTGCGGCATAGATCAGCTTTTTACAAAACCGTCAAGAAATGAGGTGAAAAGATGATGAGAGTGGGTTTTGTGGGATGGCGCGGCATGGTCGGATCGGTTCTCATGGGCCGCATGAAGGAAGAAGACGATCTTGCCGGATTGGCGCCTGTTTTTTTCACGACTTCCAATGTGGGCGGCCCGGGTCCTGACCTGGGGATAGAAATTCCAAGGCTGAAGGACGCCCTTGATGTGGGCCTGCTGGCCGATTTTGATATTGTTGTGAGCTGCCAGGGCGGCGGGTACACGGAAAAAGTCTACCCAGAGCTGCGTAAACAGGGATGGAAGGGCTACTGGATCGATTCCGCGTCCACACTCCGCCTGGATAAGGACAGCATCATCGTCCTCGACCCCGTCAACAGGGACGTCATAGATAAAGGCCTGTCCTCCGGTATCAGGACCTATGTTGGCGGCAACTGCACGGTCAGCCTGATGTTAATGGCCCTCGCAGGACTTTTGAGGCAGGGTCACGTCGAGTGGATATCCTGCATGACCTACCAGGCGGCATCGGGAGGGGGGGCAAATAACATGAAGGAGCTGATCGCCCAGATGGCCGCCATCGGATATGCAACCCGGGAACTCATGGATGATCCCGCCTCATCAGCAATTGCCGTCGACGCCGTCTCAACGGAAAAGATGAGAGGCACGGACTTCCCGGTGGAACATTTCGGCGCACCCCTTGCGGGGAGTCTCATCCCGTGGATCGATTCCCCAATGGCATCGGGACAGACCCGGGAGGAATGGAAAGGAGCGGTCGAAACCAACAAGATTCTGCAGGCTGATCCTCCTATTCCAATTGACGGCCTTTGCGTGCGGGTGGGGGCCATGCGGTGTCACAGCCAGGGATTTACCATCAAACTCAAAGAGGATCTGCCCCTGGACGAAATATCCGGGATAATCGAGGAGGGAAACGACTGGGTCAGGCTGATTCCGAATGATAAGGATTCTACGCTGGCACATCTCACACCGGCTGCCGTTAACGGCACACTCACTGTCCCCGTCGGAAGGCTGAGGAAAATGCTCCTCGGGCCGCAATATCTTACCGCCTTTTCCGTGGGTGACCAGCTCCTCTGGGGCGCGGCAGAACCGATCAGAAGGATTCTGAGGATAGTCATTGAACATCTGACCCAATAAGGTTCGTTGACAAAGCACCCAGGAGACCTTAAAATACTTCTCAATACACAATACATGAGCGATGTGGAAGTGGTAAGCTCACTGGTGGGGCTCCCGGACTTCAAATCCGGTGTACCGGGCTAAAACCTCGGTAGGTGGGTTCGATTCCCATGCACTTCCGCCATAAGAATCTTATCAGATAGACATGCCTTTTTGGTCAACATTGGAGATATACGAGCGGCATCTTCCTGAACATGGCCATTCAAAGGCCCGCGTTGTCGCGGAGCTGAGGATCGGTTCCCCGGCAACGGGAAAGAGCAGACCTTCCGGGCCGAAATTGTCGTCATAACCGCTTTCCGGTTCAAAGCCTCGCGCAAAAATCGACCGAGGCAGCCCGTCCCCATGGATATAAACCTGCTCTCCCAGCCAATTAAATGCCACAAGCCGAACTCTTCGTTCAATATTCGTCGTATCGTTTGTCAAGAGTGTAGGCACGACCCCTATTCTACGCCGTTCAATGATAAGATCCGGTATGTCGCTGAACTTGTCAAAATGAATGATCCCCTCTTTCACAGAACCGACCGTCTAATGTCTTTGTTCTTGGCTTTCTATACTTTTGATCAACTCATTCGCGATATTAGAGCTTTCAATGCGCATGATGCTTTCTTGGGCACTGCCGTCAGGCATATTGCAGGAAGCACCTCCATCACTGGAAATGCCCCAAGGAGATTGTCTTTTTAAAGGAGTTGCCAAAAAATACCATGGGAAAGGTTTTGAATGAAGAGGTAGAAAAACTTTTCCAAATCTGAATGGGGTCGGGCCCTGAAAATTACATTCTCTATTTTTTTCAGTTCCCCCTCGTGGTGGATTTGCCCTCCCTCCCTTTTGTTGGTATGGAACACCGTGGATGCAACAAAGCCGCTCAGCGGCCTATCGTATTCTTCTGCGACGAGTGACAACATGCATCGATTTAATAGGCTGGTTTCAAAACCAGACCGTTTATCTTCCATACAAACGGCTCACGTATGGGTATCTTTTGGTCACGGCGGTTTCAGGAATACAGTGGGCCAGCGATAATGAGCTCACGACTGAATCTGGAGATATTGCATTGAATAAGAAACTAGCAGAATCCATCGGATTGACTCGACCTGTTCTGGCGCTTTCGATCGCACGCATGACCGACGCGATGGGCAACAGTATCCTTTTCATTGTCTTGCCGCTCTATGTGGCCAAGATCCCGCCCACCGCCTATCTGCATTTTCCGCTGCCGGTTCTCGTGGGCATCCTGCTTGCACTTTACGGCCTGGTGAATTCGGTACTGCAACCTTTTATGGGTGCGCTGAGCGACCGGATGGGCCGACGCAAGGTCCTCATTTTGATCGGGCTTGGACTGATGGGTATGGGGACCATCGGATTTATTCCCGCGACCACTTTTCTCGAACTGGTATCTCTTCGAATGCTCCAGGGGATCGGTGTCGCCATAACCATCCCGGCCTCCATGGCCATTATGGCGGCCGTCACCGAGCAGAAAACCCGGGGCGGTGCCATGGGCGTATACAGCACGCTGCGTATCGTCGGATTTGCTATCGGGCCATTAGTGGGCGGATTCTTGAAGGTCACCTGGGGATTCAATGCCGCCTTCGTTGCCGGTGCAGGCTTTATTGCAGCGGCAATGGTTCTGGTCCATTTTTGGGTCGAGGAGGTAAAAATACCGCCGAAATCCTTACATACCCCTCCCTTTAAAATCTTGGACAGGAAATTGATGCACCCGGGGATACTGAGTGCTGCAGCCGCAACGTTTATCATGGCTATTGCCTTTTCCATGGTCACCACTCTGGAAAATGAATTCAACGCCCGTTTGGATATCAGCGCCCTCGGTTTCAGCATTGCGTTCAGTTCTCTGATGGTGGGCCGCCTGCTCTTTCAGGTTCCATTGGGGCGTCTTTCCGACTCAGTGGGCAGAAAGCCCATCATTATCCTGGGACTGCTCTTCATTGCCCCCATCACAGCACTGCTGGGAGAAGTCACCACCCTCCAGCAGTTTATCTTCCTGCGGGTTTTGCAGGGGATAGCGACTGCGGGCATTGGCGCGCCGGCGTTTGCGGTGGCGGCGGACCTTTCACAAGTCGGGGGCGAAGGCCGGCAAATGAGCCTTATCACCCTGGGGTTCGGTCTCGGACTGGCACTGGGCCCGATGATCGCCGGTGCTCTCGCAATTGTGTTTTTCGATCTGCCGTTTCTGACGGGTGGGGTCATGGCAATCGCCGGCGCCTGGATCGTTCAACGCCATATGCCCGAAACCGTTCAGGGAGCGAAAACACTCTTCAAAAAACGGTCTTGAAAACAAATATCGATAACGATTCCACCATCCCTAAACAGCTGCATCTCCCATTGCCTCCTTGAGCCTTTGCAGAAGCCATTCGGGAATAGCCACCTTTTTGAATGTGTCCATATCCAGACACACCGTCACATTGTGACCGATAATCAACGGGTCCTCTTGTCCCAGTTTGAATACGCGATAGCCGAAGGTGATCGAGGTCCTGCCGAATTTGACTACGCGAACCTCGATTTCTATCTCATCCCCGAAGCGCAGGGGATGGCTGAAATCCGTCTCAAGATGAACTGTAGGGAGCCCAATACGGTAATGGTTGACAACCGTGGGATAGTTTACCCCCAGCTCGCTGTCGAAAAATTCTTCCAAAGCCACATGAAAATAGTGAAGGAATCTAGGGTAATATACGATTCCCGCATGATCGATATCTCCGAAACGGACTTTGACAAGAGAACGGAAAGCCATCTTCCCCTCCTTTGATAAAGAGCGCATAGCGCGGCACCCAGCAGTCTTCTACGGGTGAATTTTCTTGAGCAGCCACGTCATGTTCTTCCCTAGATTTTCCATGGTCTTGATGCCCTCGGCATCGTCCCTGACCTCGCCGGGATTGCGTCCTATGCCTATGTTCCAGTAGGTTGAACCGACTATAAACATTTGACTGTACTGAAACAGGTGGTTGAGCGTATCGAACGTCCGGATGGCGCCCGCCCGACGCACTGCGGCGACGGCAGCCCCCACCTTATGCGTAAAAAGTCCTCCGTTCGCCGCGGAAACAAATCCGCAGCGCTCAATGAGCGCCTTGATCGTTGCGGTCGCGTCGGCATAGTAGACCGGAGATCCCAGAATAATCCCGTCGGCTTCGATCATCTTTCCGAGGTATTCGTTCAGCTTATCTGAATTCACCGAGCATTTCCTGTCCTTGTTTTCAAAGCACTTGTTGCATGCGATACAACCCTGGAGCGATTTTCCCGCCATTTGGATGAGTTCGGTTTCGATCCCTTCTCTTTCGAGTTCTCCAAGAACGGTACCCAGCAGTATGGCCGTGTTCCCGTCCTTCCGGCTACTCCCGTTAAATGCCACTACCTTCATGGTTCTCCCCCCTTTCTTAACCTGGTTCGCTTCCATCCATCTATGCTCTCCCTTACAATATCCAATCTGTTCCCGTCAGTCAATCTCAAGACCCCTGTATGCCCATGAGCCGGTTGTTAAAGTCGTGGGCAATGCCTCCCCCGCCAGGGTCCCCACCGCTTCCATCTTCTGGGCGTGCTGGAGCTGTTCCTCGGGCTTCTTCTGGGGGGTTACGTCCCGCAGGAAATTGATGGTGGCAGGCTTCCCCTCCCAGTCAATAAGCACGGTATTCAATTGAACCCAGAGGGTTTCTTCATCTTTTCGAACCACTTTGAAGCTGTACATACTTTCAAACTCTTCCCTCGACAATCGCCTCTCGTGCCTTTCTCGGGAAATAGACGGCCAGTTTTTTCACGGGTTCAGTCGAGGTCGCTTTGATCCTGTCATAAGTATAGGTTGTACTGCCCTGCCTTCCTTTCATCATTTCCCCGGCCATCGCGATGACGGAAGGGAATTTTTCAGAAGTCCGAAAAGCGGTCTTACCTGTGTGTCCAGGAACCGGGCAATAGAGTTCAACGCCCTTTTCACTGATCACCCAGGCATAGCCCTCTTTGCCGATCCTGACGTCGTTATAGACGGAAAAAAACCTATAACCGAAAACCAGAAACAATAAGGGCAGAAGGAGATATCTATTTTTTAATTGCATGGTATTCCTTTCACGACCCTCTACTTCGGATGCCCGGTAATTTCACGGATACGTTCGTACAGAGGCTTCAATTTCTTGTACATCTTCCGGTAGACATCCCGATAGAGGGCATTATACATTCTGTTCACCTCCGGGTCCGGTTCAAAAACCTCACCCACGTGTGTCATGGACCTAACGGCCGATTCAAAATCAGGATGAAGCCCCAGGCCAACGGCCAGATCCATGGAAGCACCAAGGCCCGAAGTTTCATAGACATGCGGTCGTATAGTGGGCAGTCCGAAGATGTCGGCGGTGGTCTGCATGGCGATTCTGCTCTGGCTTCCCCCACCTGACACCCTGAGTTCAGTGACCGCTACCCTGGTTTTTTTCTCTATTCGCTCCTTGCCTTCTCTTAATGCAAAGGCTATGCCTTCCAGTATCGATCGGTAAAGATGCGCACGCGTATGCACATCACCGAAACCAATGACCGCTCCCTTGGCCTCGGGTCCCGGAAGCTTGAGGCCGGGTGACCAGTAGGGCTGCAGGATCAGCCCCATGGCGCCGGGGGGGACATTCTCTAACAGTCGATCGAAAAGGGCCTCGGCTTCAATGCCCCTGATGGCTGCCTCCTCTATTTCGGGGTGTCCGAATTCCTCTTTGAACCAGCTCACCATCCAGTAACCGCGGTAGATTTGAACCTCAATGGTATGGTAGTCGGGAATGGCGGATGGATAAGGGGGGAGCAATGGCACCGCTTCTGCATATCTCTTGTGGGTCACATTGATGGTGGCCGTGGTCCCGTAACTCAGGCATCCCGTTGATGGAGTAAGGCTTCCCGACCCGATCACCTCGCAGGCCTTGTCGGCGGCCGCGGCAATCATGGGAAGCCCAGGCGGAATACCGGTCTCATCAGCCGCCTGACGGGTAATAGCCCCGAGCGGTTGTGCCGGCGGCACGAGCTCGGGAAGAAGAGAAGGGTCTATGGGGACTGCGCGCCATTTCCAGTCCCAGCTTGGGGCCCAGCGCATGTGCCTGTAATCAAAGGGCAGGTAGCCGACACAACACCCCTTGGAATCCCTGAACTCCCCTGTCAGTCGATAGGTGAGCCAGCCGGAGAGGAAGAGGTATTTGTGCGTCCTTTTCCAGATTTCGGGCTGATTGATGCGAATCCAGTTGGCCTCCGCCTCAGCCTGAAAATACTCTATGGTCTCGCGCAGGCGGAGGACTCTGAACAGGGCTCCCCACAGACCTCCCAAAGGAGGCAATCCATAGGTTTTTCTCTGGTCAAGCCAGAGCATGGCAGGACGGAGGGGGGTTCCGGCGGCGTCCACATTGATGACCGTGCTCCTCTGGGTAGTGACGGAAAACCCTGCAATCCTTTCACGTTCAACACCTTTTTCGTGCCAGAGCTTTTGACACGCCTCGCAAAGTGCGCGCCAGAAGACCTCAGGATCCTGCTCAGCCCAACCCGGCTGTGCCGAAAAATAGGGACGGAAAGTGACCTGCGTTCCGGCATACAACTGCCCATGCAGATCAAAGACCAGTGCCTTCAGGCTCTGAGTCCCGTTGTCAATGGCCAGCAGAAGGTCCCTTTCATGCATTGGCAAACCCTTTGAGCGGGACGGATTTTATCGCCGTAAAGAGGGATGTGAATGCTTTCAATAAAGACTGATCAAGCTTCATATCATCAAAAAAACCTAAGATCAAGTTCCTGCTCGATATCAAAATACTTTTGACTATACCAGTGTTCTACCCTATATTGTTTATCACTTCCCCGTTGCTCATGCAGTTGCGCTTCAGCAGAATCCGATCGTCTGCCTGAAGGAGTGGATATGGAAAGAAACCATTATGGCTCCCAATTTTTTATCCTCCTGTTGCTCCTGGCCTTGGTGCTGCTCTTGAGGCTTTTCTGGACCTACATCTCCGCTATTGTGCTTGCACTCCTCCTGTCCAGTGTCTTCTATCCCATGTACGAATGGCTCGCCCGCCTTTTCAAGGCGCGCACGGCGCTCGCATCCCTGACCATGACCTTTTTCATACTCCTGATCCTCATCATCCCGGTGGGAGGGTTCATCGGCAGTCTCTCCGGCGAGGCATTTGATTTTTATCAGAAGACCAAGAACAGCGTCTCCCTCAAGAAAATAGAAGAAGGTATCAAAAGTGACTCCCTCTTGGCGAGGCAAGTCCGTAAGTGGGGAGAGATGACGGGAATTGAATTCACCCCGGAAAGCATCCGGGCCTTGTCTTCTTCAGTTGGGAAAAGGGTAGGGTTGTTCCTTTACAATCAGATCAGCTCCACGGCCTCGAACTTCCTGAGTTTTCTAGTACATTTCTTCCTCATGATCTTGACCATTTACTACATCTTTAAAGACGGTGGCCGTCTGATGAACTATGTGATCGAACTCTTGCCGCTTCCAAAAGAACAGCTTGAAAAAGTGGTGGGGAAATTCCAGGAGATGGGGAAGGCCATCTTTTTGGGGAACGGCCTTTCCGGGACCGTTCAGGGCGTTCTCGGAGGGATCGGTTTCTACTTCTTCGGGCTGGAATCTCCCCTGCTTTGGGGAACCGTCATTGCCTTTATGGCATTCCTGCCTGTTATCGGCGCGTCGGTGATATTTATTCCCGCCGCACTGATCCTTTTTCTGCACGGAAAAACAGGCTTGGCCCTTGGATTCCTCTTCTACAATCTCCTTTACAGTTCTGTTGTGGAATATCTTGTCAAGCCCCGCATTATCGGGAAGGGCATGCAACTGAACTCCCTGCTCGTATTTATTGGCATTATCGGAGGCATAAAACTCTTTGGCATCCTGGGCATTATCTACGGCCCTCTCATCATCACCATTTTTATTACAATGGCGGAAATTTACAGGCTGGAATACAAAGACAACCCGGTCTAGAGACTGTCAATAAATCAAAGTTCTCCACGTAAGAGTGTCAGTCACTATGCCCAGTACTCCATCACTCCAATACTCCAACGAAGCGGAGACTTATGAGGCGTTGGTGTTATGGCTCGGACAACGATCACGGAAATCGCAATTATTTCGGACAGTAGTGATACCAAGTATTGATGGAACCGTAGTAAAGGCCAGGTATTAGCTGACCTTGAGGAGGAATGAAAATGAAAAAAACCGCTATTGGAATCACCATCACGCAACATATCTTGAGTCAGCAACGTCAAAGCCCTGAGGCAACCGGTGCCTTCACCACCCTTTTGAGTGAACTCATTGTGGCGGCGAAGGTGATTTCCAGAGAGGTCAACAAGGCGGGGTTGGTTGATATCCTGGGTGGGACAGGCGATGTAAACGTTCAGAATGAGCAGGTCCAGAAACTGGACGTGTTCGCAAACAGGGTCATTGTGGAGCGTATGCAGCATATAGGGCAACTCTGCTGCATGGGTTCGGAGGAAGTGGCCGATCTCATCGAAATCCCCTCCCAGTACCCCAAAGGGCAATATATTCTTGTGTTTGACCCGCTCGACGGTTCTTCCAACATCGATGTTAACGTGAGTATCGGAACCATCTTCGGAATCTACAAGAGAACAAATGCTGACTCCGACGCCGAGGTCATGCTGGATGAAGTCCTTCAGCCCGGTATCCAGCAGGTGGCTGCCGGATACTTCATCTACGGCTCCAGCACCATGATGGTCTATACCACGGGGAAAGGAACGGGGGTTCACGGTTTTACCCTTTATCCCAGCGTAGGGGAATTTCTTCTCTCACTCGAAAACATAAAGATCCCGGAGACGGGGAAAATCTACAGCATCAACGAGGGAAATGATCAATACTGGGATGAAAAGACCCGAAAAATGGTAGAATATTTCAAAGGGTCAGACAATTCCCTGGGTCGTCCCTATACCGCCCGTTACGTGGGGAGCCTGGTGGCGGATTTTCATCGCAACCTCCTCAAGGGCGGCATATTCATGTATCCGGCCGATATGAAAGACCCCAAGAAGCCCAACGGAAAACTGCGCTTGATGGTTGAGGCCAATCCCCTGGCCATGGTCGTCGGCGAGGCGGGAGGGTATGCCAGCGACGGGCAGGGCCCCATTCTGAAAGTGAAGCCGTCCGAACTGCACCAGCGTGTCCCCCTTTACATAGGGAGCCGGAAAGACGTGGAGATTGCCGAAGGCTTTATCAGGGGCAAGAAGAAACGCTCCTGATTCTCAGGAGTTTCTGTCCTTCAGCATCTGGATAAAGGTTTCGATCCGCAGACCGGTACGGCTGTCCAGGAGAGCAGGCCGGTCCCCTTCCAGCGTGAGGATGGGGATTTGAAGGTTCTCTCTCAGAAGGATATCGTAGATCTGTCTGTGGCAGAAGGTCTGGCTATAGTGAATGAGGCCGTCAAGCTGCCGCGTCTCTATGGCCTCCCGGATGTCATGGAGGCGTCCACTGAACGCGTAGGGATAGGTATAGGCAAGATATTGATCCACCATGTCGGATTTCCCGAAGGGCATGCTGAACTGACGCTGGATCTCGTTGTAGACGACGCGTGCATCAAGAGATTCGATGAATTCATAGAAGCCCTCAAAGACAGCGGGCACACCCATGTAGCCCAGTCGGACCGTTTCCATTCTGGGCTCCCTTGCCTCTGCCTCTCCAAGAAAACCATCGAGATCCCTTTCGAATGCCTCCGGGTTTCCGTTGAAATCGGAACTACTAACCAAGAAAAGGTGATTTTCGGATCCGGAAACGCGGTTTTCAAGATAGGTCAATTCGTCCAGCCTCTTCAACTTCCTGCGAATCCGATCCAACCTATCCTTTGCGAGGTAGATCTCCTCCCAGGATGTATTCAGACGTCTTCTCAATTGATCCATTTCATCGTAGAGTGCCGAGGGATCGCGGTTCAGGGGGAAGGGGAACGGAATCACCTCAATGCCCTTGGAGGCCAGGACTTCGCCCAGGGCTATGGTATTACTGCAGTCGCCGCCGGTGACTGCCACAACCCGCGTGAACTTTCCTTCCAGCACTGTCGCATAGATGCCCTTGATCCAGGCGCAGATATTGTGTGCAAAGCCTTCTCTCTCCGCACGAACCACAAGTTCCTCCGGATTCGATGAAGTAATGAAGCGGTTGTTGAGATCGACGGGTCTGAGACCGGAGGCATATACGATCTCCACCGGGATGGTGGTGGTAATCCCGATCACCGGATCAGGCCTCCGTGGCATGAAAGATAAATTCAGGAAGCTCCAGGCAGGTCAGCTTGTTACCGTAGACAGCCCCTGTGTCCAGGCCGATCTTGTTCGCAAGCACGAGGGGTTCTGAGAATGGTGTATGGCCAAAAATGACCCTTTTCCCAAAATCATGGGATGAAAAGATAAACGGGTCTCGAATCCAGACCATATCCTCCCGGTCCTGTTCCAGGATGGGAATGCCCGGTTTGAAACCGGCATGCACCACATAGTAGTTTTCGAGTTCACAATAGGTCTTTAGCGATTCGTAGAAGGCAAGGTGGTCTTCAGGTATGAGGCGGTCAGACCCTTCACGGCCCGAATCGTAGCTTTCCAGGGTATTGTAGCCGCCATTGAGGAGGAAGAGTCTCTTGTCCCGTCCTGACAGGTAGTCCAGGAAAATGGCTTCATGATTTCCCAGGAGACACTGGATTCGGGAAGAACTCTTCTGCAGAGTAAGGATATAGTCCACGACTCCCTTGGGATCTTCACCACGGTCGATATAATCCCCGAGGAATATCAGGTTGTCCTTCTCCGGCTGCCACTGGATTTTTTCCATCATGCGTTTCAGCATATCCAGGCAGCCGTGGATGTCGCCTACGATAAATGTTCTTTCATTATTCATTTATTCAAAATCCGAATAGCAGTCGGCCCGCTCCCTCTGAGCAAGACGTTTCAACCCGGCCCTTTTTGCAGCATCAAGTGCCTCCGCGTTATCACGCCGTGGCCTGATCCGGCTCCACTCCAAACCCTTCGGCCAGACGGTTGAGATGGCTGATATCATAATTCTGGCAAAATTGACAGAGCAAATTGCAGTGGCTGAGAAATAGGGTCCCGTAACCGAATTTCCCAACAAGCGATGCTGCTTTGCCGAAATGGGCAAGGTATTCTACCATTCATAAACCAGCAGAGCGAAGCGATTTCATCATTCGATGTTCGACGCTCAAAAAAGACTTCGCGCTATAGGTACACTTTTGGCTTTAGGCTGACAAAGCCAATTATCTCTGACCACGCCCGAAGGACGTGGTTCTTAAAACAAATCCCCCTGAAAGCGGCACTCTCCTTTCAGGGGGACACATTATGAAAAAAATAGATTCCTGTAAGTCAGCCTTAGTCCCGACCCGAGCCGAATATTCTGAGCAGCATGAGGAAGAGATTGATAAAATCGAGATAAAGTGAGAGAGCCCCCATAATGGCCCCTTTCCTCACCACCCCACCCTCAAGCCCGGCCGGCTGGGTGCGGGCCATCTGCTTCAGTTTCTGCGTATCATAGGCGGTAAGTCCTACGAAGACAATAACGCCTATATAGCTTATGATGAGGCTCATCCCGCTGCTCCTGAGGAACATGTTGACCAGCGAGGCAATGATAATGCCGATGAGGCCCATGAAAAGAAAGCCCCCCCAGGAAGTGAGGTCTTTCTTGGTGGTCCAGCCGTAAATACTGCAAACCGTGAAAGTTGCGGCGCAAATAAAAAAGGTGCTCGCGATGGAAGTGCGCGTATAGGCCATAAAGACAAAAGAAAGGGTCACACCGTTCAACCCGGAGTATAGGAGGAAGAGGGATGTTGCCGTTCCTGCACTCACCCGGTTGACCCTGCTGCTTATGTAAAAAACCAGACCAAGCTCGGCAAGAATGAGTACGATAAAAACCATGGAATTGCCGAAAATAAACCGCATCATTGTGGCACTGGTGGATACATAGTAAGCCACAAAGGCTGTAAGCCCAAGGCCTATTCCCATCCAGTTGTAAACGCTCCGGACAAAATCATTGACCTGGATCTCGGTCCTCGCTCTTGCTGTAGTCAATTGCTGCATGCGCTATCGCCTCCTGTTCATTTATCGGTTGTTGCTTTTGGAAACTTGATCACCGTACTATTATAATTGCATTTGCGGAAACTTCAACCTCAATCGAAGCGAAATTGACTCCGTTGCCTTCTGCCCCTCAATTTCATATCTCATTATTTTTTATGGTTGATCTTTCCTCACAACAAAGTCACAATCCCTGCCATGGCCATGAATACGAAAAAGCTGTTCATCGTCATGGTTGGTCTCCCCGCCAGAGGGAAATCGACCATTGCGATCAAATTGAAGGAGAACCTCCTGAAGGACGATATAAAGGCCCGAATCTTCAACAATGGCGATTTGAGAAGACGTCTGATGCGGGGAAATACCTCATACTCGGAATTCTATAACCCAAAGAACAGAGAAGGTGTAAGTTTGAGGGATAAAATTGCCCTGATCAACATGGAAAGGGCAAAGAAATACCTGGGGGGAAAGGGAACCGTCGCCATCCTGGATGCCACCAATGTGAGCATGAGGAGAAGGGAAAAAGTCACCAGTCTTTTGAAAGACCATCCCCTTCTCTTCATTGAATGCATCAACAACGATGAGGCCATTCTGGAGGCCAGTATTCGCAGGAAAATCATCCTGCCCGAATTTCAACATCTCACGAAGGAAATGGCACTCAGGAGTTTTGAACAGCGTATCCGATATTATGACAGCATCTACTCTCCCCTCGAAAAAGGAAGAAATTACGTTCGCCTGGATTCCCTGAACAACAAGATCCTGAAGGAATCATTGCATGATACCCTACCCTTCTACGATCGCCTCCGGGATTTCCTGGTCACAGACAGCGTCAAGAATCTTTTTCTCATTCGCCACGGGGAAACCTATTTCAACCTTGAAAACCGTATCGGGGGAGATTCCGGCCTGACAAAAACGGGGAAGTCCCAGGCCGTTTCGCTGGGTCTATATTTCCGGAAAAGAAACATCCCAGTCATTTTCACAAGCGACAAAAAACGTACGCTTGAAACAGCGGAACCCATCAGAGATCTCCAGAAAAGCTGTATGATCATTCCGCTCGGTGAATTCAATGAAATTGACAGCGGTGTCTGCGAATGTATGAGTTATGAAGAAATCAGGGATAAGATGCCCCAGGTTTATGAATCACGGAAACAGGGCAAGTACAATTATGTGTATCCCGGAGGTGAAGGGTATGTCACCATGCAGGAGCGAATCGACAGGGGGATCAAAAAGGCCCTGTATTTGAGCGGGAATGCCGGAAACATTATGATTGTCGGTCACAGGGCTGTCAACCGTATGATTCTCGCAAACTTTCTCTATCGCCGCCGGGAAGACGTGCCATACATCTATATTCCGCAGGACAAGTTCTATCACATCATTGCGACGCAGGACAGAAAACTGTTCCAGTTGAAGAGGTATTAGGTTGGGTCGCCCATAAATACATTATTTTTCACTTCCAAAGGCCCTGCTTCTCCGTGTTCACTTACAAAATTTAGCCGCACCCCTTAGCCATCCGTACAATGCTCTCTGCCAACATCTGGGAAGCATCATAGACTTTCACGCCCACATCAAGGCCATCAGAAATAATGGACAACTCCGTGCAAGCAATGATTAAAGCCTCGGCCCTTTTTCTGATCAGTTCATCTGCCGCCGATTGCAAGACTTCTCTATCATCAATACCGTAGTTGCCTGTCTTGATCTTGTGTATAGATGCCATTAAAAAGTCCTGAAGCCCGGGAGACGGATAAATCACATCAATGCCTTTTTCTCCAAAAGGCTTCGTGTAAAGGCCTGTCATTAAGACCGCTTTCGATGCCAGTAACCCTACACTCCCAATGGCACCCTTTTCGCTAAACACGGCTTCAACTGTCACATCGATCATATTAATGATGGGAATCTCAACCGCTTTACACACTTCATCGTAATAGTAATGGGCCGTATTGCAGGGGATGACCAGAAAATCGGCCCCTGAGGCGGCCAGATTGCGGGCCATCCGTGCCATACAGGGTGCAGGGCTTTCGCCGGTCCCCACAATAATAGCCTTGATACGGGAGGGGACCTGGGGGTTATTGTCCACAAACATTCGAATGTGATCAATGTCGTCTTCGGCAGGGGTGGCCCTGATAACACGCCCCATCAGGTCGACGGTGGCCTCAGGCCCCATTCCTCCGATCACACCAACAACCTTATCCGTCATTTATCCGTCCGCGCTTAAGGCCTGAGAATATATTCATCATACACGTACAATGCGGGTGAGCCGCCCGTATGTATAAAAAGCACGTTACTCTCTTTTCTGAAATAGTCTTTTCGCACAAGGTCGATCAGCCCGGCCATGGCCTTGCCCGTGTATACCGGATCAAGCATAATTCCTTCTGTCCTGGCAAGCAGTTTAACGGCTTCGGCCATTTCCGGGGTGGGCAACGAATAGCCTGGCCCCACATAATCTTCAAGACAATTGACCGCCTCACGGGGAATCTCTGATTTGATACCCACATGTCCGGCGGTTTCCCGAACAAGCCTGTAAACGAGATCTTCCTGGACCTCTCTTGTGCGGCTCACATTGATTCCAACCACGGGAATATTCATATTGCAGCCGTAAAGCCCGGTTACCAGGCCTGCCTGTGTCCCGGCACTTCCGCTGGCACAGACAACGTTATCAATATCAAGGCCCTGCTCAAAGGTCTGGGCAAGGATCTCCTGGGCGCAGGCGACATATCCGGTAGCGCCCACGGGATTTGACCCGCCCCCGGGAATAATGTATGCCTTACGGCCTGCGGCAGAAACCTCTTCTGCAACGTCCTGCATGGCCGCCATCATGTCTGATCCTCCCGGGACCACCTTGATATCTTCCACACCCAACAGGTTGAAGATAAAATTATTCCCTCCGGCCTTTGGGTCAAAGGTGCCGGGAACACGTTCTTCCAGGACAAGCCTGCATTTCAGCCCTTCCTTCACTGCCGCGGACAGGGTAAGGCGGCAGTGATTGGATTGAATTGCCCCGCAGGTGATAAGTGTATCAGCACCAGCAGAAAGCGCATCCGCAACAAGAAATTCCAGCTTGCGCGTTTTATTTCCGCCTGCCGTGAGTCCCAAAAGATCATCCCTTTTGATATAGATATTGGGACCGCCAAGGGCTTGAGAAAACCGGCGTACACTTTCAATGGGTGTTTGTCCTTCCGTATAACGTCTTCTCGGAAATGCGGCGAGATTCATAGTTTTCCTCCTTATCTGCTCAATATTGATGGCTTTGTAAAAAGTCATCATGGTGCCCATGAACGGGCACACAAATCAATGGGATGCATCGCAACCCTTTGATTTGTAAGAAAACAGAAAATCACACTTTTTGGTTTTCGTCAGTAAAATATCCACGGACGGACTTCCAACGAAGTCGCGACCTGCTCCTCATAGCGAGCCATTTTATTTGCTGCACCAGGAGGAGGGCCTGAGAGTCTTTTTCAGACCCTTTCTCATAGTGCACTTGGCAGGGGCTCCGACATGGACGCCTATTTGGGGTTTATGTCTCCCAAACCCCACGCGCTTCTATGAATTTACGCTAAACCCCAAATCGGCGTCCATTCCCTCCGAAGTGTTTAGAAAGGGTCTGAAAAAGAG
>JBAPTR010000187.1:0-2880 GCA_049282265.1 Desulfatiglandaceae bacterium | reverse complement strand
AGACTCGCGCTTAGGTTGGTTTTTTGTTATCGGTGACAGGAGATAGGGCCCCGATACCGTGGAAGGGTCTGAAGACAACCCCTCGGTTTGGAGGGGTTTCTCAAAAAGCGGCTCGGCTATATTGCCTGGTTCTCGCAAATCAGATATCCTTTCGGACGGTTGAGCTTCCCTTGCCCGAGATGGGACTTTTTTTTGGATCTTTGCGTTCTGCTCCCACTTATTTTCCACGTGACTCATGGTCGTCCTCGAATCCCACCAGGCCAATGAAAGGACCAGGAGGACCACGGCCACAAATAGGCCCACAGGCAGAAAGATACGTCCAGAGGAATAACCGCGCCTCTTCCGTCGGGATTCCACATAGGTCGGATGACCCACTTGCCCGGTGTGCCGGAGTTTCTGCAGTGTTTTGAAAATAACACTCATGAATCATTTGCCCATTTCAGGCCCTTTTCAGGACCAATTAATCAGATAATGGTGACCTTCAAAACGATGACCAGTTCCCTTGTTTCGTCCTCCATGGTTTCGTTCCTGAAAAGATATCCCAACACGGGAATGCGCGAAAGTATGGGGAATCCTTTCTCCTGTTTCTTCCGGTGCCTGTCAATAAGACCGCCGAGAACAATCTCATCACCGCTATTGATCCCGATGGTCGTGCTGATCTCCTTGATGCTGACCTTCGGAAGCGAAATGCTGTCGGCAGAGTTCTGGGATACGGCCACCGGCTCTATGCTGGCAGGGTCCACGTCACTCTTGATAGGATTGATGAGGAGGGTTATTCGACCGTTTTCCTGTATAAAAGGTACAATCCCGAGGATAAGCCCGTCAAAGACTGTGGAAACCTCTACGTTCGAGGACAGCAGATTTTCCGATGTGCCGGTCGTGGTGGTGGTATTTACACTCTTCTTGTAGGTGAGTGAGGTCCCCACGCTGATAATAGCAGGTTTGCCGTGTTTGGCCCGGATACTCGGGTTGGATACAATCTTGCTGTCACCGAAGCTGTGCAAGGCATTCAGTGTCACATCCAGGTTCAATGCGCGGTGATATCCACTGAGGACCAGCCCTTGTCCCAGCGACCAGGCAGCCCTGTTCAGCTTCGTGGCCGTGCCTCCGAGTTCCTGCCTGAGGACTTCCCAGTCAATGCCGTACGAATAGGCATCGGAAAGGGTCACCTCTATGACCCGGGCCTCTATTAAGACCTGTCTGGAAAGCATTTCCTTCAAATGATTGATGAGCCTGGTAAGGGATCGGATCACCCCTGGAGTGTCCTTGACATATAGACTTCCCGCTACCCGGTTTAAAGAATACTTCCCCCCCTTGGAAACGACGCGCTGAAGCATTTGTTCCAGAATATCGTAGGTGTTTCCCTTGCTTCCCCCTTTACCGGATAGCTTGAACTTGCCTGAGAGCCCCCTCGCCGTATCCGTCTCACCGGCTCCCAGGACATCACCTCCAACATCAAAAGACATATCCGTACTGGTATCCAGAAAATTAAGTTCATAGAAACGTTCTTCAAACGGTTTGATGCGAATAACATTCTGATCAATCTCGTAGTAGAGATCATAGGTCCTGAGGATCTCCCTGAGAACTGTCGCGGCCGAGACATTTTGAAAATTGAGGGTCACGAGTCGCTTTTCACCACTGACGACCGGATCCATGATGAGATTCATGCCCACCGACTGGGCGAGGGAATAAAGGACCAGCTTGAGATCTTCGTCCACCATGGAGAAGGAAACCATATGATCCTCAAGGGGGTCATAGGCAGGCATGATCGGTTCCACCATGACCTCTCTGGGGGCCTTTTTTTCCAGTGCCGTGGTGAGCTCTTTCTGGATCTCGGCCGTTCTGTGGGATTCCCTGATGATTTCCTTTGGAATGACCACTGGATGTGGCCTGTTCGGCTCTTTCAGCAGTGAGGAAGCATTGCTGCAGCCTCCCATTATGAAAATCAGTAAAGCTGCTCCAAGTTGCTTGAAATTCATGATAAGGGTTCTCCTGCTTGATCCGTCTGCGTTTTGAAAGACTCCTCCAGGGTTTTCATCATGATCCATCTCTTGATATGCCCCTTCCTAAGAAGAACGCGATCGCGCTTTACCATCACAATCCTGGATCCGTCCGGCAGTTCAGATCCGCCGGGGTAAAAACGACCATCGATGATGCAGAATCCTTTGTGATCCCCTACAAAAATCATGCTCAAGGAATGGTTCGCCAGGTCCGGCAAATTGTTCTTGCCCGATGTGCCATGGTTTTTCCCGACCGGCCGATAGCCGAAAGGCACCAGGTTGACGGGCCATTCCTTTTCAGCCGTTGGTTTGGCCAACTCGGCCATGATTCTTTCCAGCCTGGCCATTTCCCGAACAGTCTCCACTTTCGGAACAAGGACTTCAGGCATGGGCTTCAGAAACGGTTTTGTCACCCGATACCGGTTTTCTTCCAGGACCTGATAACACCGAAACGACACGGCCGAAATGACTACCAGGAAAAAAGCGACAACATAAATGGGGTAGTATTTTCTCTTCATCTCGCCTTCTTCTTGAATGTGGAGACAAAATGTGATTCATGAATGGTCGTCTGGAAATCGCTCTTTTCTGTTGAATAACCCATTTTTGTAATCATTTTTGCAAATTCCTGGTAACCTCTGTGAGCTTTGTCAAAGGGTAATTCCATACGCGCCAACACTTCAACCCCTAATGCACCTTTTTGATAATCCGCCTTCAGCACATCAATGAAAGTCTTTTTCGGCATACCCATGGCAATATCGTTCAGGAGTCTTTTGAATGAGGGCAATTCTTGATATTCGGCGAGCGCTTTGACAAAATCCAGTTGTTCCTCATAAGGGACCAGGGCCGGCAACTGAAGGTTCCTCATCTGCATAATCTGCTT
>JBAPTR010000186.1:0-12820 GCA_049282265.1 Desulfatiglandaceae bacterium | reverse complement strand
TGGTGCCGAAGGGGAGACTCGAACTCCCACAGGCGTCCGCCCACTAGACCCTGAACCTAGCGCGTCTACCAGTTCCGCCACTTCGGCACACATCAAACAACTTGATCTTTTACGGGTGAGACTCTATATTATGCACCATCGGTTGTCAATAATCTTTTGGCACCACAATGATGGAACCGTAAAAAGTCCGGTCCTCAGGACTTTTTTCTCACGGAGATCGAAAAGTGTGATTTTCGATCTCCTTACAAATCAACGGGTTGCCATGCACCCCATTGATTTGCGTGCCCGTCCATGGGCAGGATGATGACTTTTTACAAAGCCATCAAAGAGTAAATCATCAAGAGAGGAACGTTTTTGAACAGCGACTATACAAGCATTGAGGTCAAACGTGACTGCAATAATGATAAATAATCTCGAGCACCTTTTATCACCCTTAACAAACCCCGTATTGACCATTGGAAACTTCGACGGCGTTCACCGTGGACATCTTGCACTCTTCGAAAAAGTCAAGAGACGTGCCAGTGCTCTTGAAGGCCAATCGGCTGTCATGACCTTTCAACCCCACCCTCTGAAGATAATGAAGCCTGGGATCCCCCCCCTCCTCATTACACCCACAGAGCAAAAACTGGAACTCATCACCCGGGCCGCCATCGATGTGATCTTCTGCATTCGATTTGACAAAACCTTTGCCGGCATAGGGGCGGAGGACTTTGTCAGGAACATTCTTGTGGAGAAAATCGGTATCAGGGAACTGGTCGTGGGTTATGACTATACCTTCGGTCACCAAAGAACGGGGAACATCGATCTCCTTTTCCAGATGGGGGAAGACCTGGGTTTTCAGGTGCATGTGGTGCAGCCCGTGCTTATCGGCGGCAAGGTGGTATCAAGCACTTCCATCCGAGAACTGGTACGGGCCGGAAATCTTCCGGACGCAAAGACACTGTTGGGGCGGGACTACCAGATTTCCGGAACCGTCGTGAAGGGGAAGAATCGTGGAGGGAGACTCCTTGGATTTCCCACAGCCAACCTGGAATTGGTGGATGAATTGATCCCCAAAGAGGGCGTTTATGCCGTTCAGGTCCTCATTGACCATCACAAATACAATGGCGTAACCAATATCGGTCACAACCCCACCTTCGGCCAGGGACCCCTTTCCATTGAAACCCATATCCTGGATTTTTCCGAAGACCTGTTGGGCCGGGCCATCAAGGTCAGATTTATGAAACACTTGAGACCTGAAAAGACGTTCGAGAGTATCGAAGAACTCGCCCGGCAGATCCATCAGGACGTGAAGGCTGCCAGGGCTTTGCTCGAAATGCCATGAACCCCTCCACTGCTTTGATCTTCCGCACTCCCGACATCGACCTGTGCAGGTCCCTGCTCGACACACCGGCCAGTTTTTTCTTGACATTTTTCCTAATGTTTTTAATATGAACGATTTTTACACTTTGGGAAATTCGGATTAGAAAGAAGGTTTCATTTTCAACAACTCTCGGCCAGGCAACAATGACTGAATCCTTATTGACATTTCCAAAAGGCGGCGTCCACCCGCATGAATTCAAGTCTCTGACAGAGCATCTGCCAGTGGAAACCTTGCCCGTTCCCGACGAGGTTGAAATTCTGCTGAACCAGCACTTTGGTGCTCCCTGCACGCCGCTGGTGGCGAAAAAGGATGAGGTCCAAGAGGGAGACCTCATCGGACAGGTTGAGAATGGTCTTGGCGCCAATATACACAGCAGCGTAACGGGCGTCGTCAAGAATATCGGGACCTCACCCCACCCCATTTCCGTGACCGCCCCCTCGGTCACCATACAAACTGACAGCTCCGCTCAACCTAGAGCATATGAACGTGATGACTGGACAAAATTGTCCCGGGATGAGCTGCTAACCAGGATAAGGAACGCGGGAGTGGTGGGTATCGGAGGGGCCGGTTTCCCCACCCATGTCAAACTGGCGCCTCCTCCCGAGGCCAAGGTGGACACACTCGTCCTGAATGGCGCAGAGTGCGAGCCGTATCTCACGACGGATCATCGTGCCATGCTCGATCACCCTGAAGAGATTATTGAGGGTGCCAAGATTATTCTGACCATTCTCGGCATAAGTGAGTGTCACGTGGGCATTGAAGAGAACAAGTCGGATGCCATTGATATCATGAGAAAGGCGGCAGAGGTCTCCGCCTCGAACGGTTTTCACATCCGTGTGGACGCCTTGAAGGTAAAATATCCCCAGGGATCAGAAAAACAACTGATTCAGAGTACCACGGGACGGAAAGTCCCGGGATTCGGCTTGCCTTTTGACGTGGGAGTAATTGTACAGAATATAGGGACAACCAAGGCCATCTTTGAGGCCGTTGCATTGAAAAAGGCCCTCTACGAAAAGGTCGTTACCATTTCCGGAAAGGGGATAGAAAGGCCCGCCAATCTCCTGGTGAAAATAGGCACCAGGCTGAGCGACATTGTCTCCTTCCTCGGAGGGACCCGCTCAAACCTGGCCAAGGTGGTCCTTGGGGGCCCCATGATGGGTTTCGCCGTCCCCAGCCTCGAAATGCCGGTGACCAAGACCACTTCAGGCGTCCTGTTCCTTACAGATGAAGAGATCGACACGCGTCCCCACGGTCAGTGTATTCGCTGCGGGTGGTGCCTGGAAGCCTGCCCCATGGGGCTCTCCCCCAACGAAATCGGAATCTATGTGGAGGCCGGACGGGCTGAAGAGACGTCCCCATTCGGGATCTTTGAATGTTTCGAATGCGGCTGCTGTGCCTTTGTCTGCCCTGCGAAACGGCCCCTCGTACAATTTATCAGGCTGGCCAAAAGGAAGGCGAAAAGATAATCTAGGGATGTTCTTCATCGGAGACAAACCGGCATTCAGGAGTGCACCATCGAAAAGGAAACGAAAAATAGCGGATTGACGGTGGCTGGTCCCCAACTGTGGACCGTTTCGGTATCCCCCCACATCAAAAGCGGTGAATCCGTTGAAAAGATCATGTGGACCGTTGCGGGGTGTCTGGTTCCTCCCTTGATTCTTTCGATTTTTGTATTCGGGTTCCAGACCCTTATCATCACCCTGATCAGCGTCGCCGCCTGTGTGGCAACCGAGGCCGTTTCCCAGAAGCTGCTTCGAAGACCTGTAACCATCCGGGATGGAAGTGCCGTCATCACCGGCATGCTGCTGGCCTATATCATTCCGCCGGGCGTTCCCTACTGGATGCCCATTCTCGGTGCAGTCATGGCCATCTATGTGGCCAAGATCCTCCTTGGAGGCATAGGTTTCAACTTCTTCAACCCGGCGCTCGTCGGCAGGGCATTTCTTGTCGCCAGTTTTCCCGTTGCCATGACCTCCGCCTGGCTATCCCCCATCCGCGACGGATCCATATTCAGATACATGGGAACAGGGGTGGACGCGGTCAGCACCGCTACCCCTCTTTTCGTCCTGAAACATTATGGCATTGCCGGTGTCATCGAAAAATTCGGCTCACTTTCGAGCATTTATGAGAACTTTTTCATAGGGTGGCGCCCGGGATGCATCGGGGAGACCTCGGCCCTGCTCCTCCTTTTGGGCGGGCTCTACCTGATCTACAGGGGTTACATCACCTGGCACATGCCCGCGGCGGTCATTGTGTCGGTGGCGTTTTTCACCTGGATCTTCGGGGGCGAAAGGCTCTTTACAGGCAACCCACTTCTTGCGGTCCTGTCAGGAGGAATTATGTTGGGGGCCTTTTTCATGGCCACGGATTATGTTACATCCCCCACCCAGAAAAACGCCAAGCTTATTTTCGGCGTCTGTATCGGGGCAATCACCGTCCTCATCAGGCTGAAAGGCGGCTATCCGGAGGGCATATGCTATGCCATTCTTCTCATGAACCCGCTTACTCCGGCATTTGAGCAATGGTTCGGCCCCAAACGTTTTGCTCCGCAAAAGGGTGTTTCCAAATGAGACAGATCCTACGAATTACCATCGGATTGACCGTTTCCTGCCTGATCGCCGCATTTATCATGGGAGCGGTCTTCACGGTCACCGACAAGGCCAAGAAGCACAACGCTTTTATGGATGTCCAGGGCACCATGCTGGGGCTCCTGGGATATTCCGAGTCCCATCCAGCCCCATCGGATCTGAAGCTTCTTTCCGTTTACAGGTACCTCATCACGGATCAGGGATCCCAGTTTCTCGGATACCTGATACCCATCAAAAAAGAAGGGGGAACGGGCTACGAGCTCCTTTTGATTGATTTGACCGGAAAACTGAAAGGCCACTTCAGCCTCGCCTTGTCCCCTGACAAGGCCGTTGAAATGTCCGAGAGGGAGGCGGCATTGAAAGAGGTCTTGAAACCGCCGAATCAGTTCACCTATGCTGATTCCTTCATTGTGGCCCTGCTGGGAGGCAAGCGTCTGGCCTACCTGATCCCAGGTGAGTTCCCCGGATTCAAGACTTTTATCAAGGTCATGCTCGCCCTGAAGCCCTCTTTCACCGTCAAAGGGCTCGATATTCTGGAACAGGAAGAAGATCCGGGATTGGGTGGTGAAATCAGCCAGGACTATTTCAAGAATCAGTTTGTTGACAAATCCTTTAAGAGAATGAAGACGTTACAAGTTGTGAAAAAACCTCTCCCCCCGGAGTACAGGAAATATCTCGAAAGGGAAAAATCGAAAAAGGGCATGTTCACCCGGGAACAGATTGACGAAATCCGCGCGAAATACGAAAATGCTGACATCTATGCCCTGACCGGGGCCACCATATCCAGCCGCTGCGTTACGACGGGGATCAGGAATATGGTCAAGAAGTTTGCTTACCGAACGAACATCCTAGACCGTGCGCTTGCTCAAGGACATATTCCGGCCGCATTTTAGCAATTTCAGGAAATGTTCCGTTCGGAATAAGGAGGGATTCTCCATTGGTAACAACAAAGACACCCGCACAACTGGTTTTTAACGGCCTGTTGAACGAAAATCCCATCTTTCGTTTGGCCCTTTCCATG
Source organism: Desulfatiglandaceae bacterium (assembly GCA_049282265.1). Taxonomy (GTDB): domain Bacteria; phylum Desulfobacterota; class DSM-4660; order Desulfatiglandales; family Desulfatiglandaceae; genus CAYUCJ01. The sequence continues at coordinate 7,848 of JBAPTR010000186.1, read as the reverse complement.
TGTCCTGCCGTGGGAATCAGCACCACCGTGATGAACGGCCTGATGCTCGGGGTGGCTGTCCTCTTCGTACAGGTGTGTTCCAGCTGCACCATCGCCCTCATAAAGGACTACATCCACCCACGGATTCGAATCCCCACCTACACCCTGACCATCGCTACCTGGGTTACGGTTATAGACCTCGTGCTGTCCGCGTATGCCCCGGTGGCGTACAAGGCCATGGGTATTTTTATCAAACTGATTGTGGCTTTCGCCATCATCACCATGCGATTGGAGGTTTTTGCCTGCAAGAACACCGTCGGCAAATCCTTTTTCGATGGTTTCGGAATGGGCCTTGGATTCCTCTTCGGGATGGTCTCTCTCGGCTTTGTCCGGGAACTCTTGGGGATGGGTACGCTGCTCGGGCACGATGTCCTCGGCTTCCGCCCGCTCCTTTTTTTCGCCCTTCCACTGGCAGGTTTTTTTTGTGTCGGATTTATGATGGCTTTGTACAACTATATTGAAATTGTTTTTAACCGGATGAAAAAAAGGATTGGATGAGGGCCTCATGGGTTGTATAAAACGCTGCAGCTTTCTTGCCTTCGGGACTGCTTTCCTGATGATCCTGCTCTTAACGGCGGGTTGTGAGCCGCAAAACCGTTTTGTGAAGGAAACCGCCTTCAAGGGAAACCATGATATCGTCATCACCTTTGCCGCGCCGGTAGACGAAGCGTGGGCAACGGATGTGTCTCATTATCGTGTCTATGAGAAGTCTGACCCCGATATCGGTTTACCGCTTGCAAGCATTCATCTCTCGAAGAATGGACAAGACGTGACGCTGCATTTTCAGGAGGAGTTGAATCAGGATCAACCGCACATGGTCACCATAAAGGATATCATGTCGGGCGGCAGGTCCCTTGGGACCGCTGTCGTAACGGTCAAGAAGCTCTACCTCGGCTTTCTTTTCTCCATACTCATCGGGGCAATGCTTATTCAGAATTTCGTGTTTACGAAATACCTCGGACTCTGCGTGTTTTTCGGAACCTCTCAGAAAAAATCAACAGCTGTCGGAATGGGAATCACTTTCACCATTGTCATGGTGGTCAGTGCCATGATGTCCTGGGCCCTCTACCAGTTCGTGCTGAAACCTTTTCATCTGGATTATTTGCAGATCGTTGTCTTCATCGGCCTGGTGTCCCTGTCGGTCCAAGCCGTTGATACCGTATTGAGAAAAGTTAACCCGGTACTCTTTAAGGCCTTCGGGGTCTACCTGGTCCTGGTTATCGCCAATTGCATTATCCTGGCGGTTCCCTTGATTCTCGCGGACAACGAATACAATGCATGGGAAAGTCTCATGCTGTCGCTCGGCGCCGGTCTCGGATTTCTAGTGGCCCTGTTCATGATGTCCTCCGTGCGTGAACGGCTGGAACTGGCCAATGTCCCGCCGACCTACAGGGGACTTCCCATTGCCTTTGTGGTGGCGGGACTTTTTGCTCTCGCCTTCCTGGGCTTTTCCGGGATGTCGATATTTTGAGATCTTGATAATGTTTTTGCAATCATGTATAACCTGTTCATCCTGTCTGAAAAAGAAAGCAGGGGTTTGAATGGATCCATTGTTGATGAAATTGGCCGTCGGGGGCATGGCATTGTTGGGTTGTATAGGCCTGTTTTTCGGAATCGGCCTTGCCCTCGCCGCCCACAAGTTTGCAGTGAAGGTGAACCCCAAGGTGGAGGAAGTGCTCGAAATCCTGGCAGGGGCCCAGTGAGGGGGTTGCGGCTTCGCTGGATGCGAAGGTTACGCAGAGGCCGTCGTAAACGACCCGGAGGTGGAATCCAACCTGTGTTTTCCCGGAAAGGAGGAGGTCGCCAAACTGGTTGCTGAGATCACGGGAAAGCAGATGACGGCGGTGGAAGACATGGTGGCTGAGCCCCGCTGTTCGCGCATCGAAGGACAGGTTCTACAGAAACAGCATTATGTTGGTTACCAGACGTGCGCTGCAGCCGATCTGGCCTTTGGCGGACCTCTGGCCTGTCACTATGCCTGCATCGGTCTGGGGGATTGTGCAACCGCCTGTCCGTTTGATGCCATCCACATGGTGGAAGGATTTCCTGTGGTTGACCCGGAACTTTGCGTCGGTTGCGGGACCTGTGTCCGGACCTGCCCAAAAGGCATTATCGAACTCATACCCCTCAAGGCCCGGGTCTGGGTACCCTGTTCTACAAAAGATCCCGGGAAGACCGTAAAGACCGTCTGTGGGGTGGGATGTATTTCCTGTAAAATGTGTATCAAGGTCTGTCCTGCCAAGGCGGTCAGCATGAATGACGGCATCGTCAACATCGATAATAAGCTGTGTACGGATTACGGCCCTGAATGTGGGGAAATCTGTGTGGAAAAATGCCCGCGCAATATCTTCAGGTATTTTTCTCCCCCCAAAGAAGGATCACAACAAAAGGAAGCAGCTTCTGCTGCTTAGGTCCGGTTATAAAACAAGAGCTGCATCAGGGCGCCCGGGTTTGGGTTGGAGGTGAACCCGGCTAAACCGCTCCTGATGCGCAACGGAGGAATAAAAATGGAAAAACAGACCATCTTTTCTCAAAGGTTCGGAAGCATGAACCGGAGATCTTTCCTGAAGATGTCAGGAATTCTCGGTGCGGGCCTGGGAACTGCAGCGATGGTACCGCTTACGGCAGAGGCCGTTAAATTCAATCGAAAAATGTATAAAGTATCCAGGGTCAGGCTGGATATGGGGACGTTCGTCTCCATGACCCTCATCCATGGCTCCAGGGATCAGGCTGAAGAGGCCATGGGTAAGGCTTTTGAAGAGATCGACCGGCTGACGGGCCTCATGACGCGATTCGATGCCGGCTCTCCCGTGGGTCTCCTGAACAGGGATGGAATCCTGCGGGATGCGCCTGATGAAGTGAGAAGCGTCGTGGGAAGCTCCCTTGATTTCTATCGCGTGAGCAAGGGCTGTTTCGATATTTCCGTAGCACCTATTGTGGATCTCTTCAAGGAACAGCTGGGAAAGGGTGCCTATCTGCCCCCCACTGAAACAGAAATCCATGACCTTCTCACCCGAGTGGACGCAACCCGCATTGAGATGAAGGGGCGGACAATCCGATTCAATAAATCGGGCATGGCGATTACACTTGACGGCATAGCGAAAGGTTATATTGTCGACCGGGCCGCGGATGTCCTGGCCGGACACCGGATAGGAAACTTCCTGATCAACGCGGGTGGTGATATCAGGACCAAGGGTCATAAAAAGGGCGGGAGGCCCTGGACCATAGCTATCCAGGATCCTCACAAAAAGAAACATTACCCGGACATCATCCACATGAACGACGGCGCCATTGCGACATCAGGAAATTACGAGGTGTATTTCGATAAGGAAAAGCTGTTTTATCACATTGTGAACCCAAGGACCGGATACTCACCGCGTACCGACACCAGTGTCTCTATAAAGGCCCCAACCACCATGGAGGCAGATGCACTTTCAACGACGGTGTTCGTAATGAATCCCACCCAGGGTATCCGCTTCATCAATGCCCTGCCCAGATATGAATGCCTCGTCCTGACGGACTCCGGAAGAATTGAAAAATCTAGGGGCTGGAAGAGTGCCGCCATATAATCTTTTCTATTCTGCTCACCAACGGTTTCAAAGTGGGAGGGTGTATGGCCGAAAGGGTCACCCCTCCCGTTCTTTTCTGGAGCATCCTGGCTTCCAACGTTTTTAGACGATCGCATTTATTCAGTACAAGGAGCAGGGGAATCTCCGTAAGGTCCAGCTTTCTCAGGATATCTTCAACCGTATTGATCTCCTGCTCCATGCGCTTCCCGGACGCATCAACCACGTGGAGCAGGAGATCCGAATCATTAAATTCCTCAAGGGTAGCAGCAAAAGCCTCCATCAGGCTCCGAGGAAGATCGCGAATAAACCCGACGGTATCCGTAATGATGGCTTCCCGCTCCCGGGGAAATCTCAACCTGCGACTGCTGGGATCAAGGGTCTCAAAAAGGCGATTTCCCGTGTGAACATGGCTGCCCGTGAGGGCATTCAAGAGGGTGGATTTTCCGGCATTGGTGTAACCGACTATGGAAATCACGGGAAGTTCACGCCTTTTTCTTAACCGCCTTCGTCCCTGTCTTTGGCGGCCGATACCGGCCAGATCGCGGTTGAGTTTTGCGATGCGCTCATAGACCCGCCGCCGGTTGATTTCCAGTTTTGTCTCACCAGGCCCCCTGCCTCCTATGCCGCCGGTCAACCTGGACATGGCCGTGTTTTTGGTGGCCAGGCGGGGGAGGAGGTAGTTGAGCTGTGCCAGCTCCACCTGGATCTTGCCTTCCCTGGTCACTGCACGTCTTGAAAAAATATCAAGGATGAGCTGGCTTCGATCGATAATCCTCATTTCTGTGAAATCCGTCAGGCTCTTGACCTGGGCGGGCGTCAGCTCCTGATTGAAAATCAACAGATCCGCTCCTGTCTGGAGACAATGCAGGACCAATTCACCCAATCGCCCTCTCCCCATCATAAAGCGTGTGTCGATGCCCTTGATCCGCTGGACCACCTTGCCGGCTACTTCAACCTCATTGGAAACGGCCAGGGCCTCCAACTCATTAAGTGATTCCTCTTCGGCCCATTTGGCTCCCGTTGTGGCGCCGACCAGGAGGGCCCTTTCCCTCGTCTTGAATGACCGTCCCAGCCATTTGCGAGATAGTTCATCTTCCAGGGACTGTATCAACTGAATGAAGTCCACTTTGAGCCGGCCCATGTCCTGGACCCGCTGCACGACATATCCTTTACCGGTGCGATCACCCGGCAAAAAATGGCCATAGGATATGGGTCCGGGAACCCCTTCATGGTCGACCTCGATACACCCCATAAGGTCCAGACCGATCAGGACCAGGTCCGTCATGTCTTCCCTGGATAAGGGTTCTTTTCCCAGGTGGGTATGGACAAAGCGCAGACCTCTGAGACGCCCGGTCCCTGTCCTGATTTTTAGCAGTTGTGGAATCCAGATACGCTTGTTGTTCCCCACCACCACATGGGAAATCCGGCCCTTGCGCGTGATCAGGAGGCCGACCTGCCTTTTGATTTCTCTGGAAAGTGCGGATACTTGACGCGTCAACTCGGGGGAAATGATGTCAGATGGATAGATCTTTCGTCGGTAGAGATTTTGAAGTCTTTTTTGCTGACTTGGTTTGATGCCGCTCGTTTTACCGTAAACCCTGTTGATTGCTCTATACCTCTATATCTGTATTGGCATAATGGTCATACGTCCGTACTCAGGATGAGGGCATGGGAATCTTTTTCAGAAGTTGTTCAGCTCATGGTCTCTTCCTCAATATGGTCTTTAAAGAGGGTCAATTCTTTCAAAAAAGTCAACTTGAAAAATCCCGTCGGCCCGTTTCGTTGTTTAGCAATAATAATTTCAGCAATATTTCTGTTCTCATCCGATGTCGCGTGGTAAACCTCATCTCTGTAGATGAAAGCGATAACATCCGCATCCTGTTCAATCGCGCCACTTTCTCTAAGGTCCGCCAATTGGGGCCTTCTGTTGGGGCGATCTTCCACCTTTCTGTTGAGCTGCGACAGGGCCAGAACGGGCACATTCAGATCCTTGGCCAGTCCTTTCATGGCCCTGGATATCTCGGAAATTTCAAGCTGCCTGGATTCCGCCGAGCTTCTTCCATGGATCAGTTGGAGATAGTCCACAATAACCATGGCGAGCCCCTGTCTCTTCATCAGGCGCCTGCATTTGGCCTTCATTTCCAGGACTCCGATGGCGGAACTGTCATCAATAAAGATGGGCATTTCAGCAAGGTGATTGGCCGAATGGGTCAATCTCTCCCAGTCCTGATCTCTCAGAAACCCGGTCCGCAGCTTGGTCGCGTTGATGCCTGAATCAAATCCCAACAGGCGAATCCCAAGTTGGAGTTTAGACATCTCCAGGGAAAAAACGGCCACCCCCTTCCCGGTCCGCTCGGCGGCATTGTAACCTATGTTCAAGGCCAATGCCGTCTTTCCCATACTGGGTCTGCCCGCAATAATGATGACTTCCGAGGGCTGGAACCCGGACGTCAACCGGTCGAGATCACGAAATCCCGTTGGAATACCCGTGACGTACCCATCAACTTCCGCCACGCTTTCCAGTTTCTTGAAGCTGCCCGTAATGACATCTTGCAGGCTGGAAAAACCTTCTTTGACCCGCTCTTCGGCGATATCAAAGATAGATTGTTCGGCCAGCTCCAGAAGATCATCCGTTTCTCTCCAGTTCTGGAAGCAGGATTCGGAAATGGCGGAACACTGATGAATGAGTTTTCTTCTGACGGATTGGTTTTTGACGATCTCGGCATGGTGGGCGGCCCCGGCGGATGTGGAAACCGCCTCAACAAGGGAAGCAAGATAGTCAGTGCCGCCGGCCGTCTCAAGGAGATCCCTTTTCCTCAGGACCTCGGACAGGGTGATGATATCAATGGGCTCACTGGAGTTATATAATTCCAGCATTCCCTCAAACAGGGCCGTGTGTGCTTCACGATAGAAGTCATCGGGTCGGAGGAGGTCCGCGACCTGATTCAGGGCGTCATTGTTGATCAATATGCCACCAAGGATGGCCTGCTCCGCCTCGACATTATTTGGCGGAACTTTCAGGTAGGTGGTCGATGCCTGTTCTTTTGCCCTTGCCATGGTACTTCATTCCCCTGCACACCCTCGAGGGTCCAGCGGGTGTAAAACGGTGAGCAAGACTAAGCGCTCTCCTCTTCGGGAGACACCACAACCTTGATAGAAGCAATGACCCCGGGATATATCCTCACAGAGACATCAAATTCACCCAGGCTCTTGATGGGTTTGTCCAGCATAATCTTCCGCCGATCGACGACGATGTCCAGGCTTTCAAGTCCCTCGGCAATATCCATGCTCGTTACCGAACCGTAGAGTTTCCCCTCATCACCGGCTTTCTGGGTGAGATTAACGATAGTCCCTGCCAGCATTTCACTGTATTTCTCTGCGTCTTCCCTGGCCTTCAACTTCCGGACTTCAATCTTTTTTCGCCGAAGCTCAAGGGACTTGACATTTTGTGGGGAGGCCTCGAAAGCAAAACCCTTGGGGATCAAATAGTTCCTCGCATAGCCATTTGAGACCTTTATGATGTCTCCTTCAAGGCCTATTTCATCCATGTCCTGTCGTAAAATAATCTCCATAACTTTTTCCTCCATCAGTAAAATCAACTAGCTAACTTCTTACGGATTTTTCTAAAATCCACCCATTGATCAAACACACCCGCCAGGGCAACTACGAGCAGGAAAATCTGTTGAAAAAGCAACAGGAACCAAATAGCACCTCGAATCCATGTCGGCGCTTTGTACTTGTTCAAAAAGAAAATGAGGATAGAAATGCCCTGGAACAGATAGACGGTCATCAAAATGATGAGACCGTTCATGGCCAGTAACCTTATAACGTCCAACCTCAAAAATAAAGAAAAACCTGTCGCTATCAGGCCCCAAATCAATATCTCAGGCGCCTGCCACCGATCAGCATTTGGGAACAGCGGGTATTCCAGGCCGGCCCTTCGAAGTATCTGCCCGCCCAAAATCACATTCAACCAGACGACAAATGTCGAACCGACAACCAAAAGAGCAGGATAAATCCTGGCAATGGCGTCAATCAGTGCTTTGCCGTAGGCCTGTATTTCGACGGTCTTCTCTTGTTCCAGCCCCATGTCCTTGTACATTTCAAGGGCCTCCTTGAGATTGGTCTTGAGATAGGACTGAACCATCTCAAAAGGCCCCATGTGCCTGAAAAGCCCCACCAGGAGCAAGGATGCGAAACCCACCAGGACCATGATCAGTGTTCCTGCGGCCAGGGTATA
>JBAPTR010000185.1:0-16078 GCA_049282265.1 Desulfatiglandaceae bacterium | reverse complement strand
GTTCCCCCCGGCATAGAGTCCGGGTATGGTCTTCCAGTTTTTGTCAAGAACCTCGGTTTTGTGATTGATTTTGATCCCGCCGACGCTGCCGTAGGCACTCGGCAGGTGCCTGGCAGCGTAGAACCTGGGGTTCCGGACCGGCCTGAGATACCTGTGATCCTTGTTGAAGAGATCATCATAGCCCTTTTCGCAGGACTGGTTGTATTCCTGGACAGTTTTTTCCAATCCGCCGGGGTCGATCCCCGTCTTTTCCGCCAGCTCCTCAATGGAGTCCGCGACAAAGAGGTGTTTGTAGCCCTGGTCCAGTGCGTTTTGGATGCTCCGGTCGAAGTCTCCTATGCGCGGGAAGGGGAAGACGACGCTCAAAAAGTCAAAAGCCTCTTCCATCTCTTTTTTGATCTTCTCATCGAAGAGGAGGAAAGCGCACCGGTCCTTCTGCATGGAGATGGCATTCCCGGTGAATGTCGTATTCGGCATGATCCCTTCGTTAAGAAAACGCTCTCCAAGGAGGTTGACCATGAGGTGGGGCTGGCGGCAGGCCTCGTGGAGTTCCGGCCCGATGGCCATCATGTCCGGCATACCGTATATGAGCTCCATGTGCATTTCAGTCTTCGCGGCCCCTGCTTCCCAAGCCATTCGCAGGCCGTCCCCCTCCATGCCGGGGATTCGAAAAGAATAGAGATCCTTGCCGAAATCGTATCCTGTAAGCTTTTTGATCATCTGCGGGTTGTCGCCGAACCCCCCCGTTGCGACAATCACGGCCTTGGCGGCCGCCTCGATGGTCTCACCGGATTTGTCTTCGGCCTCAACGCCGGCAATCCGGCCATCTCGGATGATGAGCTTTTGGGCGGGGGTTTGAAGCATGATCTTGACGCCCATCTCCTTGGCTTTTTCCGTCATGATCTTCATCATGGTGCCCGAGGCCATGGGACCGGGGTTGCCGCTCTCGGGCTTGATCAGGTGCCACGTGGGATAGGCGGTCGGGAAATAGGATGCCGGTTCCACAAATTCGACGCCCAGATCTTCGAGCCAGTGGATCGTGTCCCCCGATTTGTTCAGGTAGGCCCGGACCAGTTTTGCATCGACGCGCCAGTGGGTGTAATCCATGAAAACTTCAAAGGCCTCGTCTTTTGTGGGTCTGAACTGTTTGGCCCGGGTGTGTCGGCTTTCAATACCCAGGGGACCCATTCCCATGTTGGCGGTTCCGCCCGTTGTGGAGGCCTTCTCAAAAACAATGACTTCGGCACCGCCCTGTGCCGCGGATATGGCCGCCGCCAGACCTGCGGCACCGCCCGCAACGACAATGACATCCGTTTCCAATTTACTCATGGTTTCTCCTCCTCTTCTAATTCTAATAATCTCCCCAGAACCTGACAGGCGTGATTCCCAGTCTGAGGTCGCACTGTAAACACCGTGCCGATTCGTATCCGGCTGTCTCCTCATCCATGGTTTGAGAGATGCTGCAGAAGCTTTTCACCCGTTCAGCCCCGCCGATCTTGGGCTCCCTGCAGCGTTTCAGGTCTGCAAACCCTTCCCCCGGACCCAGCCAGGGCGTTGCTTCTGCAGGGGGCGCCAGGTTTTTGTCGATCTCGCCGTCCCCCCCGAGGTATTTATCCAGGGCAGCGGCCCCCCTTCTGCCCGATGCAACGGCTTCGATCACCGATGCGCTCCCCGGCACCGCATCCCCCGCAGCAAAGACGCCTTCCGCGCTGGTGTCAAAGGTGTAGGGATCTGTCTCGATAAATCCCCTTTCATCAAGGTCCAGATCGAAAGGCTCCGGGACATCGGGCAGTTGCCCGACAGCCAGGATGATCGTGTCAGCGGTTAGAACATGATGCGAGCCTTCGATGGTTTCAATTTCCGGCTTCCCGTCCTGATCGAATTCAAAAGATGCCACGCGGAGACAGGCGACGCCGGTAATTTTCCCCTCTTCCTTCAATATTTCCGTAAAGGTCCGGGAAGGGTAGATTGTTATGCCTTCTTCCTCTCCCTGCTCGATCTCTTCGGGGGTGGCCGACAATCCTTCTCTGGATTCCAGGCAGGCGATGCCGACTTCCTCCGCACCGAGGCGGCGGGCGACTCGGGCGCAGTCAAATGCAACATTTCCTCCGCCTAAAACCAGGATTCGATTCCCGGTTTCAACCTTTTTCAAAAGGTTGAAATCCTTGAGAAAACTCAAACCATTCCATACCCCTTCCAGCCCCGTTCCGGGCAAGGGCAGTTTCAAGCTCGCCTGACGTCCCAGAGCGACCAGAACAGCATCAAACCCTTGATCCAGGAAAAGGCTGTCCAGGGATTCAATCCTGGAATTCGTCCTTATTTCAACCCCGGCCTTTTGGATCTCTTGAATTTCGCTTTCCAGCACGTCCCGGGGCAACCGGTATTCAGGGATGCCGAAGCGCATCATGCCGCCCGGAAAGGGAAGGGCTTCGAACACCGTCACCCCGTGGCCCATCCTTGCGAGGTAATAGGCAGCTGTGAGCCCGGCTGGACCCGAACCGATCACACGGCAACGCGTTTTTCCGTAGGGGATCTCCTGGAAGCATTTTTTTCCAAAAGCCTCTCTCCGTCCATTTCCACGGCAAACCGCTTGAGTTCCCTGATGGCAACGGCCTCATTCACTTCGTTTCGGCGGCAGATCCTCTCGCAGGGGTGGTGACAGACGTAGCCCAAGACTCCGGGGAAGGGGACCTTTTCCCGGATCACAGCAACTGCTTCAGGGTACTTTTTTTCCCGGATAAACCGCAGGTAGCGGGGTACATCGACACCTGCAGGACAGGCATGTGCGCAGGGGACAAGCGCTTCCCTTCGTTTTTTGCCCTTCACGAGTTCTTCCCGGTCTCTCATGGCGCCGGTCGGGCATACCTCCACGCAGGCGCCGCAAAACCAGCAACCGGCCTGGGCCAGGGTTTTGCCCCCATGGATGCCGATTCGGATCTGGCCGTCCATCTCCATGAGTTGCAGCACCCCGGCGCCCCGCAGATCGTTGCAGGCCCTGACGCACCGCTCGCACCGGATACAGCGCAGGAGATCGTGCACAAAGAGCGGGTTGGAGATGTCAACGGGAATCGGATTGAGATGCCTTTTCTCCCCGGAGTCCTCCGTAATTCCCAGAAACTGCTTGACCGACTGAAGCTCACAATTAAGATATTGACTGCACTCCAGGCACTCTTGCGGGTGATCGGCCAGCAGGATTGCCATGGCTTCACGCCGTACCTTTTCCAGCTCAGGTGTGCTGGTCCTGACCACCATTCCTTCCGCTACCGGTGTCATGCACGAAGCGGTTGGCTCCTCGACCCCTTCCAGTTCGACGACACATAAGCCGCATTTGCCTATGGGTCGGAGGTCCGGGTGAGAGCGGATGTGAGGAATATAGATACCGTTGTCAAGGGCGGCTTCCAGAACCGTCCGGCCCTTTTCCGCTTCGACCTCTTTTTCGTTAATATGGAATTTAATATTTTCCAAAGTCGGGCTAATTAGGCTTAACCGCCTTCAGGGCTGCATACTTTTTCAGTTTTGCCTGTACCTCACCCATGTACTGAATGTTAGCCCCCACGGTCCTGACCACATCATCGAAATGCATCCTTTTACCCTCCATGGTCAGGCGTGAAATATCCTGCTGCTCTTGGGGGAAAGTCACGGTAATTTCTACGTTTTTCTCTTTAAGCTCCCCCTTGATGCCGCAGATGGCGCACTCCACAGTTGAACTCTTTCCCACCACCATGAGGTTCGAGTGACACGCGGGACAGGTGCCGGGTTCATCCCCCTTCCACTCCAACTCATCCTCAGGCTTTCCAACGGCCTCGACGACATTCTTTCCGAGTCTCCGGGCCCTTTCCAGGGCCTCTTCGTTGCGTACGATCTGGGCCGGCAATGGTGTCCCCATGACCTGCATCTGATCGACGACCTGGATATGCATGGGAAAGGTAAAAAGGTTCATGAGGGGAAGCACCATGGAGAGCCAATCCGGTGTTGGCGCTCCACCCACGGCGATAAAACCGCTGACCCTCGGTTTGAAGAACCTCGGATCGATCTCGCTCTCCCTTCCCTGGCTTTCGGCGATCTTTTTGGCCTCCAACTGCCAGGCCATATCATGGGATGGTCCTATCCTGTCGCAGAGGACCTTAAAGTGCCCCGGGGGGGGCATGATATAGACCGGCACCCCTATTATGAGGCCGTCGCAGGCGAGGAGTTTTTCGTTGAAAAAAGGCATGTCATCATCCTTAATCACGCATGCCCCCGTACCACCGGACTGCTGGTCCTTGGAGCAGGAGATACACCCGATACAAGGCTTGATATGGAGGTCATGGAGGCGCAGCAGCTCCACTTCCGCCCCTGCTTCCTCTGCAGCCATCAGGGCCTCTTTAAGGAGGATCTCGGAATTCCCCATCTTTCTTCCAGTACTTAAACCTAATAGTTTCATGTCAACCAACCTCCCTTTTTAGAAAGACCTTTACAATCAAATCCGGTTCGATCCAATTGGTACCGTCACTCTGTATGAGTAAAAACCTTTGGTGTATTCAGCAAAAAGGAAATGATCATACCGAGGACTGCGACGATACTGACAACCACAATCGAGGCCATATAGGTGCCTGTAATATGCAGAAAGGTTGCGCCCACAAAAACGCCGATAGCACCTCCAAAAATACTGACTCAGAAGGTTGTCCCATATATTCTTTCCATGATTGCTGCGGGATAATTTATCGCGATAAAAGTGGCGACCATGGGGATGATGAATGCCTCAAAGAATCCCACGAAGAACAGGCAGGCGGCCAACAGCATGGGTGTCGAATGCACTAAGGTAAATTTGACGGAAAGTTCAAACAAGGCGGTGAAGAGAAAGCCGGTCATCATGACCGACTTTATTCTGCCACCAAATATCTTCATGAGAATGAATCCTGAAGCTGCGGATCCAAGCAGCATCCCAACCTGAACGGCGGACATATAGTGACCGGCCGAGGCGGGCCCAAGACCCAAACCTGTCGGTGGCGCTATCGCAATAAATCCGGGAGTTAGATCGTTGAATGCGTTCATCGCCCAGGTGAATAGAAACATGCAGATAATTCCAATATATGTAGGGAGCGATTTGAACGCCAGTGCGACATCACTGCTGATTTTATGGATGTCATGTTCCGCTGTGACCGTTTCGTGAATTTTGGGTTCGGTCAGAAAATTTGTGGAGAATGCCAGGATAAAGGCAATTATTGGAATTGCCGCCATCCAGCCGATAGCCGAACTCCAGTGGGCAACGTTCTGCAAGATTGCAGGGGTTAGGATAAAACCGAGAATTATGCCCAAGGATATCCCTGCGCCCACAATTCCGGCAACCATCCCCCGTTTCTCAACAGGGAACCATCTGGCGGCTACGGTAGATGTGCAGGCTGTGACCGGGCCAAACCCAATACCCATGATGATTCGGACAATGATAATTTGTTTGATCGAGTTGTCGAAAACTGGAGCGAGCAGCACTCCAATAGAAGTGATTAATGCCCCCCCTGTAATAGAACGGGCAACCCCGAACTTGTCAATGATGGGCCCGGAAGGTCTCCAGGACAAGGAGTATCACGGCCGCCATAAGGCCCAAGATCTGTAAAGGGCTGGTGATGTATCCCAACGCTGCAATCATGGCCGTGGCTGCGGCCGGTGGATGGACACAACGAAAAACGACCATCAAAACAGCCAGGGCCGCATTCGATACGCCTATGACCAGGATCCTGTGCCAATGCATTGTTGTTGGGTCCAATAAAGCGGATTGCGGCCACATCAGGTTGGCAGCCATGAGGCAGAGGACTCCCAGTACCACGCCCATGGCGTGGGACAATACCACGCTCCTAGGGCTCGCCGCTGCTGCCATCGGAGTATAGAAAAGGATAAAGGCCGAGGGGGCAAGGGGAGGGTAAATAAGGGGAAGACTTGCGAGGTAAGCCGTAGCAGTGATGATGCCGAGCGCTGCGGTGGCTGCGGTAACTAAAAACAGTATGATGGTAACTCTTGTATGTTCTCGACGATGGACCAGGTATCCCAGCCGTAACCTGCTGAAAAATGCAACGGTTCTGAAAAGCACTGTGGCCTGTGGGTTGATCCTCCCTCTCACATTACGCAACCTGCTCCCGTTCATTTTCCTCCAATGCCCGCTCCAATTTCCTGAACAGGGGGGCCGCCTTTTGAGGGGGCAGCTGGAATAGGGAAAGAATCTCACCAAAAGCCTCTTCCACTTCTCGCAGAGACCGGGCGAATGGATCAAGGCCAAGCTGGAGCCGATTTTCAGCTCCGCTTATCATCCGAGCAGTCCGACCGGGCTCGGGTTTCAAAATGCTGGGGAGAAGGGCTGCAACCCATGGGGCCGTGGCAACCGTTCCTACCAGCTCCAACTCCTCCATCTTTTCCCATGGAAGGTTATGCGCACCCATGAAACATACCATCTCCTCCGGCAGCCCCCAGGAGTGGGTGATCCAGGCACTTGCCTGTGCGTGATCCCATCCGAAGTTTTCCCTCTCAATTTCGGAGAGCCGGGCCGGGCTTTCCCTCCACTGTTCTATTACCGGCTCATAGTATTCCCGCCAGGTTGTCAGGAGTATGGGAAGGGAGATGTCGTCAAGAAGGGTGGCGGTGAAAATATCATCCACCTGGCCTAGGTTCAGCTTCGTTGCAAACGATCTTGCGAACAATGCCCTGAGCAGGGAATCGATCCAGAAGGCTTCATGGTCAAAAAGATCTCCTTCGGGAAGGGGCACGGCCTCCATCGTGGCATACGCCAGGGCCACTGACTGGACCTGCCGAAATCCGAGTAATGTCACCACATGCCTTACGCTGCTGGCAGGTTTGATAAGTCCGAAAAGGGGAGAATTGACTCTTTATATTCCGCTCCTCTTCTCTTTCAAAAGTTGGTGATCTTGTGCTATAAATGCAATGGTCGAATGAAAGCATCCTGCTCAATCCGTTTTACTCAGTTGCAAATCAGCTTTGGTTTCAAAGCATAGTGGGGTTTCCTCATGACAGGCTCTTTTGATGTTCTTGGTCTTGGGCAATGTTCCCTTGACTGTATAGGAAAAGTGGATGCCTATCCTCCGCCAGATGTGAAGTGCGAGTGTTCGGAGACGGTTATTCAGGGAGGTGGCCCGGTCGCCACCGCCCTGGTCGCCCTTTCACGGTGGGGTATCTCATGCGGTTTTGCGGGCGTAATCGGGAATGATCTGTTCGGGGGCATGATCAGGGATTCCCTCGACGAGGAAGGCATAGATACGGGCAACCTTCTTGTCAGAAAAGGGGCTGAATCCCAGTTCGCCTTTATAGCTGCGGAGCCTGAAAAAGAGGGAAGGCGAACGATCTTCTGGAGAAGACCCACTGGTGATCCCCCGGGACCGGAAGAGATCGATTATGACGCTTTGAGGAGGGCGCGCCTGTTTCACACGGACGGTCTCTTCATGGAAGCATCTCTTGCCGCAGCAGAGGCCGCCAGGAATGCACATGTGCCGGTTGTTGTGGACGCAGGTTCCCTCAGGGAAGGCATGCTCGATCTGGCGCGGTTGAGCGATTGCTTTATCTCATCCGAGAAATTTGCGAGGGACCTGATAGGGAAAGACGACCCTGTCGAGGCATGTTTCCGGCTGGCCGAACTGGGTCCCGGGATCGTCGGCGTTACGTTGGGACCAAAAGGATATGTGGCACAGGTAGATGGACAAATCATCCGGCGGCCTGCCTATTCCGTGAAGGCGCTTGACACCACGGGGTGCGGGGACGTGTTTCACGCCGGATTCATTTGCGGCCTGATAAACGGTTGGCCGGCAGACCGGTCTCTTGATTTTGCTGCATGGGCCGCCTCCAGGGTGGCCCTCAAACTCGGAGGGCAGGCCGGTATACCGCCTCTCGACGGCAAACATGTACAGGAAAAAATACTGTAAGGGAGACAGCTCATCTTGTGCAAGATATTCTGTTTTTAAGGCCTTGGGAAGAGAAAAGGTCCCTCCCAACCTATTCCCCAATCAGATGGAAAAGGTGCAGGGTATCATTTCCACTGCTCGGTAGCGTGAGCACTCTACCTTCCCCACCGGCAAAAGGGGTGCTTCACGAGGTTTACATTGTAATACCTTGGATCTCCTGATACCTCCTCTCCCACCCACGAGGGCAGGATGACCTCCTGACCCTCGTCTGAGAGTTCTATCTCCGCTAGTACCAGACCCAGGTTTTCACCAAGGAATTCGTCCACTTCCCAGGTCATTCCCTCAAAGGGGATCCTGAACCGCATTTTTTCGATGAGGGGTCGTTGGCAGAGGTGTTCGAGCATGTGGTTCGCATCTTCAAGCGGGATTTCATATTCGTATTCGGCTCGGGAAATACCTCTGGTGATTCCTTTGACCGTAAGGAAGCCCTTTTGCCCGGCTGTCCTCACTCTCACGACCCGCTCTTTCACCCTGGAAAGGTACCCTTGGCGATAGAAGAGGCCCGAGGGATTCCCGACACGCCAGGCATCGTCTTTTACAAGGAATTTTCGTTCTGTTTCCTGAGCCATCCTGTTCTCCCTTTCGCTTGAGGACAGGCCGCGCATGCCCCGAAAGGGCATGGCGGTTTTTCCTTTTGTGGAATCCGCCCTGGTGAATAATGGCATAGGGTTCGCTCATTGTCCAGTAGCAGCAGTGAGACCCAATAAAGGTTATGGTGAGGCAAAAGGACGTATTCACAAATCCGGCAGACTCTGTTATCGTGCCTCGATCTTTCCTTTCTTTATATTTTCTTCCGGAGGTTCAAGAGATGAAAATTCCAGAAAATGGTCTATCCAAGGACAAAATCCTTTCCGAGTTGGACGGTTTCCGAAAAAACGATCTGGACTGGCGCTCAGGACGCGCGTTCGGCTACATCTTCGATCCCGGGCCGGAGGTGAGAGAGGTCAGCAAAGAGGCCTATTCCCTTTTTCTCACGGAAAACGGCTTGGATTTCACGGCCTTTCCAAGCTTGCTCCGTCTGGAAAACGAACTGGTGGACATGGCCAGGCAGCACCTGAACGGAGATGAACAGGTGGTGGGCAACTTCACGAGTGGCGGCACGGAAAGCATTATCCTGGCCGTCAAGACCGCACGAGACTATTGCCGGGCCCATCGCCCCGAGATCAAGGTCCCGGAGATGATCATCCCCACCACCGGTCATGCAGCCTTTCACAAGGCCGCCCACTACCTGGATGTCAGGGTGGTCCAGACACCGGTGGACCCGGTCACCTTCAAGGCGGACGTGACCGCCATGCGGAACGCCGTTACCTCCGACACGATCCTGCTGGTGGGGTCGGCGCCTTCCTATGCCCAGGGCATTGTGGACCCCATTCGTGAAATGGGGGGACTGGCCCTGGAAAAAGACCTCCTCCTCCACACCGATGCCTGCATGGGAGGCTTCATGCTGCCGTATTTCCGCCGCCTGGGGGCGGAGGTGCCGGATTTTGATTTTTCCGTTCCGGGCGTGACATCCCTCAGCGTGGACCTTCACAAATACGCCTATGCGGCCAAGGGGGCCTCCCTGGTGCTCTACCGGAACAAGGCCCTCAGGAAATACCAGATATTCGCCTGTTCAGGCTGGACGGGTTATACCATCATCAACAACGCGGTGCAGAGCAGCAAGTCCGGGGGCCCAATGGCGGCGGCCTGGGCCGTGATCCATTTCCTGGGCGATAAGGGCTATCTGGAACTTGCCCGGAAAAAGCTGGAGGCCACCCGGCGCGTCATGGAGGGCATCCGGAAGATACCCGATCTGCGGCTACTCGGCAAACCCGATATGTGCCTCGTGGCCTTTGCCTCGGACAAGCTCAACGTCTTTCATCTCATCGACGACATGAACGAGAGGGGCTGGTATATCCAACCGGCATTGGCCTTTGACAACTCTCCCCAGCACGTGCACATGTCCATCAATGTCTCCAACGTGGCCTGGATCGATCCCTTCCTGGCCGACCTGGAAGACTCGGTGAAGAAGGTCCGGAACCTGCCTTCCAACGGGTTGGCCGACGGCCTCAGGCAGGCCCTGACCTCCATGGACCCAGCCACCATGACTGGCGAGGCCTTTTCCAGCATGCTCGAGATGGCCGGGATCAAGGGCAAGGGCCTTCCCAAGAAAATGGCCGAGATCAATGAGATCCTGAATGTGCTGCCTCCGGCAATGCGTGAGGCTTTGCTCATCGAGTATGTGAACAACCTTTTCTGTTAGCAAAACCGGACCCAACAGGAGGTAGCCCATGAACACGCCTTTCCCCTTCGATTCGGTGCTCCTTTTCGGTTTTCTGGCCATCATGCTGCTCGCGGGTGTTCTCCTGCGGGCCGGCATCCCCTTTTTCCAGCGGTTTCTCTTCCCCAGCTGCCTCATCGGCGGGGTACTCGGTCTGATTTTTGTCAATACGGGCGTCGTCCGTTTTTCTCCCGAGGCCCTGGAGGCCTTTGCCTATCACCTGTTCAACATTTCCTTCATCTCCGTGGGGCTCACGAGGGACAGGGAAGGGGATAAGGGGGCGGGCCGCAGCAAGGAGGTCATGAGGGGTTCCCTGTGGATGGCCCTGACCCAGGGCGTGACTTTTCCGCTCCAGGCCGTTATCGGCGGGTTGGCCGTCCTCCTTTTTTCGGTCTTCGGCGTCCAACTCTTCTCCACCTTTGGGTTTCTGGTCCCCTTGGGCTTCAACGAGGGTCCCGGCCAGGCCCTTTCTTTCGGCAAGGTCTGGGAAACAGCGGGGTTCAATCACGCGGCCACCCTGGGCTTGGGCTTTGCGGCCATGGGGTATTTTTTCGCCTTTTTCGTGGGGGTCCCCCTGGTCAACCACTGGATCCGAAAAGGTTCGGCGGCCGGCGGAGGCGGGGACCTGCCGCGGGACTTCCTGACCGGGGTCACCGCCCGGGGCCAGGAGCGGGAGACGGCCGGCGAGCTGACGCTCCATTCGGGAAATGTGGATACCCTCGCCTTTCAGATGGCCATGGTGGGCCTCGTCTACGTGTTGACCTACTTCTTTGTGAAGGGCCTGGGGACATTGCTGGCTCCAGACGTGGGCAAGATGCTCTGGGGGTTTTTCTTTTTCTTCGGCCTGGGCGTTGCCCTTTTACTGCGATGGGTGATGGGAAAACTGGGGCTGGATTACCTCCTCGATCCCGGCATACAGCGGAGGGTTACCGGATGGTCGGTGGACTTTCTCATCGTGTCCACGGTGGCAGCCATCCAGGTCCTGGTGGTGTGGACCTACATCGTCCCTTTCCTGACTGCTTCCCTGGTCAGCGGGGTTCTGACCACGCTCCTGGTCCTTTTCTTAGGGAAAAGGCTCCCCTCCTACAACCTGGAGAGGACCGTGGCCATCTACGGGACCGTGACAGGGACGGTCTCTTGCGGGCTTCTGCTTTTGAGGATAGCCGATCCGGACTTCCGGACCCCCGTGGCCCTGGAAATCGCCCTCATGAATGTCATCACCGTTCCCATCGTCGGGGGATGTACCGTGCTGGTGAACGGGCCCCTCTGGTGGCACTGGAGCGTGGCCTTCACCGTCCTGGTATTTGCAGCCATCATGATTGCCGCCCTCGCCGCCATCCGTGCCCTGGGTCTGTGGACAAGAAAGAAGGCTTGATTTCCATCAAGTATTTCTTGTACCCATACGTGGGCACGCTGATGACTTCCAACGAAGTCGTGACCTGCTCTTCATACGCGAAACTCTGTGCCATCCCAAATCGGAACTCAGGAGCAGAACCTGAAAAAGAGCGTCAGGTTCTCCTCCACTTCGTTGCTCATAGGCTGCCGCTTGCGGCATAAACCAGCTTTCTACAAAGCCATCATAATTGTAGGGTAGCATATTGGGATCCGCTCAATACCCCTTCTTGAAGTCAATGGTGTTAATGAAGGGTTCTCCCTTCAGGAACCTCTTGTAGTTCTCGGCGAAAATTCCGACGATGTCTTCGGGGAAGCTGAGGGCCGCGTTGTGTGGTGTGATGAGGACCTCCGGCATGGTCCAGAGGGGGCTTTTTTCGGGGAGCGGCTCCTCCTCGAAGACATCCAGCACCGCACCGCGGATTGCTCCTTTCTCCAGGGCCCGGGCCAGGTCCGGTTCCGAAACGATGTCGCCCCTCCCCACATTGATCAGCACGGCTGAATCCTTCATGGCCAGAAAGGCGTCAAGATCGAAGAGGTGGAAGGTTTCAGGGGTGCTGGGAAGGGTTATGACCACATAGTCCGGCCCCGCGAGGAAGTCCGTGAAATGGGTTTGATCGAAAACCCGATCGATGTCCCCTTTCGCCTTGCCGGACCGTGTATAGCCCCAGACCTCCATGCCGAACAGTCTGGCCGTTCGGGCGATATGCGCCCCGATGGAACCGGTACCGCAGATGCCCAGAAGGCTGTTCTTGAGCCCCTGGCAGGGGATCTCTTCCCAGATCCTCTTTTTCTGATTCTCCCGCGTCTCGAAGAGATGTCTTTCCCGGGCGAGGATATAGGCGAAGACATATTCGCTCATGATGGGTCCGAATACGCCCTTCACGCCGGTGAGGACATAGTCCGAGCGCATGGAAGGTGCCACCAGCACCTCCACCCCTGCAAAGGTGGACTGGAGCCACACCAGTTTACGGGCCCGGTCCACTACAGGGGCGACCCTCCGGGGTTCTCCCAGGATGATGTTGCACCCTTCGACATATTCCAGGGCCTCCTCGGCCGTGTCAAAGGAAAATATCTCAAGGTCCGGGAGGTGGGCTCCCCTGACAAGATCCTCATACTGAGCGGAATCACGGGATAAGATGAGGAGTCTGTTGTTCCCCTGTTCCATGAATACCTCTTCAGGATTTGTAGATGCCTTTTTGCCGACGGGCCTCCGCCGTTTTGCTGATGTGGGTATCCTCAAGCAGGTCGAGGCCCAGTTTATCCTGTATCATTGTTTTGAGGTAATCCAGGTGGGGACACTTGGGGCCGTGATAGCTCTCTCTAGTGATACACGTTGCCAGGTGGATGACGATCCTGTCCTTTTCAATCTTTTCCTCTTTCTTGGCCATCTTTACCAGGTCCTGGAGTTTTCGGTGGACCGCCATGCCGCAGCAGCCTCCGCAGGTCAGGTGCAGGGTACGATAGTTGTTTTCTTTCGGGTATTCCAAAAAACCGCCAGTCCGCTCATTGAACGCCTTTTCGCAGAAATACCCGGAGCACCTTTCCATGGCTATGTGGCACTGAACTACTGCAATGATTTCCTTTTCCTTCATAAACCCTGCTCCCTTCTCATTCATTGGTTACATTGAGCTCCCGACTTAACCACAGATCCACGTCCCATGGCAACAATTATGTGTTCGTCACGGACCGCCACGAGAGTTTCATCCTTGAGGAGGGATTTTGTGAGGGGCTTATTTGTTCATATCCCCGCGAGGGTCAGTCCGTTAGCCCGTTTAGCCCATTGACCGGCTCAACAGGGTTGACAAGGGCATGCCCGTTTGCTATCAAATGTTCGCATGCAAACGGTTTTTCCTGAACCCAGATATTTCATCTGTTCCCTGACCACCCTGGCCGCCCGAAAAATGGTAGCCTACTACAACCGTGTCCTGGGCCCCCTCGGCCTTACGGCCCAGCAGGTGATGGCCCTCGGCGCTCTGTGGCGGGAGGAAAACGTCAGTCTGGGGAAATTTGCAGAGCGGGCCGGCATGGGCAAGGCGGCCGCCGTGACCATGATCAGGCGTCTGGAACAGATGGGCCTGGTCTCCCGGGAGCCCCACCCGGATGATGGGCGGTTGAACCTGCTTAAACTCACGGACAAAGCACGAAAACTGGCCCCGCAGGTGGCGGAAAAGGTTGCCCTTCTGGAAAAAAACATTGAATCGGCATTGGGGCAGGAAGAAACGCGAACCCTCATCGAGGCCCTCTCGGTGATTCAGGATATGGAGCTATGATGTCTCTTGCAGCAAAAGATCATGACCCGAACCAGAAGATGTTTCAGTCCATTGAAAAGAGCCCTCTTTATCGCATACTGAATCCAAAATCCATCGCCTTCTACGGGGCCTCCAACAATTTTTCGGCCATGGGGACCACCCAGTTCAGTTATCTCAAGGCGTTGGGATTCGATGGCCCCCTCTACCCCATTCATCCCAAGCTGGATGAGGTGCAGGGGCTGAAGGCCTACAAAAGCGTCCTGGATCTTCCCGAGGTACCCGAGCTGGCGGTCATGGTGCTCCCGACACGCGTCGTGCCGGAGATGATGGAAGAATGCGGGAAAAAGGGGGTCCGCCATGTCGTCATTGTTTCCGGAGGGTTTAATGAGGTAGGCGGCGATGGTGTCGACCTGCAAGGCCGTATCGTGGACATCGCCAGGCGATATGACATGCGTTTTCTTGGCCCCAACTGTATCGGGGTGGTCAATTCCTATCACAAACTGAACACCACCTTTTTCCCTTACGATATAGCACCCGGCTTCATCGGGATGGCCTCCCAGAGCGGGAGTTTCGTCACCCAGATGTTCGACTACCTGGGCAGGTTCGGGCTCGGATTCAGCTCGGCCGTCAGTGTCGGGAACGAGGCCAATATGGACATCGTGGACTGCCTCAAGTACCTCGCGGCATGTCCCAACACCAAGGTCATCGCCCTCTATATTGAGGCCATTCGACAGGGCAGGGCGTTTCTGGAGGCGGCCAGGGCCATCACGCCACACAAGCCAATTGTCGCCTTTTACGTGGGCGGTTCCGAGACCGGTAAACGTGCCGGGTTTTCACACACCGGAGCCATGGCCGGACCGGACCGTCTCTATGACGGGGTGTTCCGGCAGAGCGGCATCATACGCGCCCGGTCCATAGAGGAACTGTTCGATTTCTGCTGGGTGCTCGGGGCCTGCCCTTCACCCAACGGCAATCGCATGGTTATCCAGACCCATTCAGGGGGTCCCGGGGCTGCGGCTGCGGATGCCTGCGGCCGTGCAGGTCTCCAATTGCCCTCATTGTCGTCCCAAACACGTGAGAAGATCGGCCCCTACGTCCCCCATACGGGAAGCATCAACAACCCGGTGGACCTGACCTTCACCAAGAACCCGCTCGACTACTTCAGCAGCATCCCCAAGGTCCTGCTGGAAGCGCCCGAGACCGACGGGCTCCTCGTCTATTTTCTCGTGCCCACCCAGACGGTGCGACGAACCCTGGAAAGCCTCGGCGTCCCGGAGGATCAGGTCGTGGCTCAGAGTGAAAACATTATTGAACAGCAATCCATTGCCGTCTCGGCCCTGCCCCGGGACCACCACAAACCCCTCATCGGTTTCTCCCTTCGAACCCGAGACGATCTCTTTATCGCGAAGCTGCAGGACCGGGGCATCCCCGTCCTTTCCAGTCCCGAAAGGGCGGCACGGGCCATGGGTGCCCTGGCACAGCATGCCAGATGGTGTAGGAAGATAGGTACGCTGGCATAAAAGTTAGGCTACAAGTAATTTGCTGCAGCGTTAATCATAAGACCTATAGACCCAGATAGACCTTTTTGATGTGCGGATCTTTCAACAAATCTCCTCCCGGTCCTTGCAATGTCAGCCTCCCGGTCTCCAGGACATAGGCCATTTTGGCGTGTTTAAGTGTCTGTCGAATATTCTGTTCCACCAAAAGAATAGTAACCCCTTCATCACGTATTTTCACGATGACTTCGAAAAGACGCTTTATCAGGAGAGGAGCTAAACCTAAAGATGGTTCATCCAGCATCAGCAACTTCGGGCGAGCCATTAAGCCCCTTCCGATTGCAAGCATCTGTTGCTCTCCACCGGACAACGAAACTGCTACCTGCTTTTTCCTTGATGCCAATACAGGAAAAATTCTGAAAACTTCACTAAGGGTTTCATGAAAATGAGCACGAGCTACTCTGCTGTAGGCACCAATATCCAAGTTTTCTTTTACGGTCAGATATGGAAAAATTCTCCGTCCCTCCGGAACAAGGGATACGCCAAGTGCGACACGCCGATGGGAAGGCAACTTGTCTATCGTCTGATCTTGAAATACAATTCTCCCGCCGGCATGGGGCAGGATACCTGCTATTGCTTTCATAATGGCGGTTTTGCCTGCACCATTTGAGCCTACTAGCGCAGTGACGGAATGTTCTTCTACTGAAAAGGTAACATCCCATGTAGCCTGGATATGTT
>JBAPTR010000184.1:0-1910 GCA_049282265.1 Desulfatiglandaceae bacterium | reverse complement strand
CTACCGATCCAGTCCAGTTTAAAATATCTCCCCTGCTGAATAGCCCAATAGGATCCACCCACTTCATAGGATTATTCCGGCCGTAGAGATAAAGCCCCAAATTTTGGGGGCTCATCAATGTATAACTATAGAGGATGTTGGTGCTTATAACAAGCTGAATGTTGTTGAAAAAAAAGAGATTAGGTGGCATTTGCATTCTTCTGTTTAGTGGTGATTGTCGCAAGATCTGTATCTGTGAAAAATCTAGCGGATCCGGCGTAAGATACCGCCCCGCCCCGGGATCATAGTATCTGTGGTAGTTGTAATGGAGGGCAGTTTCGGCGTCATAATATTGTCCCGGGAATCTGAAGTTGTTGGTGACCGTTGTGGTTGAGAGAGATGCCTCGCCAAATGGCTGATAGTCTGCGCTCCAAACGACCTGGCCATTCTCATCAACTACCTTCTGCGGTGTTCCCAGGTGATCGTTTATGAAATAGTAGACCTTTTCTTCCGGTATCTGGGCTACAATACTCTGTAGCAAGATTCCTGCCAAAGAGCCGATGCTGGCCACCCGGATTTTGTTCGGCCTGAACACGGGGGGCTTCCCGTCAAACCTGATAGGGCTGGGATCATTGGTCAAGTTAAGAGCAAGCTGATCGAGGGCCAATGAAACGTCGGTTTCTTCGCTGGGGATGACGTTGATGACATCGGTCCAGTACTGGGTGCCGTTATAGTCCACGCGGAATTTGTACGCTTTGGCGGGAATGGTGAACACGGCATCTCCAAAGGCGTCGGTCCTCACTGATTGCCCGAGGTAGGCGCCCTGATCGGTAAAGAGATAGACCGGGACGTCTTCCGGGTTTGAGCCATTCTCCGTCACATGGAGTCTGACATCGCCATGTTCGATGTTGATCTCTTTGTCCTGCCATTCAAAGACATCACTCCAGTACTGGCTATTGAGATAATCGGCCCGAACCTTGTAGCTTTTCTGTGGCACATTAAAGATAACTTTGCCTTGGGCGTCCGTATCTGCATGAACATTCTGGTATGCCCCATTTTCAGTAAAAAGATAGACCCTGGTGTTCTCGAGTGGCGTGGCGTTATTGCCGTAGACCTTGTTGACGGTTACTGTCACGTCCTGATGGAGGATGGTCAGTACCCGGGAGAGGGACTGGGGCACTTCGAAGGACTCGGACCAGAAATGATACCCCAAATAATCGGCCCGAAATTTGTACCAGCCATCCGAGAGGTCAAATGAGACAAGACCCCGGCCATCTGTGTGCGCGGAAATCCCCAGGTAGGTCCCGTTTTCCGTGAAGACGTAAACAGGGATATTTGTCAGGGGCTCCCCTTGGGCCTTTTCCAAGGTGAGTCCCACGCTTCCTCCGCCCGTATCGAGGTCGATTTCGTTTGTGAGATCTGCCTCGACCGATGCCGTGGCCCAGAAGTGACTTCCCTGATAGTCTGCACGGAAGTTATACGTTCCAGCCGGCAACCGAAAGGAGACAATTCCCTGGGCGCCGGTTTTTCCGTTCAACCCCAGGTAAGCATTGGAACTGCTGAAAACATAGACGTTCACGTTCGGAAGGGGACTCGGCCCCTGGCTTATCTGGACGTGGGCCATGCCTTCGGGAATTTTTATGGTCGTGTCCTGTCCATTGAATAGGCCGGACCAATAGTGGACGTTGAGGTAATCAGCCCGCACTTTATATTCCTGCTCAGGCAACGTGAAAGTTACACTTCCTCCGCCGTCGGTTGTGCCGGATTTGTTCAGGTAGGAGCCGGAGGGGGTGAACAGGTAGGTTTTGAGGTTGGGGAAGGGGAGGACGTCGCCATTAAAGTCTCCATTCACTGTGATTGTGACATCTTGGTGGGGTATGATCTTTGTCAGAGAAGCGGCTTCCGGCACCGTAAAGGGATCGGTCCAGAAC
>JBAPTR010000183.1:0-1876 GCA_049282265.1 Desulfatiglandaceae bacterium | reverse complement strand
ATATTCAACCCGATGGATTGATCCTGGATGTCCCGGCCATGCTCACTATTGATTTCCCTGATGCAGTCGAGGTTCCGCAAGGCATGTTGACGATGAATTTTGCCTATACCGGCAGCGGCTTTGATTTTCATTTTGTACCGTATCTTGAGGGCGATATTCTGGCCAACACTTTTCCTCCGGGTGGCGGCGTACAGGCAAAACTCGCCCCGCGCGCGCTGGTCGCCGGGCCGCTTAGCGGGATAGCGCTTGAGCAACTGGGTGGACGAGGCCTGGGTAACGGCACTCCAACCAAGATCCACAGCACCGTTAAAAAGAGGAGCTCTTCAACCAGGTCTTCCCGCAGGGATAACCGGACCGCGGTAGCCCAAATGGATGATGACCTGGCGCCTCTCGTTGTGACCACGGATGAACTGGCACCATTAATACCCGAACACCTGAACCAGGTTACCCATGAGATCGCTGCCAGGATCTCAGCCGCGAACACCCCGGCCAAATTAGGGGCAGCCATCAGTGATTTTTCGAGTTATTTCTATCAATATGGCAATCTGCCAATGTTAAAAGAGATCAACGATAAACTTTGGAACCAGCTGGTTGATAAAACCTTCGATGTCTTTAAAAAGTACAAATACGAATGCATCACCAAAGATGCCTTCAATATCCAGGCCATCGCCTCTAAAATGATCAATGCCAGCGCTGGTTTCTGGAAAACATTTCGAGAGCGCTATTCAGCCCGGAAGGGAGGGGCGGGAGATGCCCTGCTTAATGATATCGAAAAACTGCTCCGGAAATGCAAATTCGAGTTTGACATAGAATCGAATATCACCCTGACCGTGACAAAAGTTAAAACGCATGCGCATGTCAACCTGAAAATCCCGCTTGAACTGACCTTTGACCCGAGCGGTGCCGCCACCTTTAAGGGGAGTGGAAGTCTCCGCTACTTAGAACCCGTTAAAGTAGAACCGCCGGACTGCCCTAATTTCCTAACGAGTGTAAAGGACCTTGCCGGGAGTAAATTTGAGGTTTGGGATCTGGCCCCCGTATTTGATGACAGTGGAAAACTGATCGATTTCAAGATGAGGAGCTGGGATATTCATGGAAGCCAGGATATATTTAAGGGGAAGTGCCAGGACAGTGTGGCAGCTGGCCAGCTCATGCCGGGATCTCCCTTCCAGGCCGATGTCTGGGGGGGGGTGTTCAACTACTCGCATGCGCCCGGTTTCCCCTTTGAGGACTGGACGGTCACTGATAATAATTCCAAGGTCGGGAGCAGCGGGATCGTGGGCGAGAAGGTCTACGATTGGCCTAGCCGGAAGCCAACTCTCGGCGGGCTGGTGAATGAAATTACCCAGATCCAGGTTGTCAAACTGCCGTAAGGGAAGTCTGACAAGTAGAATAGCGCCTGGAGAGAACCTGCCCTGCATTCGTGTTCAATAATCAGGATCAGAATTAAGTCTTCCCTCTAAACGGCTCACTCATATTTTTCGCGCAACAAACGAATCAAGCCAACGGCGGCACGAGCACGAAACGCAATTTCATTTCTTCATTTTGTTGCAGAAGAGTTGAAGCCATACGATAATACAACTTTACAGCCAAAAAGTGCATCCGATACAGCGTGCTGGACATTCGTCCAGCACGCTGCACCCCGTCTTTGCCTTACGGCTCAGCGCCAACCTGTGCCCCGCAGGGGTATATCTCCTACGGGGACGATGTCCTTTTCAGAATGCTATCGCAAACCGTTGGGCGCTAGCCAGATTTTCCGATAACTGAGATTTCACATTTCATAGAACCATCCTTACAGATTTGTTGAAGAGCTTGTGCCGCTTTTTTCTGCACTGGGTTTCACGTGAACGAAACTTGATTGGTCAGAACCTTCGCC
>JBAPTR010000182.1:0-13601 GCA_049282265.1 Desulfatiglandaceae bacterium | reverse complement strand
GGTGCTTTGCAACCCGTTGATTTGTAAGGAAACCGAAAATCACACTTTTCGGTTTCCGTGAGTAAAAAGTCCAGGGACGGACTTTTTACGATTCCGTCACTATTGGGAAGGAACGTGTGGACTAATAACGGTATTATGAAAAGCATGTTTTGCATATTTGCCATAATCGGAAGGAACCCATGATAGGAAAAGTCATAAAAGGCATTTTTGGAAGCAAGAATGAAAGGGAACTTAAGCGGATGGCGCCGTTCGTGGACACCATCAACCGGCTGGAGCCGGAGTTCCAGGCCCTCTCGGATCAGGAGCTGAAGGGAAAGACTGCTGAATTCAGGGAGAGAATCGCAAATGGTGAGTCACTTGACGCACTTCTCCCCGAGGCGTTCGCCACGGTGAGGGAGGCATCGGTGAGGGTCCTGAAAATGCGGCCCTTCGACGTCCAGCTCATAGGCGGCATGGTGCTTCATGAGGGCAAAATTGCAGAGATGAAGACAGGGGAAGGGAAGACTCTTGCCGCCACATTGCCCCTTTACCTGAATGCCCTGGCCGGCAGAGGCGCACACCTGGTTACGGTCAATGACTATTTGGCGCAACGTGACTCCGAGTGGATGGGAGGTATCTACAATTTTCTCGACCTCTCCGTGGGTGTGATTGTCCATGGCATGGATGACAGGGAAAGAAAGGAGGCCTATGCATGTGATATCACCTACGGAACCAACAATGAATTCGGCTTTGACTATCTTCGAGACAATATGAAGTTTGACAAGGAGGATTTTGTCCAGAGAGATTTTTGCTACGCCATTGTCGATGAGGTGGACAGCATTCTCATTGATGAAGCCAGAACACCTCTGATCATAAGCGGGCCTGTGGAACACAGCGAGAACAAAATCTATATGGAAGTCAAGCCGCAAGTGATCAATTTGAAAAAGAAACAGACGGCGGTGATCCAGTCCATTCTGCAGGATGTCCGGAACAGACTCCAGGAAGACAAGCTGGATGATCACGCCATTGAAAAACTGCTTCAGGTCAAACGCGGAGATCCCAAAAACCCCGCTTTTCTTGACATACTCTCCCAGAATCAGGCCTTGAAAAAGGAAATCGACAGGCTGGAAAATGTCCTGAGTGCCCAAAAACTGCTACCCGAACTGGATCAAGTCCTCTATTGCATCATTGATGAGCGAAGCAATGCGGTGGAACTGACCGAGAAGGGGATCTCGCTTTTGTCAGACACGGGTTTGGGAGATTTCATTCTGCCTGACCTGGACGATGAAAGTCACCTCATCCGCGAAGATGAGACGATCAATGACCAGGAGAAAGATGAGCGTATCAAGCAACTGGAAGATCGTTTTGTTCGGGCCTCTGATCTCCTCCATTCCACCCAGCAGTTGATCAAGGCCTATTGGCTTTTTGAAAAAGATGTCCACTATGTCATCAAAGATGATCAGGTCGTGATCGTGGATGAATTTACCGGGCGGATGATGCCGGGGAGAAGGTGGAGCGACGGACTCCACCAGGCAGTAGAGGCAAAGGAAGGCGTCAGTGTGGCGGATGAAAATCAGACACTGGCCACCATCACATTCCAGAATTTTTTCAGGATGTACGAAAAACTGGCCGGTATGACGGGGACGGCCGATACGGAAGCGGCCGAGTTCAACAGTATCTATAAGCTGGATGTCATGGTAATACCGACCAACAAGAAAATGATCCGCAAGGATTTCCCGGATGCCATATACAAGACGGAAAGAGAAAAGTTCCTGGCCGCCGGAAGGGAAATCAAGACCCTTTACGAGAAAGGGCAGCCGGTTCTCGTGGGTACCGTTTCGGTTGAAAAATCCGAGATGCTGAGCAAGATGTTGAAACGATCGGGCGTCCCCCATTCCGTCCTCAATGCAAAGCACCACCAGCGCGAAGCGGAAATCATCGCCAATGCCGGTCAGGCCCAGACCGTTACCATTTCCACGAACATGGCAGGAAGGGGAACGGATATCGTTCTAGGTGACGGCGTACTTGAACGGGGAGGTCTCCATGTGCTGGGTACCGAAAGACATGAAAGTCGCCGTGTGGACAACCAGCTCAGGGGCCGATCCGGGAGACAGGGCGATCCTGGTTCTTCCCGGTTCTATCTGTCTCTCGAGGACGACCTTCTCAGGATATTCGGCTCTGAAAGAATCTCTTCCATCATGGAGCGATTGGGCATGGCGGAAGGGGAACCCATAGAGCATAACCTCATATCGAGGGGCATTGAGAACGCCCAGAAAAAGGTTGAGGCGCACAATTTTGATATGCGCAAACATCTCCTGGAATATGACGACGTCATGAACAAACACAGGGAGATCATCTATTCCCTGCGAAAAGACGTGCTCATGGGGCAGGAGATTGATGAAATTATCATGGGAATGATCGATGACAAGGTGGAGGACCTGGTTGGGAGAGAGATCGATCCCAAGGAATATTCAGAAGACTGGGATATCAAGGGGCTGAGAGATCATTTTTCCCGATTGTTCGGGATTCGTGTCCGGATCGCGCCCGAAGACGTGGGGGAAGAATCCTTTGACACCCTGCAGCCTGAGGACCTGGTGGAACTGCTCAAGGATCAGGTCAAAAAGGCCTATGAAAAAAAACAGGCCCTGTTTGGAAAAGAAGATTTTAAAGGGATCGAAAAGCTTGTTGTCCTTCAGATTATTGATGATCAATGGATTGCCCATCTTCAGGATATGGAGCACATGAAAGAAGGTATCGGTCTCAGGGGATACGGACAGCTCGATCCACTCAGGGAATATCAGAAAGAAGGTTATGCCCTGCTTGAGAGTCTTATGGACAGGATCCGCGAAGAGGCCCTGGGCATGATTTTTCGGATCCAGCTGATGAGGGAACCACCGGAGCCGGCATCAAGAAAAAAGCGAAGGGCTATGCACATGAGCCACGGGGGGGAGGGTGATACGCCCGCCACGGTTAGGCGGAAGGAAAAAAAGGTCGGGAGGAATGAGCCCTGCCCCTGCGGGAGTGGCAAGAAATACAAAAAATGCTGTGGGGCCAAGGCATAGACCCGCGTCTGGTAAGTTCTGTACCATGACGTGGCAATAACACATATTGGATTTGGGATTTAAGGCGTTTGGTTCATCCTTTGAGAAAATGGAATGTAATGGCAAAATCGATGATAGAATTTTCCAGGCAGCATATTGGTAACTTTATCTATGCCGTCGAGCCAGTTTCAAAACGCCCCCTTTTGCCCGATCTCTGCGGCAGACGACAATTTTAATCCTCGAAATATCCAAAATATTCCTGTGGTTAAAATTTTCGCCTTTCCCCGCTCAAAGTCCGGGATCTTCGACTTGACCTCGAACAAAATTGAACGTTTTGAAACTGGCTCCGTCGATCGATCAAAAGGATTTGACAAAGCACGCAGAAGGAAACCGGTATGGAGTATATGATACAAGGGTTCAAGGCCTCGGCAGTTGCCGCCGGTCTCAAGCAGAATGGAGCGCCGGACCTGGCGCTCATCTATTCTGAGAAGGAATCAACAGCTGCAGGGGTTTTTACAACCAGCCGGGTAAAGGCCGCCCCGGTACTGTTGAGTATGGAACACATCCGGAAGGGAAAGGCCCGGGCCATCGTGGCCAACGCCGGAAACGCCAACGCATGCACTGGAAGCCAAGGGTTGGACGATGCCCGAGGAACAATTGATCGTGTTTCTCAAATCCTCGGAATTGATTCGACGGATGTCCTGGTGGCCTCAACGGGTGTTATAGGGAAACCCCTCGATATGGCCCTGTTATCAAACGCCATGCCGGAGCTCCAGGAGAATCTGGGATCAAAGGGCATGCAGGATGTCGCTCGGGCCATTATGACGACTGATACCTTTCCCAAAATAAGCGCTTACGGGGGAATGGCGGGAGGTCGCCCTTACAGGATCGTCGGCGTTGCCAAGGGCTCCGGGATGATCATGCCCGACATGGCCACCATGCTCTGTTTTCTCCTGAGCGATATCGCCATTGATGGACCGTCATTACAGAAGACCCTGCTTTGCGGCGTCCAAAAGACATTCAATCGGATCACCGTGGACGGGGATACCTCCACCAATGATACGGTCTTCATGCTGGCAAACGGAATGGCGGGGAATGGGGCCCTTTCGGATCCAGACCTGAAGGAATTTGACGCCGGCCTGGCCAAAGTGATGGGCGACCTGGCGCGGATGATTATCAAAGATGGAGAGGGCGCCACGAAATTCGTTGCCCTGGAGATAAAAGGCGCTGCCAGTGCCTCAGACGCCCTGAAAGGCGCCCGCACGGTGGCCAATTCCCCTCTGGTCAAGACCGCCTTTTACGGCTCGGATCCCAATTGGGGACGTATGATGGCTGCACTGGGACGATCGGGTATTCTGTTCGAGGAATCCAATACGGACATCTGGATCGATGACGTCCAGATCGTAAAGGGTGGCTTGGGATGCGGTCCGGATGCGGAGAGAAGGGCGGCGCAAAAAATGTCGGGAGACGCCTTCACTGTCAGCGTCCAATTGGGTGCGGGGGAGTTTTCTGAAACGGTGTATACCTGTGACCTTTCTCATGATTATGTGACCATCAATGCGAACTATCGGACGTGACACGCGGTTAGCTACCATCGACAGCCTATGAGCAACGAAGGCGATGGCGGTGTTGGGACGAACCTGACGCTCTTTTTCAGACGCTTTCTAACCACTCCGGAGGGGATGGACGCCCATTTGGGGTTTAAGGGCAGCCATGAGAGAGCCCAGGGCTCCTGGAGGCGTAAACCCCAAATAGGCGTCCATGCCGGGGTTGAATGCCAAGTCCCCCATGAGAAAGCGTCTGAAAAAGACCCTCAGGTTCTGCTCCTGAGTTCCGATTTGGGATAGCACAGGGTTTCGCGTATGAAGAGCAGGTGAACGGGAGTTTTTCATGGTTCCTCATGTCTTCAGAGAATACGATATCCGCGGCACTTTTCCTGATGAACTCAATGCGGAAACGGTTTATGCGCTGGGCCAGTCCTTAGGCACCTATTTTCGAGGACATGACGCCCGTCGCATCAGCCTGGGTCGAGATTGTCGACTCAGTTCGCCGGAACTTTCCGGTGCTCTGGCCAAGGGCCTCCTCTCAACAGGCATGACCGTCCTTGATTTGGGAATGGTCCCGACACCGGTTCTCTATTTTTCGCTTCACCATCTGGATGTGGACGGGGGGGTTCAGATTACCGGGAGTCACAATCCGCCTGAATTCAATGGGTTCAAAGTCTGTCTGGGGAATGCCACCGTCTATGGAAAGGAGATTCAGGAAATCAGAAAGATCAACCAGGCCGGAGGATTCAGCCGGGGTGAAGGGACGGCACAGGAGGTCCACATTACCGACTCCTATAAGGAATATCTTATTGAGAATCTTCACCCGGGCCCCGTGGGGAGAAAAGTCGTTGTGGATGCGGGGAATGGTGCCGCCGGTCATATCGCTCCGGACCTCTACCGACGGATGGGTCTTGACGTGATACCCATTTACTGTGAGCCGGACGGACGGTTTCCGAACCATCACCCCGATCCCACCATCCCAGCGAACCTGCAGGATCTTGCGAAAAAAGTGGTGGAATCCGGTGCCGATCTGGGTATTGCCTTTGACGGGGACGCGGACCGGATAGGGGTGGTTGATCAGGCTGGAGAAATAATTTGGGGCGACCATTTGATGATTCTTTTTTCACGTGATCTTCTGGAAAGGCATCCCGGCGCCAAGATCATAGGGGAAGTGAAATGTTCCCAGACTCTCTTCGATGACATCGAAAAGCGTGGAGGAAAGGCCATCATGTATAAGGCGGGGCATTCCCTGATCAAGGCAAAGATGCGGGAAGAGGGGGCCCTCCTGGCAGGAGAGATGAGCGGGCATCTCTTTTTTGCCGAACGCTACTTCGGGTATGATGACGCGATTTACGCAGGCGCCAGGCTGCTCGAAATCCTTTCGCGAAAAGAAGAATCACTGGAAGCAATGCTTTCCGACGTCCCGAAGACATTCAGCACGCCGGAAATTCGTCTGGATTGCCCGGAAGAGATGAAATTTGACGTGGTGAGGGGCCTGGCAGAGCATTTCAAGACCGAATATGACGTGATCGAGGTGGACGGGGCCAGGGTTCTTTTTGAGTCCGGTTGGGGACTGATCCGGGCCTCCAATACCCAGCCGGTCCTGGTCCTGCGTTTTGAGGCGAAGGATGAAAAAACCCTTGAAGAGATTCGGAAGACCTTTATGGACAGGCTGGCCGAGTACCTTTAGCCCTTCGAATCCAGGCCATTTTCAGGTCCTGAACCTCATGCGGCACAAGATAATCCGGATCTCCTTTTCAGGGGTCCGAATGATCTTTTTCTGCGCCTTCATCTCGAAGTGTTGATCCATCTCTTTGAAGAAATTGATGCTGGATTTCCTGAGACCTTCGGCCAGAACGATTTCTCCCCCCTGCTTCAAATAATGTTTGAAGAGCTTGAAAAGGGGCTCAAAGTCTCTTTCACTGTAGACCACTTCAGAGGCAGTTATGGTATCAAAGGTGCCTTTGATGCCGGGTCGGTTCCAGTCAAGCTTCCGTATTGCAATATTCGGATCGGAGGGTGTCAGGTTTTGCAGGGCGTTGGCGCGGGCGAAATTCAGGGCGTCCGGATTGCTTTCCGTCAGGGTAACCCGATGGCCGAAAGCGGATGCAACGATGCCCACAAGACCCATCCCGGAGCCGATCTCAAGGATGTGACGATTGGGATCCGGTTTCAGGGATGCCATGTGCTCGGCGAGGACCAGCGAGGCTTCCCATATCTTGGCCCATAAAGGAAATCTCCGGAACACGTCATCGCGATCGATAAAGGGATCCAAACTCATGGGAACGAAGAAGGAAAATCGTCGGCTCCTGATCACCACCTCAGAGGAATCGGTTTGGTATTTTTTGTGAAATTCGTGGATTGAAAACATAAATTCTGGCCGCCTTTGCCTGTTCTTGGTGGCGATTGTTTTGTCACAGGAACCACTTTATGTCCACAGATTTCTTGCCATAAGGAATGGATCCCGATAAATGGAAGCAACTGATGTGCGATTGACATAGCCCCCGCTTTTGTCTATGCTGAAGCATAATGGCTTTTAAAGGTCGTCAAGAATAGTGACAGGAAGCGGTCATTTGCGGGACGCAAAAAATTCTTCTGAATTCGCTCGAGATCGACAGCAGCAGAAAGGAGATGGGGACATGGAACTCGTGGCCAGGGATATCATGGAAAAGGAGTTCTTGACGGTAAACCCTGAGGCCTCTGTGAGGGAGGCCGCACGATTGATTTTTGAAGGGGGAGTGAGAAAAACCGGTTACAAGCCTTTTGGCTTGATGGTGACTGATACAACCGACGCTCTTGTGGGCATGATCTCCCTGTACGATATCCTTTACCATCTGCGACCGCCGTTCATGAATTATGAACTTGAGAGTTTTAAACTCGAACACGGTGAGTTGGAACCCTACCTCGATCATTTCAAAGAACTGAAGGTGGAAGAAATCATGAGCACGCCTGTCGTGACCGTGGACCCTGACCGTGATTTGATGGTGATCATCGATACTATGGTTAAGAAGAAGGTGCGACGTCTACCCGTGGTGGCTGACAGCAAGATCCTGGGGATTGTCTACCTGTCGGATGTCTTTTATCACTTGTGCAGTCTCTGGTTGGTATGCCCGTCGGATTGATTAATAGCGGAGATTGTGATGATGGAGCTTGACAGGCCGATTGTTCTGGCCACCCGGAATGAAGGCAAGATCAGGGAATTCAGACGTGTTCTGGACGAGTTTCCGGTGGAAATAAAGGAGCTCCAGGATTTTGGGCCCATTCCCCCCGTGATAGAGGATGGTGAGACCTTTGAAGATAATGCCGTGAAAAAGGCAAGGCAAACGGCCCGGGTCATTGGGCTTCCCGCCATTGCAGACGATTCCGGTCTGGAGGTTTTCGCGTTGAACGGGAAACCGGGCGTGCGGTCGGCACGATTTTCCGGCAGGGGCGCCAATGACAAGACCAACAATCTGAAACTGCTTGAAGCCATGAGAGGGGCGAGTGATAGGAGGGCAAGGTTTGTTTGCGTGCTTGTCATTGCCGTACCCACGGGTCCGGCGCTGGTTTACCAGGGCACCTGCGAGGGGGAAATCAGCGATAAAATGATAGGCCGCAACGGCTTCGGCTATGACCCTCTATTCTATTACACGCCCCTGAGAAAGACATTCGCTGAGCTGACCGGTGATGAGAAAAATGCCATCAGCCACCGGGGAAAGGCCCTGTCGGAACTCCATGATGAATTTTCCAAGGTTTTGGTATGGTTGCGGAATAGATTGGGAGAAGAACGGTTCGGCTGAGATGAGAGGATTTTATTGCTCAGTTCTTTACAAAGGGTTGGTGGATTGGCGACCGAAAATATTGACAACGCGGATTTGATGCATAGCTTATACGAACGGTAAGACAGCTACAAGAGATTATTACTTAAGGAGGATTTTATGATGTTTGAAGTGACATCCAAGGCAAGTGAAATGGTCAAGGAATTCCTGAAGGATCGTGAAGAGATCCCCGCAATCAGGATAATGCTTTCACAAGGTGGCTGATCCGGGCCCTCTTTGGGCATGGCTCTGGATGAGCTGCGCGATGCAGATGAGTCGTTTGATAGTGAAGGAATTACCTATGTAGTCGACAAGGAACTCCTGGAAAAGGTCAAACCCATTAAGGTTGATTATACGGCCTCGGCAATGGGCGAGGGCTTTTCCATTTCTTCAAGTATGAATGCGGCCAGTGGATGCGGGAGTTCCTGCAGCTGCTGATTCGGCTGGTTATGCGGGACCGCCGTCCTTCTGAAGCGACGTAAGGATTTCAGAGGGCGGCGGTCTTTTTTTCCCTTGAAGCGCCCAGGGAAAACAGTTCACTGCAATCACAACTGACGAGTGTTCCGTTGCAGGCTCAGGCCATGGACCTGGGAAAATCAAAAGGCACCCAGCTGACAGGGGGAGATCTTGATTGCGAGTGTTTCACACGCCGAAGAAACCGTCAGTTTTCCAACTCCAAAAGTCGATGCGATATCCCACGCCGCCTTACAGGACAGCCGGTCGTCTGTCAGCCCCTTCCGAATCGATTCTTCCAACTCTCCCGGTACTGTTTCGGCTGTTTTTATGATTTTTTTCTTGGCCCCGTAACCGAAGAGGCCCAGTTGGCATTTCGTCAACCTGATTTCAAGAACATCCAGGGCAAAGCCTACCTGGCCCGGTGTGGCTCCCTGATCCGCGGCAATGTCGAATGCCAAGGCGCAGGCCATCTGTCCATCTACAGCACGTTTTTTTACGGCTTCTGCTATCTCTTTGTTTGCCTTTTCACCCGGTGCGTGCTTTTTTGCATAGTGTCCCCGGTCTTCTTTGGTCATATTTCCCTCCATGATCACGCCGAGTTCCGCGGCGCGAAAGAAACCTCAAAGATGCATTCCATGTTATCCATTAAAAAGTGTGAAGTCCAGCAAGAAATCCGGCAGCAGGAATGAGGCCCTTTACAGAAATGACAAACTCATGTATGAGCAGATGGAATTGAGAGGAAAAACCTTATGATCCGTGAAATGGTAAAGAGGACACTTGAAGAGCTTCCCCCGGGAGTACAATTGGTGGGAGCGGCGAAAACCAGGACTGTGGAAGAAATCCTGGAGGCTGTAGAGGCGGGCATGGAGATTGTGGGCGAAAATTATGTGCAGGAGGCTGAAAAGGCATTCAAGGTCATTGGACACCGTGTAAAATGGCATTTGATCGGACATCTGCAGCGAAACAAGGTGAGAAAGGCAGTCCCCATCTTCGACATGATTGAGACCGTGGATTCCGTGAAACTCGCCCGTGAAATTGACAGGGTCTGCAAGAAAATGGAGAAGGTCATGCCGATTCTGATCGAGATAAATAGCGGCGAGGAAGAACAGAAGACCGGCGTCTTTCCCTCCCGGGCGGCTTCGGTGATACGGGAAATCGCAACGCTTGAGCGGGTGAGGGTTCAAGGGCTCATGACCATGGGGCCCTTTGCCGGAGACCCTGAGGAAGCCCGACCGTATTTTCGGGTTACCAGGGAGCTTTTTGAAACGGTCAGGGCAATGAAGATTCCTGGAGTGGACCTGCGCTATCTCTCCATGGGCATGTCCAACTCCTACAGGATCGCCCTGGAGGAGGGGGCTAACCTGGTGCGGATCGGGACCAATATCTTTGGCGAACGTCATGATGGGTAGCATGGGAACGTCATGAGTTATGCGGCAAAAGAGATGAAGCGCCTCATGGGAAAGGCGATCCACCACCACCGGATGATCCGGGATGAGGATCATATCCTCGTCGCGGTTTCAGGAGGCAAGGACAGCCTGAGCCTTCTGTGGCTTCTCCGGGACCGGATCAGGCGGATTCCTATTGATTACCGGATTACGGCTGTTCATGTGGACCCGGGGTTCGGGGGTGATTCGACGGAAAGACTGGAAGAATTTTTCAGGGACCAGGGATTTGACTATCGCCTGATCCGGACACAGATCGGCCCAAAGGCCCATGGCCCGGAAAACCGGGAAAACCCTTGTTTCCTCTGTTCCCGCATGAGGAGAAAGATCCTTTTTGAAACGGCGCGCGATCTCGGCTGCAATCTCCTGGCCTTCGGACACCACAAAGATGATCTTATCGAGACTTTTTTCCTGAATGTTTTCTATGGAGCCTCTCTCAGCACCATGCTGCCTGTCCAGCCCTTTTTTGACGGTACATTGACGGTTATAAGGCCCTTCTACATGCTGGATGAAAGGCTCGTGAACCGCTTTGTTCGCGACATGAATTGGCCGGAAATTCAGCTGGGATGCCCCACCGCAGGCTCCTCGAAAAGGGAGGAGATCAAGGAGATGCTTCAGGGGTTCTATAGGACCAACAAGAAGATAAAAGGGAATATTTTTCATGCACTGCAGAACGTGAAACCCGAGTACCTGCTGGCACCCATAAAGTCTTGACCCTGACGGATCTATTGCCTATAATCCGCCCCGCGGAATGAAACGTTTTTTGTGAAACCATAGGAGGTTACAATGGATCTACCCAGAAAACTTGGTGTGGGAATAGTCATGCTGGTGCCGGCGTTTGTCCTTGGCGGTGCACTTTGGGCCCTGATAGAGTCATGGATCGCCGTCTTGATACTGGAAATCCTGATTGCCCTGGGCTTTGGATACATGATATCGGAGAGAAGAAGCTCATTGAAAAAAGCCTGACCAGGGCACTTAGGTCTTCCGCTCACTTGGGCGCATTGAACCACCAGCGGGAGGGCCGGTGCATTCCTTTCCGGCGGGAATATATCTTTCCTCAGCTCTAAATCACGGCACAAATATTCTGCGCGGGGTTTCCAGCCAAGATAGTTCGTCCATCAGTCCAAACGCAGATGGTCCGATGCGCCTGTCAGGTGTTTTATGAACGGTCAAGAATCTCCATGGCCTTTTCCACCAATTTCCGCTCGGTAATGCCGAATGCTTCGTAGAGCTTTTGATAGGGAGCGGACGCACCAAAGTGATCGATTCCGATAGCGGCGCCTTTTGTCCCAACATACCGATGCCATCCTTGGGTGGCACCGGCCTCAATGGCCACGCGAGCTGAAACATCACGGGGGAGAACACTCTCTCTGTAATCCTCCGGCTGCCGTTCGAAAAGTTCCCAGGAAGGCATGCTCACCACCCTGACCTTGATATTCTTTTCCTCGAGGGATCTGCAGGCCTTCATGGCCACAGAGACCTCCGAACCGGTCGCTATCAGGATCACATCCGGTTTGCCGTCCAGGGCGTCTTTGAGAATGTAAGCGCCTCTTGACAGCCTGTTTTCGGGCTCGATGTGGGACCGATCGAGCACCGGAAGTCCTTGCCTCGTCAATGCCATGGCTACCGGCCCGTCTTTTTTCTCAAGGGCAATATGCCAGGCCTCAGCCGTCTCGTTGGCATCTGCAGGGCGAATGACTGTGAGGTTCGGAATGGCCCTCAGGCAGGCCAGCTGTTCAATGGGCTGGTGCGTGGGGCCGTCTTCCCCCAGGCCGATACTGTCATGGGTAAAGACGTAGATGACGTTTAAACCCATCATGGCGGCGAGTCGGATAGGCGGTCTCATGTAATCTGAGAATATGAGAAATGTCCCGCCATAGGGAATCAGACCGCCGTGAAGCGCCATGCCGTTCAGGATGGAGCCCATGGCGTGCTCACGGACGCCGAAGTGCAGGTTTCTTCCATCGTATTGTCCAGCCTGATAATTTTTTTCACCGTTGATCAGCGTCTTGTTGGAGGGGGCCAGGTCTGCGGACCCTCCCATCAGGTTTGGAATATGAGGAGCAACCGCGTTCAGGATTTTTCCGGAAGCCGCGCGGGTGGCCATTGCTTTCTGATCGGCGGGGAAAACAGGCAGATGCTTTTCCCAACCGTCAGGGAGTTTGCCACTTAACCACTGACGCAAATTCCCGGCCGGTTCAGGAAAGGCCCGGGCGTAAGCCTGGAAGGTGCTGTTCCATTTTTCCTGCATGTCCCTCCCGCGTGCCACGGCCTTGCGGAAATGTTCGGCAGCTCTCTCCGGGACAAGAAATGGGGGCTCCACCGGCCATCCCAGGGCCTTTTTTGTCAGGACGAGTTCATCGGGCCCAAGGGGCTCTCCATGTGCCCCCGGCGTATCCTGCTTGTTGGGGCTGCCGTATCCTATATGGGTTCGCACGGCGATGATTGAGGGCCTTTGCGTTTCCTCCCGGGCCATGCCGATGGCTTTTTCCAGAGCTTCCACGTCGTTCCCGTCATCCACCGCCTGGGTGTGCCAGCCGTAGGCCTCAAATCTCTGCATACGGTTTTCGGTAAAACTGATATCCGTGCTGCCTTCGATGGATATATGGTTGTCGTCGTAGAGGTAGATGAGCTTGCCCAGGCCGAGATGTCCTGCCAGGGAGGCCGCTTCATGAGAGACCCCCTCCATCAGGTCTCCGTCGCTGACGATGGCATAGGTAAAATGGTCAACGATATCATAGTCGGGGCGGTTGAAGCAGGCCGCCAGATGGCGTTCGGCCATGGCCATGCCGACACCGTTGGCAAATCCCTGCCCGAGGGGCCCGGTGGTTGTCTCCACGCCGGGCGTATGACCATATTCGGGATGACCTGGGGTCCTGCTTTGCCACTGGCGAAAGTGTTTCAGTTCTTCCAACGGCAGATCATAACCTGTGAGGTGCAGGAGGCTATAAAGCAGCATGGATCCGTGTCCTGCGGACAGGACAAATCGGTCCCGGTTAGGCCACTTGGGATCCTCCGGGTTGTGACTGAGAAATCGGGTCCAGAGCACATAGGCCATGGCTGCAGATCCCATGGGCATCCCGGGATGGCCGGAATTGGCCTGCTGAACGCAGTCGGCGGAAAGCATCCGAATGGTG
Source organism: Desulfatiglandaceae bacterium (assembly GCA_049282265.1). Lineage (GTDB taxonomy): Bacteria > Desulfobacterota > DSM-4660 > Desulfatiglandales > Desulfatiglandaceae > CAYUCJ01. The sequence goes on along the minus strand of JBAPTR010000182.1, from coordinate 202 downwards.
TTGATGCACAAGGTATCCAGTTCGTTTTTCATGATATAGATCGATCTCCTTTCACTTTCTTCTTGTATTTATCAATCTTTTAGGATAAATATCAGTAAATTGTCTGTTTGCTCGAATGCCGATGTTTTTATTCCATTTTGCATTCAAGATGATACCAAGGCGGCAAGGAGTAGGCGACGGAGGCGTACAAAAAACAGTACGT
>JBAPTR010000181.1:0-6145 GCA_049282265.1 Desulfatiglandaceae bacterium | reverse complement strand
TTAAACCCCAAATGGGCGTTCATCCCCTCCGGAGTGTTTAGAAAGGGTCTGAAAAAGAGTGTCAGGCTCTCCTCCACTTCGTTGCTCATAGACTGCCGCTTGCGGCATAAACCAGCTTTTTACGAAGCCGCCAAACAATGAGGAAAACATGCCAGAACTCACACCCGGAAAAGCGCTGCTCATCCTGTTCATGTTTTTCTTCTCCTTTTGGGCGTTTTCCCCGGCCATGGCGGCGGAAGGTGAGAAAACCTACGACATAACCCTGACCAAGACCTCCGGTCTCAAAGAGGGAGAGATCCATAAGGTTGGCCGGAAAAAGGTGCTCGCGAGCCCCTATGTCGTGGCGGAAGGCGAACATCTGTGGCAGATCATGAGAAAGAAGCGGCTCCTGAAGATGGGAAAAATGGGAGAAATCCTGTCCGTGCTCAAGGAACTCAATCCCGCCCTGCGGAACCTTGACTTGATCCAACCGGGGCAGCGTCTCCTGATCCCCTTGAAGATTGTACCGATTTCAGGGATGGGAAGGCTGGTACCGGTGGTTGAAAAAATGACCACGCTGGCCGGCTTGAAAGACCTGAAGATCGATAACTACACGGTTCAGGCTGGGGACGCTCTTACCCGGGTCATCGCGGGGCGCTACGCAGTGCCACCCAAGGCGCTTTACGGTGATTACCTGGCGCTTGTGCGGAAGCTGAATCCGAATATCAGGGATCTCAACCGCATCCTCCCGGGGCAACACATAAAGCTCCCTATCTATTCGCCTGAAATGGTGCGGAAACCCATCATTCCTGAACGGTTTCAGAAGGCGGAAAAAACAGCCCCGAAGGAAAAGACGAACCCCCTTGGACAGGATCTTGCCCGGATATTTAGAGAGATGGGTCAGGAATGGATCGGAACGGGGGAACATTTTATTCCCCTGAGTACCGGCGGGCAGATTAATCTCAGGGCGGAATCCTTCCCCCTGCTCAACCTGTCCACCGGCAGGCGGGTTATCGTGGACCTGAACAATGGAATTCCCTCCCAAGTGGTGGACCTGATTCGGTCGAGCTGGGGGACATACCAGGTGGTCCACCTTACGAAAGCAGACGATCTCAGATCGGCCCTAAACAAAATCTTCAAGGCCTGTGATTTCGTGAAGGTCTATGGGCCGGGAGAGCCCCTTTCTATCGGTGGTGATATTCCGCTTCGGATGACCGGCGACTGGATCATCACCATGCGCAGGGATCCTGACGACAAAAGACCGGGAACGGTCGTCCTCACATTGAGGCAGGATAATACCCCCTCTGTCCCGTGGATGATCCGGGACTATCTGGAAAAACTGGGGATCAAGGTTATTGATTATCCCTCTGTTGAGCGCATGAAAGGGGAAGAGCAGTCGGAACCATCCCCCATTCGCGCCCCGGACAATCCGGAAAAACTCGTCGAAATGGTCTTGAATCGCCTTGGGAGGAAGTTTTCAAGGTCCCAGGCTATCCCTGTCTATGAGAGCAAATCGGCCGGCGTAGAGCTGATGATCAAGGCGGATCTCTATCTGACCTCCGATGGACAGGATCGCATCATCGATTTTTCAGGGCTGGGACCGAAGATCCTGACTTTCCTTGGAGAACACCAATTCAAGATTCTGTCGCTCAATAAAAAAGAAGCCCCCAAGAAAGTGCTGCTCAAGACGCTGGATTTCCTCGATATCCCCCACAAATCAGGCCCTCACGTGTTCCTCGCCAGCCGGAGGGATGCGGCCCGGAATATCCGGATCACTCTTTCGGGCGTCTCATTCCAGGATGAAAAGGGGGAATCCATACTGGCGTCGGATACTCCCCTGCCGAAGGAAATGGTTTCATTCCTGTCCCGAAAGGGGTATGAAATCCTTGCCCTTCACGCGGGTGTGCCTGGGGCTTCCGAGTAGTTTATCTTCATCATAGATTGGATTTTCCAAGAATACATCAACTCAAGGAGGAAAAGTATGGCCCTGATGACACCTGAGCAGTTTGAAGAGAGCGTGAAACAGTTGAAGCCGCGGGTTTTCATGAACGGCAAACGCGTGGAGAACCTGTTTGAAAACCGGAATACCCGGACCGTGATCGAGGCCAACAAGGCAAGCTACGAATGGGCACTGGACCCTCGGTACAAGGATATTATGACGTGTTACTCTCCCCTTATCGATGACGTGGTAAATAGGTACACCCACGTGAGCGCGAGCAGGGAAGATCTGGCGAAAAAGGCCGAGGCAGGGACCTTTACCGCAGAGATGCTGGGTACCTGTATCTATCGGTGCGTGGGATACGATGCCTTTCACTCCCTGGCAAGCACCACCTGGGAGATGGACCGGGACCTGGGCACCGAATACCATCCGCGTTTCCTGGAATATCTCAAGATGGTCCAGAAGAAGGACCTCGCCGTGGCCGGCGCCCTGACCGAGCCCAGGGGAAGCAGGAATAAGAAGACCCTGGATTGGCCGGACCCTTACCTTTCACTGAAAATTGTAGATAAGAACAAGGACGGGATCGTGGTCAGGGGGGCCAAGATCAATATCAGCGGGGCCTATGCCAGCCATGAGCTGGCTGTCCTGCCGCAGGCTGCGCACTTTGAGGGAGAAGAGGATTACGCTGTGGCATTTGCCATTCCCACGGATGCCAAGGGTATCACCTATGTCTGCCAGTATTCCCCTTACTCTGCCGAGAGAGACCTCGCCGATGACCTGGAAGAATTGGGCAATCCGGTATTTGGCCAGCGCGAGACGGCCATGGTCATTTTTAACGATGTATTTGTCCCCTGGGTGCGTGTTTTTCATTGCGGCGAGTATCCCTACTCCGTCAAGCTGGTGACCCGTTTTGCCAAGACCCATCGCATGACCTGCGGGGGAACCTGCAAGGTTGGGTTTATGAACCAGGTCATCGGGGCCTGCAAGTTGGTCCAGGAGTACAAGGGCCTTGAGAAGGCCACCCATATCAACGAGCAGCTCATGGAGATGGTGGTACTCAGGGAGACAGGTCGGGCGTGCGGCCTGGCCGCGGCGAACAAAGGTGCCGAAGAGCCTGAAGGTTCCGGGGTTTTCCTCCCTGATGAACTCATGGGCAATGTATCAAAACTGAACATCTGCAATTCCTTCTGGCGCCTCATGGCCCTGGCAGGGGATATCGGAGGGGGTCTTGTGGTGACCATGCCTTCACTGAAAGAGCTCAAGAACCCTGAAGTCAAGAACTACGTGGAGGAATTCTACAGCTTCGGCTCCGATGAGCCGACCGAAAACATCATGAAGGTCCACAAGCTCCTCCAGAACTGGACGGCCGGGCAGCACGGGGTGGCCACCTGGCACGGAGCCGGACCGGTCATGGCCCAGAAGATCATGCTCCAGCGGGTCATCAACTATGATCACGAAAAAGAGTTGGTCAGGAGCACCCTGAACCTCAAGGAAAAGAAATAACGGGCAAGAATTTTGCGAAGGTAGGAGCAACCTCCTGGTTGCGATCAGGCCTTGCAATAGCCGGCACATGCTCAACCTGGAGGTCGCTCCTATCGGAGACGCGGTCCTATTGGCCGTGCGCATCCACAAACACATTTTGGGCACTGCTGAGTTTCCAAACATGAACAAAGGAGTAGTGCTTCCATTTGATTTTCTGGGATATGACGATGGATCTAATAAGCGCAATTAAAGAGAGACGAAGTACGCGGGGCTTTCTGAAGAAGCCGGTGGAAAGAGAGACCCTTGAAAGGCTCTTGCGGCTGGCGACCCAGGCCCCTTCTGCCATCAATCTCCAGCCGTGGGAGTTTACCGTAGTCTCCGGGGAAGAGAAGGAACGCCTCAGCCGCCTCCTCGTCAAGCGGATGAGAGAGCGAAATATCTCATGCGGCCCGGGGGCAAAAAAACCGCTCCCGGAACACTTCAGGGAAAGACAACGGGGCCTGCTGAACGTCATGCTCCCGAATCTTCCTGAGTCCCCCGGGTTTCAGGACTTTGTGAATGAAGGGAGCTGCAATTTCTACGGAGCCCCCACCACCATCATCATCACCCTGGATTCCGTGTTTTCAGAGGCCCGCCTGACCGATATCGGGGTCGTCCTGGGATACCTGGTCCTTGCCGCCCATGCCCTCAAATTAGGCACCTGCCCCATCGGGCTGATCACCGCCTTTGGTGATGATATCAGAGAGGTCCTGAGCATCCCGGAAGCAAAAGAGGTGGTGATCGGCGTGGCCGTGGGATACAGAGACCCGGAAGCACCCATAAACCGCTCCCGGTCGGAAAGAGCGCCCCTGGAAGATGTGGTAAGGTGGAGAGAGTAGATTACCTGAAGAGGGTCTCGAACAGCCCCTGAATAGATGCGACCCCTGTGGCCTTCATTCCTGCCGGTATCCTGGTGGCTTCCAGGTTGCTTTCAGACAAGATGCAATGGGAGAATCCAAGTTTGCGGGCCTCTTTCATGCGCAACTCCGGCTGGCCCACCCCACGGATTTCCCCCGCAAGACCCACCTCTCCGAACAGGACCACGTCCCTTGGGACCGGACGGTCCAGGAAGCTGGACATCATGGCCGAGATGACGCCAAGGTCGGCCGCAGGCTCTTCCACTCTGAGGCCGCCCGCCACATTCACGAAGATGTCCTGGTCCCCCAGTTCCATTCCCATTCGCTTCGCGAGCACCGCCACCAGGAGTGCGATGCGGTTGTGGTCCACGCCAACGGCCGTCCGTCTGGGCATGCCCAGCGGGCTCGATGTCACCAGGGCCTGGATCTCCACCAGGAGGGGCCTGGTGCCTTCCAGACAGGGGATCACAACAGAGCCCGAAACCCCTTCCGGCCGTTCTTCCAGAAAGATACGGGAGGGGTTGGCCACCTCCTCGAGGCCCGTTTCCTTCATTTCAAAGACGCCGATTTCATTGGTGGAGCCGAACCGGTTCTTGACGGCCCTGAGAATGCGGAAGAGGTGCCCCCGGTCTCCCTCAAAGTAGAGCACCGTATCCACCAGGTGTTCCAGGACCCTGGGGCCGGCAATGGACCCGTCTTTGGTCACGTGTCCCACCAGGAAGATGGCCAGTCCGGTCGTTTTGGCCACACCCATGAGACGAGAGGCCACTTCGCGGACCTGGCCCACGCTCCCCGGGGCGGATGCCATGGCCTCGGTGTAGACCGTCTGAATGGAGTCCACGGCCAGGACGCGGGGTTTCATACGTTCCACGGCCTCGAGGACATCTTCCAGACAGGTTTCCGCCATGACGTAAAGGTTCTCCGACCGGGCGGAGAGCCGTTCGGCCCGGAGCCTGATCTGCTGGGGGGATTCCTCTCCCGAGAGATAGAGGGCGTCAAGACCCTGCGACGCGAGGCGGTCCATGGCCTGCAGCACCAGGGTGGACTTTCCGATGCCGGGATCGCCGCCGATGAGGACCAGGGACCCGGGGACCAGCCCACCGCCCAGGGTGCGGTCGAACTCACCCAGACCCGTCTTGAGCCTCTGCTCCCTGTCAAGGGATATGCCCGGGATCGCCGCGGGCGGACTTCCCCCTGAACCCCGTTTCCTCTCGGTCCTCGTCGATGCAAACTCTTCCACGAGGGTGTTCCATTCATTGCAGTCGGGACATCTGCCCAGCCACTTGGGCGCCTGGTATCCACAGCCCTGGCACACAAAAACGCTTTTCTTCTGTTTGGCCATTTGCTCCTTTGGGGTCAGAAGCTGTAGTTCACGGAAAGGGACAGAATCCGGTTGTTCTGGTCAATTGATCCACCATATTCTTCTGTGGATCGGTCCGGATGGTTGAAAGTAATATAGGATAAATAAAATGAGCGTGTCAATAAAACAAGAAGAAATCCAAAATTAATCCCAAAGGAGGCTTGACATCTCTTGCCTTTCGGAGCTAACATTCCTTCCCCTGACATCCAAGTTGAGATTTGGGTCGGTGTCACTCCTGCTCTTGAATCTTTTCCAAAAAAATAAGTGAGTTACGTCATATTTTCCCATGTAACCCAAGGGGCGAAGAAGTATGGAGACGGCGGTGAACTCCCATACGCTCATGAGCGAACGAAGCGTTAGTTTCTAAGCCGCCTGTACGGCGGTGAACAGATATAGCAGGGGGTGTCGTGTTGACATTCATTTCTAAGCCGCCTGTACGGCGGTGAACTAATCAGGAAAATAGCGTACAAGTGTTATGTCTTTCTAAGC
>JBAPTR010000180.1:0-4032 GCA_049282265.1 Desulfatiglandaceae bacterium | reverse complement strand
AGACGGCGATGGCCAGGAGGACGATAGAGATGATCAGCCACTTGCGTCTCAGGAGCACCAGGAAGATATCCAGGAGATTGATCTCGTCTTCTTCATATAGGGGTTGTTCCATCGGGTTCCTGTCTTTCATGGGTTTCTCCGGCTCTTGATCCCTCGCCCGTCGCGCTCTCAAGCGGGACTGGGGGCGCAGGGGCCACATCGCTAATGGACCACAAGAATGACCCCCGCGGTGACGGCGATCTGGTAGAGTATCTGGGTGATGTCCTTGGTCATTCTCAGCCAGGGGTATTTCTCCAGCTTCTTGGGTACGATGATGGTGTCGCCGGGATCCAGTTTCAGGCCTTCAAACCCGCCCATGGTCCACCGGTGGTTCCGGGAATCCCACGTGGCCATGCCGAAGAAGCCTTCCTGGCCCTTGCTGAGGACCTCTCCATTGGCCTTGACCACATATATCTGATCCTTTTCCGCATCGTCCGTGGTTCCGCCCACCTGCTGCAGATAATCCCCCACGGTCCTCCCTTTTTGGGACAGGAGCGCGGTTGGATTGTACACCTCGCCCAGCACGTTCACATGCTCCGGCGTCTTGGGAACGACCAGGCGATCCCCAGGCCGCAGTTCGAAATTGAAACTCGAAGAGGCGTTGGCCAGGACTTCAGGCAGGTTAATGACCATGCGGCCTGTCACCTGGGCCTTTTTCAGTTTGTCCAGCAACTGTTTCTTGGCCGTCAGGGTCTGCTGCAGGATGGCTGTCTGGTCCTTGTCCAGGGCGGTCTCGGCCGACTGGGCGCCGAGGGTCAGAATATCCTCTTCCAGCTTGTCGGCATATTGTCTCAAGCGCTCTTTCTGAACCGCCTTTGCGGATTCGCGAAAGAAGAGGGCGCCGTACGGATAGGCTGTTCCCGTAAATCCACCTGCCCGCTTGATGACGGAGCTGAGGCGCTCCCCTGCGGAGTAGGCATATTCTCCAGGGAACCGGAACTCCCCGTCGAGGTAGACCTTCTGATGCAGTGCCTCAAGATAAAGAGGAGCCTCCCGAATGTAGACCATGTCATCGGGCCTGAGGGCCATGTTGTCAGGACTGAGTCCGGCCAGGGCGCGTCCCGGAGAAAATTGAAATTTAACCACATCGGTCCCGTCCTTTCCCTTGACCAGTCTTGACAGTGACCCTTTCTCCCTTGAGGCACTTTTCTTGAAATTGCCTGCCTGGAAAATCAGGTCCTTGATATTCATGTGATTGAGCAGTCGGTAGGTCCCCGGGTTTTGAACGGCACCTTCAATAGTCACCTGAGGAAGCTCTTCCCTTTCCGCCAGGGCGTAGACCTTGATATGATCCAGATCGTGCAGCTTCAGGTTCTGGGATTCATCACCCGCGAGGAGGCTTCCCAGGTCAAAGATAATGGCCTCCGGATGCAGGTCCGGCTCAACGAGACGGATGATCTCCGCCTGGCGCAGATAGGCTTCAGGGAGCAGGGCATCGTAGGAGGGGATCACATCCCTGATACGCATCCCCGGTTTCAATTCATACTCCCTGGGGTACTTCACATGGCCTTCCAGATACACGACCCTGCGCAGGCCCTTGAAGACGGGGTAAATATTGACCACATCCCCGTCATGCAGGAGGGTCTCGAGATTTCCGCGGGCAGTCTCCTTTGAAGGATCCAGGTTGAAGCTCTTCATGACCCGCCTCTGGTGATTGACCACCCTTTCCACCTGGACATTCTGAAGATAGCCGGTCGCCATCACTCCTCCCGCAAGATCGATGACGTCTCCTATGGTCTCATGGCCCTTGAGCTCGTAGATCGCCGGGCGCCGGACATTGCCGGCCACGCCCACCACGGGACCAAGAATCGGGATAAAGATCGTGTCCCCGGGCTGAAGCCTCGTGTCCTTGTTCTTGAGTCCCCGAATCAAGAAGTCATAGAGGTCAAGGGAAACCACCTGCTTCCCCGCACGAAAGAGCTTGATGTTTCTGAGGCTTCCGTCCTTGTCCGGCCCTCCGGTGGCAGACAGGGCGGAAATCACCGTCGACAGAGAACTGACCGTATAGGTGCCCGGGTTTTTCGCCTGACCCACCAGGAATATCCGGATCGTGCGCAGACGGCCCATGGTGATGCTCATCTGGAAATCCGGATAGTATTGTTTGAACTTGTGATAGAGAAATTTTTTCAGCTCTGCATAGCTCAGGCCGTTGACGTCCAGGCTTCCCACGCGCGGGAGCACGATTGTCCCGTCCCTCGTGACGGCTGCCTCATAGGACTGTTCCGTCTTTCCCCAGAGATGAATGGTGAACTGGTCCCCGGGCCCGATGGCATAGTCAGGGCCTACGGGTACATCGGTTACCGGTGCGAAGGTAGAGACACCCTTCTCGAAAAAATTGTAGCCGTACTGTTTCAAATCGCGGGCAACGTGAGTCGGAAACTGGCCGGAAAGGATTCTTTCTATCCGGGAGGGCGATGGGGTTGCCTCTTTCCCCGTTTTGGTCTGATCTTCGGGCAAATTGGACGGGGTTGCCTCTTTCCCCGGCCTGGTCTGATCTGCGGACAAATGGGATGGGGTTTCGGCAGGCCCAGGTCTCGGAGCCGGCACCTGCAATACCTCTGACGTACCCAACTCCTTGCCTTTCAATGCCTCGTAGAGCTGCTTTTTCTCCGATGCACTCAAATTGGGAAAGGGGCCATTCAGTTCATCAGCCTTTGCGGCGTTCATCTGAAAAGCAAATGCGGCAAAAAGACAGGAGAAAAATACGAACATCAGCAGTCGATGGGATCTCTTGATCGTCATGGATATCTCCCTCAATGGGTACGGGTCGGTGAAAGGGGAAAATCAGACAGCTCCGCTCCTTGGATTACAAGGCAAGAGAAGTGTAACCGATTATGATTGTTTACAAAATATTGACAAGACCCGAAAACCAATCTTTCACTGTCCGGTTGAATTTAACGCATATTAGACGCGTTAAAAAAATTATGTCAAGTGGTTTTGTACTTTCCCCAAATTTTTTCTCCAGTTCCGTTGACACGCCTGACGCTTTATCCTATATTCCGCTCAACAAATGCACGCTTCATCCGGATAATACGTATGATCAGAAAGAGAAAGGAAACTCCAGCCTGTTCATTTCTATAAAGGGTTCATGACCATTCTCTCTTGTGATACGGAAGGAACGCGACCATGCCACGAAGAAACCGCCTGTTGTTTCTTATTCTTTTTTGCGCCTTTTTCTTAACCACCCAGGCTTCTGCCCAAGTTTCCGTGAACGTACCCATAGGTCACTGGAGTTATGACGCTATTGAAAAATTGACCAGCCTCGGTCTTATCCAAAGCAGCATGCCGGGCACCAAGCCCTTTACGAGGCTTGAAATGGCCAGGTTGCTGCGGGAGGCGGAAACCGCATTCGAGGATAACGCCGCGGCACGCCGCGCGGGATCGCTGGCGAGCCGCAATGCGATCATTCAAGGAATTCTGGTAAGGTTGAAAACGGAATTCGGCGCAGAACTTGATGAACTCAGCGGAAGAAGCAAGGCAACTTCCTACGTCAAACCCCTTGATGATATCTATGTGCGCTACCTCGCTTCAAACCACGACTTCACCCTTGAAAACGACAAGGGGCAGACCTATGCCAAAGGCTCCAACCTGCGAACGGGCTTTACATCTCACGGGGTAATCGGGAATCATTTAGCCTGGTACCTCAACCCGGAATACCGATACTCGGAAGGACGGTTCGGCGGTGATGACCAGCGTCTCAGCCTTCTCGAAGGGTACGGCAAGGTTTCCTTTTCCAACCTGGAGCTTGAGGCCGGTAGGGACAGCCTGTGGTGGGGACAGGGGCACCACGGCTCCCTGATCCTGACCGACAACGCCAAACCCTTCGATCTCATCAAATTCTCCAATCCCCGGCCCGTTGTCCTGCCCTGGGTATTCAAGTACCTGGGCCTTTTCAAGTTTGCGGCCTTCTGGACCCGGCTCGAAAAGGATCGCTACATCCCCGACGCCCAACTGATGGGCCTGAGGTTCGACACCAAGCCCTTTCCTTTCCTG
>JBAPTR010000179.1:0-2322 GCA_049282265.1 Desulfatiglandaceae bacterium | reverse complement strand
CCAAGATTGTCAATGGCCATCGAATATAATATATCTACCTGGGATATTTGTTTGGCTGGAATTTGACATCATCCAAGAGGCTGACCGACAGAAGTCATGCAGCGAGACCGAGTGAAAGTTTCGTGGGGAGGAGTAATGAAGGTAAAATCGCAAAATGATGGGATGACAAAATTGGAGAAAGTACCGTTTTCTGTTTTGGTTAAAGATGACAGCGATCTCGCTGATTTTCGTCGTGATTATGCATCAAGGCCCGCACGAGAACGAAGGATGGCAGCAGATTGGGAATATCATTCCCAAATGGCTACTGAGCTCTTCAACGATACAATAGCACTGGCAGGTCAAGAGGGGTTGGGAAAGTCGTCATGGCCCGCGGGGGTTGTCGCTCTTGCTATAGATCCACTGTATGCACCCGCCATTCTCACTGTCGGATCCATTGAATATCAGCTCGGGCGTGCAGAAGAAGCCATGGAATTGTTCATGACGCTTGCAACATTGCCAAAGGACGAAGAAGATCTGACGATTATCATAGACAAAGCGGGTGATTTTCTCATTGATCAAGATGACTACCGCAATGCGCTCACATTGTATTCTGCTGCCGAAAAAGCCTATCCGCATGAAGCCGTGTACCCCATGGGTTCGGGATATTGCCTTGAAAGACTTGGCCGTTATGAGGAATCAGTCAGGAAGCACAGGTGTGCGGATGCGTTGGAGCCGGATAACTACGAAATTTTGAATGATCTTGGATACGCATTGCTTGAAGCGGGAGAATTTGACGAAGCCGAAGAAGTCTTTCAGAGATCATTAGCTCTTGCCCCGCCTGGCTATGAATTTCCACGCAACAATTTGAGTGTCCTGAAGGAAAAGAGAAAAGAAGCGGAAGTCGAAACGGGGTCAGATGGAAATTAGAAAAAGGACTGGAGATCAGGAGGAAGGATAAGATGACAGAAAGCAGCTTTGTCCATAGTACACTGGAAGACGGTGAGGATCTTTACCTGACAGACCAGTGGAAACGAAAATACCATTTCAAAATAGCATCATTTCCTGTCCCGACGGGCATGGCTTTTGAGGCCATTGAAGTAAAGGCGGACAACGCTCTCGGGTATCAATTCAATTCCTTATCAAGTTTTGATACTGACCCGGCAGTTGCAAAACAAGCATTCATAAAGAAGATTAGAAAGGGGTTAAACCAGCGGCACTTGAAAAAAGTAGGTTCTGAATGGGAGATTGGTGGCAGAGATATACTGCGTGGCAGGATAGAGTGGAATGATGACCTTTCCGACACCGATTTAGATAGGGTATTCGTGATAGATGGCAAGAGAATAACTATCGATGACTTTGGGCGTATGCTTGGGGCCTACGAGGGTTGGCGTTTTGAATTCAGGATCCTGGATCCTTATTCTCAATCCTGTCCCTGATACACGCTGCCAGAGTCTCAAGCTCGCTTTTCTCCAGTCGTAACAGGAAGCCCAGATCACAATCAGACTTCAGAACCCCTTGGATGATTTCAATCAGCTTCTCTTTTGTCATGATGCCTTTCAATAGCAGTACTGGATAATAAGACCGGAATAAATGGCCTGTACCAAAGGCCGGAAACAAGAAAAGGGTGACTCCGTAAAGCCACCCTGGATAAAGGGAAAGGAGAAATATCTCATCAGGACACTCGCCTGTTGTTCTCTAAAATAATTCACATTATGGATGTGTCAAGCCTCACCTCTTGCTTTTTCACCGCCCTGTCATAAAGCTGCCGATCTCATTCTTCAGCCATTTGATTCTTGCGTAAACAGTACCGGTCTTGCACCTATAAAATTTGGGATGAAACTTCATGCTTCTAAAGGTTTTTCCTTCAGCTCAGCATGATGTCTGTCCAGGATCGCCATGGCCTCAGCCCGGATCTCATCCCTGAGTGATTCCGGCTCCAGGACCGGGGGTTGTGACCCCCAGCTCATGATTCAGGCCTTGACCTCAACCGTCCCTGCCACCTCCGCAGATTGTTGGCAGAATGACTCGATTCCACGGCTTGTGAATAGACCCTTTTTTTCAGTTTTTCCAAAAAACCTCTTCGGTTCTGACCGTATCTGTCAAAGCCATCCTGTATGATGGAGAAAAAGGCTGGTTTTGTGGCCTTCGAACTCTGCCGTTCGTGAGATCCATATAGCGGAGCACCGAGCGATTCGTGACAATACGTAAAAGCGAAGCCCGGGAAACTATTTGACATAATCCCTTCAGAGGAATACTTAAAAATACAAAGCTTCTTTCCCAACCGAACGAGCCACGGGAGGTGATGCCTCTTGAAGAAAAAGCCGGTATTGATCAAGACAACAG
>JBAPTR010000178.1:0-50031 GCA_049282265.1 Desulfatiglandaceae bacterium | reverse complement strand
CCGAAACTCTCAGCGATTTTGTCAGAGTTATGGGAAAGAACATCGTGCCGGCTCAATCGCATTGTGAAGTAAACGGCCGGCGCGCCCGAATCGAACTTGATCCGGAGAAGGCAAAGAACGGGCTCGGTCAACTGGTGCTCACTCTGGTGAAAGTCATTCACAAACTCCTGGAACTTCAGGCGATCCGGAGAATCGACGCGGGATCACTCGCGGATGAAGAGATTGAAAACATCGGGATGACGTTAATGCAGCAGGCCGAGGAAATCGACAGGCTCAGGAAAGAGTTCAACCTGGAAGAGGATGATCTCAACATCGATCTGGGGCCGCTGGGCAAACTGTTGTGATTGATGATTGAAACCTGTTTTAATTTTTTCAATCAACAATCACAAATCGACAATCAACAATCCAAGGGGGTTTTCATATGCCCATTCAGCGCGCTGCACAGCACTCCATTGCAAGCACCAACATCGCAGACCTGCTCGAGCGTATTTTGGACAAGGGAATCGTGATCGCCGGGGATATCAAGATCAGCCTCGTGGATGTGGAGTTGCTGACCATCCAGCTTCGTCTGGTCATATGTTCCGTGGAAAAGGCCAGGGAGATGGGCATGGACTGGTGGGTCAATAATCCCTGCTTCAGCCGGGGGGCAAAAAACGATCAAGTCGTTGATTCGCTTGCGAGGATTGAACAAAGGTTGGAAAAGCTGGAGACGCCTGTTACGAAAGAGTCTGGGAGTCATCCAGCACCCGGGGCCTGAATTCTCGACTGAGCTTGGCCAAAGTCCGTACGGGTTCAGGATCTTCACATCGCGGAGTGCGGAAGGCAAAATAAAAATAACAACCAAATGAATAATTCCGAAATCCGAAATTGAAAGAGGTACGTCGTGACTCAACTTGCTGTGAATTTGATCTATCGGTTAGAAGGCAAAGGCCTTTCATCCATTGCTATCCCCAGGTTTGTGAAAGACGTGGCCTGTGCCATCTCGATCAACCGGCATGCCAATCTGCAGGATATGAATAGAAAATTGTACATATTGGGCTGGTACCCTGTCAAACTAGAATATCACACGCTGCAGTTGATATAGTGGGTAGTGGGGGATCAAGTCTGCTTTTGATCTTTCGTCGCCGTTCGTGTGGGGTCGGGGGTGTCCTTAAGAATCTAAGAAAGTATTAAATCGGACCAACTTTTTTCTTTTTGGCTAGTCGTTATTACCCCCATCTTAACTGCCTTTCAAAACAACCCTAAGATCTTCACAAATTTATCTTATTCCAAATAATTGCCGATACATTGACCGTATCTACACAAAAAAGTCTGTTAAATGGACTGCTTTAGTTGTATTAAAAGAAATGTGAAACGAGGCCAACTGAGGCAGAGGTGAGGAATTGAATCGAGTCACGGATGCGGGGGATGTCAATGGGTTCGGGTGGCGTGGCAATCAGACCGGGAGCAGATAAGTGAGAGAAACGATTCTTATGATCCACGGAATGTGGTGCGGAGAATGGTGTTGGGAGAATTACAAGGTTTTCTTTGAGAATAAAGGCTACCGGTGTATCACTCCAACCCTGCGATACCATGGGGCGCAACCATTTGCTGAACCAGATGCTCAGTTAGGAACGTGCAGTCTTCTGGATTATGTACGGGACCTCGAGAAGGAAATTGATAGGATGGACAAAATGCCCATATTAATGGGGCATTTGTCAGCGGACTTCTTGCTCAAATTCTCGGAAGCAGAAAGCTGGTTAAGGCGCTTATTTTACTAACCCCGGCTTCCCCCTATGGTATCAATACGATCAACCCCTCGGTACTCAAGAGCTTTTACACGATGATGACAAAATGGGGTTTTTGGAGAAAACCATTTCGGCATACCTTTGATGGGGCCGTTTATTCCATGCTGCATTTGTTCCCTGCTGAAGAGCAGGAGGCTCTGTACAACAGGCTGGTATTTGAATCGGGGCGGGCCGTTTCAGAAATTGGACTTTGGCACCTAGATTTACGTAAGGCCTCAAAGGTAGATGAATCAAGAATAATCTGCCCCGTTCTTGTTGTTTCAGGCGCTCAAGACAGGATCACTCCGGCATCGGTGGTGAGAAAAGTTGCTGAAAAATATAATGAAGTATCAACCTATATGGAGTTCAGCAATCATGCCCATTGGGTCATTGGGGAGCCGGGTTGGGAAGAAATCACCGAATATATTTTTGGATTTTTTAAAAATGAAGGATTAATCCCGAGAGAGGAATTCAGTTCTGATCGGCGTCAATTTCCGAGAGAGCGGATTCCTCTTCGTTCGGAAACAACGCTTAGGCTTGGTGAGCAGATTGACACAATCCCCAGTATCATTCAGGATATTTCTTTGGGAGGTGTCAGGGTTTCGTTCCCACGAAAAACGGACGTCAAGAAAGAAACGTCTGCGCTCAAAACCCAATTTGAACTTTCCTTTGGACTGCCGAAAAAAAATGATAATTTTGTCTTAGAATGTAATATCTGTCGGATGGATTATACGGGGAAAGGCATTTGTGTTAGTGCCTCTTTTAGAAATCCTAAGGAGCAAGTCCTGCGGGAAATAGAAAGATATATCGTTTAAGGCTTTAAATGAATTGGAGTCGTGAATTGCCCGTGAATGGAGAGGGGGCAAGTCTGCTTTTGAGAGCCTTTGTCGCCGTCAGGAACAAAAACCCGGAAGTATTTCCCAACTTTTGAAAAGGAACTTGCACTATTTTCTTGCTATGGTTACAATGTATTACAGATAAACACACTGGAGGTCATGTATGAGTAAAGCATTATCAATAAGAGTCTCCGACGAACTCGCCTTAAAATTATCTGAAATCGCAAAAGAGACAGAACGGCCCAAATCGTTTCATGTCCAAAAAGCGCTGAAATCGCTGATCTGCAGGTTGCTTATGATCGTTTGCATGATACCACTGATCCGATTATTTCCATTGAGGACATGAGGAAAGAACTTGAATTGTAAGATAGCATTCAAGAAATCCGTTTCCCGCGATCTCAAGAAAATTGACAAAGAACATGCTGAGAGAATCTTGAGAAGAATTGAAGATGAACTTCCCCAAAAGGCTGAAACGTTCCCATTATTGATGGAACCGTAAAAAGTCCGTCCATGGACTTTTTGCTCACAGAAACCGAAAAGTGTGATTTTCGGTTTCCTTACAAATCAACGGGTTGCAAGGCACCCCATTGATTTGCGTGCCCGTCCATGGGCACGATGATGACTTTTTACAAAGCCATCATTGTTAACTGGTAAGTTCTCAGGTTTGAGAAAATTCCGGGTCGGGGATTTTAGAGTAATTTTTTCGATCATTGGTGACACGGCTCTCATCTTAAGAATAACGCATCGTAAAGACGCCTACGGATCAAGCATAACATTTCACTGATCTCTTGTCCCTATCCTCCGTGAAAGATGGTTCGAAGACCGTAGGGACGGCGGCGATCGGTGTCTTTCGGTTCTCGAATGTTTTTTCAACCGCTTCGGCCAGCGTTTCACCGTTGAAATCGAACGTCTTGGATAGCATCCAGATATCATTGACGGTTTAAGAAGAGTCTCATTTCATCCTGAAATACCACCCGGCCGCAAAACACATTTAATGATCCGAAATTATTAAATAATCATCTACCTCAGTAAAGCATCCAATTAGTCTCAATCCATCCTCCCCCCCTCACCAGCAAATTCCGAAAATGTGGGGCTAATGTGGGGCAAATATCCCCCAAAAGAAAAAAGGGGTTACGGAATATCCGTAACCCCTTGATTTTACTGGTGCCGAGACACAGAATTGAACTGTGGACACGGGGATTTTCAGTCCCCTGCTCTACCGACTGAGCTATCTCGGCAATTTGTCGTGCAAGTATAGTGTCTCCGCTCGAATAGGTCAAGGCAAAATTGCCAGGAATGGGATTTCTAATTGGAATCGTCTATGTCGAAATTGAGGTCTTCAAGATCCTTTGCAATTTCGGTCCAGACCCCCGAGGGCTCTGAAGATTGAGCACCGGAGCTTGAGGCGGCATCCGGTTTTTTCCCGGGCAGCTGAGGCAATTCGTCGGGAATTCGATAGTCTCCGATTTTGTCTTCTTTGAGATCATTGAGGGAAAACAATATGTCTGCATCCTCTTGATAAGGGGGCGGCGTATCTGGTGCCAGGTCATGGGGTACTTCATTGTCGGTTTCCAGGTCGTCAATTTCGGTGAAGGGGGGGGACTCCTTAGGCTCAGGGGTTAACTCAAGCTCTTCGATCTCAACCGGGGGCCCTTCCTCAACGGGGGAGAACTCCTCAGGCTCAGGGGTTAACTCAAGCTCTTCGACCTCAACGGGGGAGGGCTCCTCAAGATCGTGTTCAGCCGATTCCATTTCGATGGTGAGCGCTTCCTCGTTGACATATTCATCATCCGCACCCTCCGATTCCGGTTCAATCTCCAGGAGATCAGCAAGCTCGATGGAGAGCGTATCTTCATCAAGGGTGGGGGACTCCGGAAGAAGGCTTTCTTCCGCTGCATCGGGTGTGGCGGATGGGGGTGTTGATCCCGGTTCAGCCAGGACGTCATCTCTGTCAAGGTCCAGGTCTTCGAGGCCCAGAGCGATCTCCTCATCTTCAACAGGCAGGAAATCTTCCCTAGTTTGTCCCAGCTCAGGGCTGGAACCCAGGCCGATCTCCCGGGATTCTTTGGCCGAAATGCTTTCCATATCGAAAAGGCCACTATCCAGCGGCATAGGGATGCCGGGTTCACGGATCTCCAGATTAGCCTGGGAATCAGCAGCCTCACCAATCAGCGCGCCAATCAGGAAGGGCACATCCGGCTTGAAGGGGATGTGATGCATCTTTTCCCTCTCCCCGCTGATGTCCTTTTTGCATTTCGGACACGTCTCATTATAGTCAAAACTGATAAATCCGCATTTTGGGCATTTCATGATTCACTCCGTGGCACCCTTCGGGGTGCGGGAAAAAAATTGAATCGCTAGTGATTCACACATTCACTCATGGCACTTTTCGCCAGGGCATCACATCGCTCATTCTGCAAATGCCCGTGATGCCCTCTTACCCATTGCCATTCAATGAGGTGCGGGCGAGACAATCCAAGCAATTGTTCCCACAGGTCTTTGTTGAGAACAGGTTTCTTCTTCGAATTGACCCAATCCCTTTTTATCCATCCCTCGATCCACTCGGTCATTCCTTTTACCACATAACTTGAATCCGTTACCACTTTTATCCTGCACGATCTTTTGAGTCTGCGGAGGGCCTCGATGACCGCCGTCAATTCCATACGATTGTTGGTTGTTAGTCGGGCGCACCCCGATATCTCTTTCTCCTCAGGGCCGAATCTCAGGATGGCTGCGTATCCTCCGGGGCCTGGATTTCCGGAACAGGCGCCGTCGGTGAAGATCTCAACTTGAGGCTCTTTTTTCCCTGCAGGTTTCATTTGAGAACATCCTTGAGTGAATGCTTGTCTTTGCCACTTGAGGAGCGGGCCTTCGTTTTCATCCTTTTGGCTTCAAGCCTCGGGCTTTGGGGGTCCTTATTTCTGGAAACGTCCCCTGACCCGGATGGCCACCTCGGGTTTTTGGGGATAATTTGTCTTCAGATTCAGAAAGCCGTTGATTCTACCGGTTGTTCCGGGAAGGGTTGTAAATTTGATCCTGAAATGGCGGTCTTTCTCAACTTCCTCGATGGTATAGGTCAGCTTATCTGCCAGATTGAATGCCGTAGGTGTGATCTTCAACGGCGTGTCCAGTTTAGCCTGTATATCCACAACACGAGAGACTGTCTGGCCTTCCTTGCCGTAGAGATAGACATACTGGGAAGAAATGGCTATAGCAACCTTGACAAAGGCACTTATTTTAAGCTGCGCATACTTGCTTGTCGGATCGTTGCTGACGACCCTGGCACTTTTGTGAATCTTTCCCTCATACCCCTGTGTCCGAAGACTGAGCGTTACTTTTCCCTCTCCGCCCGGAGAGACAGCCTTATCAAAAAAGGCTACGGTGCAGCCTCAGCCCGGCTTGACGTCTAGAATTCGAAGGGGTTCATTGCCCTGGTTGTAGATCAAGAAGGTGTGCTTTACAATTTTTCCTTCGTTGACAACGCCCGCATCAAAGACCGCATTCCTGATAATCAGTTTGGGTGCCTTCTTTTCCTGGGCTGACGCAGATGCGCAAAAAATGCCGATGATAATCAAGGTCCACAAAAGGCGAAAAAGTTTTTTCATAGATTAATCCTCCTGGTTGATTTTGAGTGCCACGGTTTGAGACGGGGCACCTTAGTATCCGTATTGATCCGTCTTACGGGCAATCACTTTGCCCCGGTTTCATGGATCAGCTTGTACGTGAGCATATCCAGGGTTACGGTAAAATCGATGTTCTCGACCAGGCAACACTCCGGAACGCTGATCTGGGTAGGTGAAAAATTCAAGATGGCATTGATGTGCGCATTCAGAAAGCGCTCGGCGATACTCTGGGCGGCAGGAGCCGGCGTGGCAATGACCCCGATCTCGATATCCAAATCCAAAACGGCCTGATGAACCTCACTGACATCCCTGATCGTCAGGCCGGCGGGGTTGACCTGGCCGATCTTTTTTGGGTCTATGTCAAATGCGGCCACAAATTTGAATCCCCTGGAATAGAGATTTCGGTGTTGCAGAATTGCCGAACCCAGTTTGCCGATCCCGGCAATGGCCAAGTTCCACTCCCGGTTTACCGCCAATATTTTTTTTATCTGTGTCTGGAGGTGGCGCACATCGTAACCCACCCCACGAATGCCGAATTCCCCGAAATAGCCCAGATCCTTCCGGACCTGAGCTGAATTGACTTGGCACAACCAGGCCAGTTTATCGGAAGATACCATGCGGTACCCGTCAAATTCAAGGAGCTCCAATTGCCTGTAATAGAGGGAAAGCCTTGTTATGGTTGCATTCGGTATTTTGGACGTTTTTGTCAAATTCTTTTTTCGCCTCAATTTGTTGCTGTAAATAAAGACAGGGCCTCCCTGAACAAAAAACCCATGTACGGACTTTCCGATTTGCCGCCAGGAATTTCCAAAAGGCGCCACAGGACCCCAACAGAAATATAATGACAACCACTCACTTATACTATATAGAGTGTATTTGTAAAGTCCAATAACAGTCGTTGGCGACTGCTCAGGAAATTTCTTGCAGATGAAATCAAATAAACCAGAAGGCGCAAAAAAAGGTTCCGGAAAGCCCACACCTGAAATCCATTCCCATCAAGACCTTTCAGAAGATGCACACATGATGCTTGCCTGTTCCCGGTTGTCGAGCGACCGATATAAGGCCTTTGTTGAGAACATCGGTGAAGGGGTCTATGAGGTGGATATTCACGGTAACTTCCTCTATTTCAACAATTCGCTCTGCAGGATTTTCGGTTACGAAAGAGAAGAGATCCAATTCCAGAATTTTGCAAAATTCATGGATGAAGAGCACGGGGCCAGGGCATTCAAGACCTTTAACAGGATTTTCGAAACCGGGCATGGCATTTATGATCTGCTCTGGCCCATTATCGGCAAGAACGGCAGGGTCCGCTATATGGAGCTCTCGGCCGACCTTATTACCAATCAGGAAGGCAAGAAGATTGGTTTCAGGGGGATTGCCCGTGATGTGACGGAAAGATTCCGGACGCAAGAGGAGTTGAGAAAATCTGAACTTCGCTATCGGACACTCCTCGACTTTCTGCCGTACCCGATCGTGGTGTTTTCCCTGGACGGTCTTGTTTCCTATCTCAATCCCGCCTTCACTGAAAATTTCGGGTGGACATTGCAGGAGCTGGAGGGGAAAAATATCCCCTATGTTCCCGAAGGTCTCGAACAGGAGACGAGTGAAAATATTCGGCGTCTCTTCGAAGAGAAAATCATTCTGCGGCACGAGACCAAGCGATTGACAAAGGATGGGCGGGTGCTCGATGTCATCATGCGGGCGGCTGTCTACTCGGAGCATGACGGTCAACCATCGGGGGAAATCGTTATCCTGAGAGATGTTACTAAGGAAAAACGTATGGCAAGGAACAATGATGCCATGCTCAACATCAGCATGGCCCTGCCCCAATACCCCGATCTTGAAGAGCTGCTTGATTACGTGAGCAAGGAAATGAACCGGCTCCTCGATACGGAAGGGGCCCTTGTTGTCCTGCTTGATGAGGAAAACAACGAATTCTATTTTGAAGGGGTTGCCCACGACAATCCCGCCATCGAGAAAAGGATCAAGGAGACCCATTTCCCAGGTGACAAAGGTATCGCGGGAAGGGTTGTGAGGACCGGCAATCCCGAAATAATCACTGAGCCCGCTCGGGACAAGGACTATTATGTCCTCGTTGACGAGGAGGCGGGATTTGAGACCAGGAACCTCCTGGACGTTCCCTTGAGAAGCATGGACCGCATCATCGGCGTTCTGTCCGCCCTCAACAAGAAGAACGGTGCATTTGATCAGCCCGATGTGGAGCTTTTGAGCATGATCGCGGGTACCGTGGCTCTGTCCATAGAAAATGCCAGGTTTTCAAGGGAGATAAAAGAGGCTTACAAGGAAGTCACGAGCCTGAACAGGGCCAAGGACAGGGTCATCAATCACCTCTCCCACGAACTCAAGACGCCCCTGGCTGTTTTGAGCGCTTCTCTCAACATTCTGTCAAAAAAATTGTCTTCAATCCCTGCTGAAACATGGCAGCCTACCGTTGTGAGAGCCAAGAGGAACCTCGATCGCATTTTGGAAATGCAGTACCAGGTTGAGGATATCATGCGGGAAAGGGAGGTGAAGACCCATCAGACCTTGTCCTGGCTGCTGGACAAGTGTTCAGACGAACTGGAATCCCTGGCGGCGGAGCAGGCGGGAGAGGGAAAAGTCGTTGAGGTAATCAGAGACAAGATCAACGAAATCTTCGGCCCCAAGCAAGAAAGGTCTGAGGAAATCCTTCTTCATGAGTTTGTCTCCAAGGTGCTCGACGAGATCGGGCCTCTGTTTTCACATCGCACTTTGTCGCTGGTAAGCAATCTTGAAGTGGTGCCGGCCATTCATATCCCAATTGACCCATTGAGGAAGATTGTGGTGGGATTGATCAAGAATGCCGTGGAAAACACTCCGGACCATGGAAAAATTGAGATTTCCGTCCGCCGGCACGGCAACGCCGTCAACCTGGAGGTGAAAGATTACGGCGTCGGCATAACCAATGATAACCAGAGAAGGATTTTTGAGGCCTTTTTCGCAACCCAGGAGACGATGGACTATTCTTCGAAACGTCCCTATGACTTCAATGCGGGGGGGAAGGGATCGGATTTGCTCCGAATGAAGATTTTTTCCGAGAGATACGGCTTCAGAATTGATATGAAATCATCCAGGTGCGTATACATACCCCTTGAAAGCGATGTATGTCCCGGCAATATAGGCTGGTGCGATTTTTGCACCATCGAAAGCGATTGTTTCGAATCCGGGGGCACCTCGTTCACGGTCTTTTTCCCTGCTTCCCCCGCAGTGAGAGCCGATGCCGCATCAGGGACATGATCCTTCAGTGCGCGGGGTGGAAGGGAGAGAAGAGGGCTCCTCGCATCCATCTGAAACGGGAGAGAGGGTATGTTGAAGAAAGAGGATATCGGTCATGGGCTTGAAAAGGCGGCAAGGATTCTTCCCGGCATAGGGTCTTACCAGGACAGGGAGTCCAGCCGCGAGGCGGACAAGGCCCTGAGAATGAAATTGAGTGGAAGGCTCAACCAGCTGCTTGACCAAGTGGAAGGGTTGAAATCCGGACTCGCCAAGAAAGGAGCCATCAGAAACATTTTGCCTTTGGAAGATCTGTCCAGGCACCTGGAAAAGGTGTCCCGGGTGATGGAATTTGCTTCAAGGGGATATTCCCCTCTCTTTTCCCGCAAACACATCGATGAGGAGGCGCTTGACCGCATCTACAAGTGTGACAGGGGATTGTTGGGCCTGCTTATTGAGATGGAGGAGGCGGTTCAGGTGCTGGGCGGCAAATCGGAACCGGAATGGAAAGCCGGTATTGAGCCCATCCGCGAAATGCTCTCCCGGATGGAGACAAGCCTTAAGGAAAGAGAGACTTTCCAATAGATGTAAGGCCTGAGGGGAGATGGACACCTGAAAAGGACCCTCAGGTTTCGGCTCCTTGACTCCGGCGGATGAGACGACTTCGTTAGAAGTTTGAAAAAATGAGGTGAAGGCATGGTCTTTTTGGAAGTCATTGAATGGTTTGACGAAACGGGCGAGGAGATGGTCCATCGTTTTCCGGAGGAGGGATCGGCGGACATAAAATTCGGTGCCCAGCTCATCGTTCGGGAAAATCAGGCTGCCGTCTTTTTCAGAGACGGGAAGGGCTTGGACATGTTGGGCCCCGGCAGGCACACGCTCTCGACACTGAATCTGCCCGTCCTCACTAGGGTTTTGAGCCTGCCTTTCGGCTTCAAGAGCCCCTTTCGATGTGAGGTCTATTTTGTAAACCTGAAGAGTTTTACCAACCAGAAGTGGGGAACCAAAGAGCCCGTCGCCTTCAGGGACAGCGAGTTGGGTCTTGTCCGTCTGCGGGCCTTCGGGGTATATGCTTTGCGAATCCTTCAACCCCTCCTCTTCATCAATACCCTCGTTGGAACGCAGGGGCATTATGATACGGAAGGCATCAGCAATTATATGAGAGAAATTATCGTCTCCCGTTTCAATGATATGATTGGAGAGATCCTGGATACCATACTGAACCTGCCCCAATATTATGATGAACTGGGAGCAGGTCTGAAGGCGAGGGTCCAGGAAGATTTCGGGAAATTCGGGATGCGGCTTGAGGACCTTTTTGTGAATTCCATTACCCCCCCGGCAGAAGTACAAAAGATGATCGACGAAAAAAGCGGGCTCATGGCCGTGGGAGATCTGGACAAATTTTTGAAGTTCAAGGCCGCCAAGGCCATGGGAGATGCGGCACGGCAGGGTCAAGGCGAGGGAGGCGGTGCCGGCACGGGCATGGGCCTGGGACTGGGGGCAGGCCTTGGAATGATGATGCCTTCTATTCTTCAGCAATCCATGAACACGGGCGCAGTGCCCGAGAAGGGTGATATCAAGTGTCCCAAATGCCACAGTACCGTGGCCGAAGATGCGAGATTCTGCCCGATGTGTGGTCAGCAGTTGATCATCGTCAATCGGTGCCTCAAATGCGGCGCTGATCTTCCAGCGGAGGCCAAATTCTGTATGGTATGCGGAGAAAAGGTGGAAAAAGCTGGTGGCCTGTGCCCTCACTGTGGTAATAAGGCCATGCTGGGAGCTGTCTTCTGCAACCACTGTGGCGAAAAAATATCTTGAAATTGTTTGGCTTTTTGAGAGAATCAGTCCGGCCCTTTTTGTTCCAGGAGATATCTGCCTTCGTGAATTTCGCTGAATATTTCAAGAAGGCAAGAAAGAAGGAGGCTCTGGAGGTTTCTCCAGAAAAATCAGAATTTGGAAAAAGAACTCCTCTTTTCTGAGGAAACTATCAAGGGCCGCGTAAAGGCGCTCGCCAAAAGCATTTCGTCAGATTATAAGGGGGAGGAGCCCCTCTTCATCGGCGTTCTGAACGGGGTCATATTTTTTTTTGCTGACCTGATGAGAGAAATGACCGTCCCCGTGACAATGGACTTTCTCCGGGCCACAAGTTATGGGTCTCGGATGAACTCTTCGGGAGTGGTACGTATCACAAAGGATGTCGAAATTCCTGTGCGAGGCAGGCATCTCATCCTGGTCGAGGACATCGTGGATACGGGACTCACGCTTTCATACATCACGAGAAAAATCAGGGCTGAAAAACCCGAATCCTTGAGAATTTGTGCGCTCATTGATAAGTCAGAGAGAAGACAGGAAAAAGTCTCCATCGATTACCGTGGGTTTCTGGTCCAAGGCGGATTTATTGTGGGGTACGGCCTGGACTATGAAAATAGATACCGGAATTTACGAGATATTTATGTGATCAAATAGAGTGAGTTGTGTGAGAGAAATTGAGAGGAGGGGAGCGATGATCATCGAATGCGACAGGTGCCGGACGACGTTCAATCTTGATGAAAACCTGCTTGACAATGAAGGCTCGAAAGTCAGGTGTTCCATATGCGGGCACGTTTTCTTGGCATACCTTTCTGAACCTTCTGCGCCTGCAGATGAATTTGAAGAGACCGTCGCACTGGACGCTCCCTTTCTGGAAGAGGACCGGTCCGAAGAGCCGGGAGACGATGGGGGGGGGGCTTTTGACGACTTTCTCAATGAATCCCTTGAGGAGGATCTGACGGCATTGACTCCGTCGACTGAAGGCCTCGAGAGCTTTGGAGTCGAAGAGAGCGGTGATGAATTGGATGTCGGGGAGGATGTCGAGGATGAGATGGGCGTTGAAGAACCGCTCATAGAAGCCCCGGGGATGGGACGCTTGCCCCCGCTGAAGAAGAAATCGGGCAAATCACGCCCTCTCCTCGTTATCCTTATTGTTCTTTTCCTTCTGGTAGGGGCAACAGCAGCTTTGGTCCGCTGGATGCCACAATTTCTTCCGGGGTTCCTGACTCCCCAGAAACCACCGGAAAAGACCTCTATCGCCGAACCGGGGATACGGAGACTTTCCTTCAAGGCGGTCACCGGTTCCTTCTTCAAGGCAAAAAGGGCGGGTCGCCTCTTTGTGATCAAGGGAACCGTAACCAACAATTATCCCAAGAGCCGCAGATTAGTTCTCATTAAGGGAACCATTCTGGACGACAAAGGGGCGGTTGTTCGAGAGAAGGTTGCTTACGCCGGCAACGTATTGAGCGAGGAAAAATTGAATCAGCTCTCCCTGGAAGAGCTCAACAGTGCCATGAAAAACCGAAATGGTTCAGAAGTAGCGCCGGACGAATCCATTCCATTCATCATTATCTTTGAAGGTCTTCCGGAAAACTTGAGTGAATTCACGGTGGAAGCTGTCAGCTCTTCGCCCGTTGAGTAACGGCACCAAATCATTGCATGAGGTGGTCATTTCTTGGCTCTTCCCACAATAACCTCCTGTTTCACGGTCTTGAATGATTAAAGTACTCGACGAGAGGCAGACCCGCCTCAGCCCAAGGTATCTCGTGAGAGGTGCAGCCCTGCTGGTGGCGGTCCTCTGTTTCGGCACTGTCGGTTACATGGCGATCGAAAAATGGCGTTTTCTGGACGCCTTGTATATGACGGTCATTACCATTACAACCGTCGGTTTCAAAGAAGTTCGCAACGTTTCGGACGCAGGCCAGATTTTTACCATTGTGCTTATTTTTTTTGGCATTGGTATCGTCGCCTATTCGCTGGGCCTTGTTGTCCAGGCGATGGTTTTATTTCAGATGAGAGAGATTCTGGGGAGGCGGAAATTGGGACTGATAAAGAGATCCATGAAGGACCATTATATCTTATGCGGTTACGGCCGAATCGGAAAAACCATCTGCAAGGAACTCATCGCCCATAAAATCCCCGTGCTGGTCATTGATGCGTCCCAGGGAATGAAATCACCGTTTGAAGAACTCGGAATTCCCTATATCATTGATGATGCCACGAGCGAGGACGTCCTCATGGAGGCCCACATTGATCGCGCAAAAGGGCTGGTAACCGTGGTCTCATCCGATGCGGATAACCTGTTTATCACGATGACCGCCAGGGGGCTCAATCCGGACCTGTTCATCCTGACCCGTACCGAGGAGGAACAAAACCAGAAAAAATTCCTCAGGGCCGGGGCAGACCGTGCCTTCCTCCCCTACTTGATCGGCGGACGAAAGATGGCAGACGCCATCGTAAAACCCGCGGTAAGTGATTTTCTGGACCTGACGGTCCACGACAAAGACATTGAACTCAAGATGGAGGAGCTGCAGGTCAAGGATCAATCGGGGCTTGCCGGGGTGAACCTGGTGGAATCCGGAATAAGACAGGACCTCAATATCATCATCGTCGCCATCAGGAAAGGTGATGGAGAAATGACATTCAACCCTTCCTCCCTAACGAAAATAGAGGCAGGAGATACCTTGATTGCCCTCGGCAACAAAGACGATCTTGAAGCCCTGGCAAAGCTCCTGTCTGAACCCCGCCCTGATCAAAAAAAACGCCCTCGATAAACCGATTGGGCTTTATCGAGAGCGGCAAGATCATCCACGCCCATGACCTCCAATTCGTCTTTGGCCAGGATGCACCCGACTTCCAGTCCATCTCCGTGCATCAGCGCCACCATGTCGGTAACAAAAAACTCCTCCACCCGGGTCCATTCGCCGTTAATCTCTTTCTGAATGAGGTGAGGCTGTGAGGCCATTTTGTCCAGGTACGGAAGGAGTGTTTTCTTTCTGGCGGCATAGATGCCGGAATTACAAACGGTATAGGCCTTCAAAGTCGCCCGGGGAAGATCTTTCCAGTATTTCCATTCCATGATTCGAACGACGCGATCCCCGGCCATTTCAAGGAGACCGTACTGTTTTCTGTCCGAAGGCTTGAAGCCCAGCACCGCCAGATGCACGTGTTCAAGTTCCGCGATGAGTCGGGAGTAGGTAGCAGGTCGAACCAGGGGAATATCTCCCATGGTCACAATGATTCGATCGCAGTCGACGGCGTTGAGAAAATCCTTTGTGACCAGCAAGGCGCCGCCGGTACCGTTCAGTACAGGTTGACGGCAGTAGGTTACGTCAAGGCCTCTTGTGGCGTCCATCACGGCGCGCTCCCGGTGATGGACCACAATGGCCTTGGGCCCCGTTGGAAGGTTCTTGAGGATGTGGATTAATATGGGATCGTCTCCCTCGAGGGAAGACCCGAGGGGAACGAGTGGCAACAGGGTCTTGTTTCCTTCAAACCCCTTCATGCGACTGCCCCTTCCCGCGGCCATGACCACCGAGGCAGTCCTGTTTTCCAATTGGGTTTTCTTGCCAGCCATGTGTAAACCACCTGTTGACTTATGCCGCAAGCGGCAGCCTATGAGCAACGAATGGGAGGTGAACCTGACACTCTTTTTCGGACCCTTTCTAAACACTTCGGAGGGAATGGACGACTATTTGGGGTTTAGCTTAAATTCATAGAAGCGCGTGGGGTTTGGAGACGTAAACCCCAAATAGTCGTCCATGTCGGTGTCTGGTGCCAAGTGCACCATGAGAAAGGGTCTGAAAAAGAGTCTCACGCCCGGCTCGTTGACTTCGGCAGAAGAGATGACTTCGTTGGAAGTCCACGGACGGAGTTCTTACGATTTTATCAATCACATTGTTCCGGAGATGATAATCTTCTGTATCTGGCTCGTCCCCTCATATATCTGGGTTATCTTCGCATCCCGCATCATCCGCTCCACAGGGTGGTCCTTGACAAAGCCGTATCCACCAAGGAGTTGAACTGCATCCGTCGTCACCTTCATGGCCGCTTCTCCGGCCAGCAGTTTCGCCATGGCCGAGTACCGAACGAGCTCCTTGGATAACCTGTCCAGGTTTTTGGGCAATTTCTCAAACAGGGAAGCCGCTTTGTAGGTGACCTGCCTGGCAGCTTCCATCTGGGCAGCCATGTCCGCCAGCATCCATTGAAGGCCCTGGAATGAAAAGAGGGGTTTCCCGAACTGGACCCGCTCCTTGGTATACTGAAGCGCATAATCAAGGGCACCCTGGCCAATGCCTAGGGCCTGGGCGGCAACGGGAATTCTTGTAATATCTAATGTTTTCATTATGATGGGGAACCCGGCACCTTCCCCGGTCAGAATGTTCCCCGCCGGCACCCGCACATCCTCCAGAATGACTTCCACCGTGGATGAGCCGCGAATTCCCATTTTCCTTTCTTTTTTCCCGATACTCAGGCCGGGGGTAGACTTGTCCACAATGAACACGCTGGTCCCCTTGGTCCCGGGAACCCCGGGATCGGTTCTGGCGGCTACACAGATGACTTCAGCCACATCAGCATGTGAGATGAATATCTTGGTGCCATTCAGTACATAGAAATCCCCCTCTTTCACGGCCTTGGTCTTCAGCCCGGAGACGTCCGATCCGGCATTGGGTTCTGTCAGAGCAAAAGAAATCAGATTTTCTCCCGTGGCGAGTCTGGGGAGGTATTGGTTTTTTTGCTCCTCGTTCCCGGCAAGAAAAATGGGAGTTGACCCCAGTTCGTGAACCAGGAGGACGACCGCCGTTGAGGCGCAGACTTTCGCAATTTCTTCAATGGCGAGGCACAGGGCCAGTAAGCCCATCTCAGCGCCGCCGTATTTTTCAGGAAAATCCGCACCGAACAGGCCGTTATCCCGGAGAATTTCCACCATGTCCCAGGGGAACACCGCCTCTTCATCCCTCATCTCCGCGCCCGGGGTAATCTGCTCTCTTGCAATGCGGGAAACGGTTTCTTTCAGCATGATCTGTTCATCACTCAGTTCGTAGGGCATCCTCATCTCCTTCTTGAGTTTTAGTCTGGATTCCTCATCCCGCGATGCGCGGAACTGTGACGGCGGACTTCACCTATAGGATATAATCGCGGATTAGACAAGGATTTTTCACAGGGGAAGGTCCCGCTAAAGGGCCATTGCTTTTTGGTTGACGGGCCTCATCCATACTGATAAAATTCTTCTAAAATTGTAAAGCATTCAGCTGAAACCCGGCCTTCAGTTTTATCCTTTTATGACGCCCAATGGCCTCAACCTGGCCACTTTAGTCGCCAGGCCGGCTTCATGCACGACTTCCACCACCTGGGATATATCTTTATAAGCGTCTGGCATTTCCTCTTTGAGTGTTTTTTTGCCACGGGATTGGACGAAGATACCTTTATTTCTTAATTCGCGAAGAATAGACCTGTCTTTTGCCAGCTTGACGGCCTTGGAGCGGCTCAAGACACGTCCTGCACCATGACAAGTTGAACCGAAGCTCTGTTCCATGGCCCCCTTTGCGCCAGCCAAGATATAGGAAAAGGTTCCCATGTCACCGGGAATAAGGACAGGTTGGCCGGTATGACGGAAGGCTTGGGGCAGCAAGGGGTGGTGCGGAGGAAGGGCGCGTGTGGCGCCTTTGCGGTGAACATAGACAGGGATGGACTTTCCTTCCAATGTGTGTTGTTCGCGCTTGGCAATGTTGTGGCAGACATCATAAAGCAATTTCATGCCAAGCTCTCGAGGAGTGATTGCCAGAGTGGCAAGAAAGTTTTTCCTGATCCAGTGCATAAGGACCTGCCGATTGGCCCATGCATAGTTTGCCGCGCAGGCCATTGCGGCTAAATACTGGCGTGCCAATTCCGAAGAAATGGGTGCGCATGCCAATTGGCGGTCGGGAACCCGGTAGGGTCCATTCAGGTTCCTGGTAGCCATTTTTTTCAGGAAATCATCACAAATCTGATGCCCGAACCCCCTCGAACCCGAATGAACGAGTATGGTGAGTTGGCCTTTGAACAGACCGAAGGCGGTGGCTTTTTTTGTATCATGTATTTTGTCAACCACCTCGATTTCGATAAAATGATTGCCTGATCCCAGTGTTCCCAGCTGGTCGGAACCCCGCTTGCGTGCTCGTTCACTCACGAAAGAGGGATCGGCAGATTCCATGGTTCCGCGGTCCTCGGTTCGTTCGAGATCATCAGGCTCTCCATAGCCTTCCTGAACGGCCCAGGCAGCGCCCATGCGCGCGACCTTGTCCTGGGCCTTGTCGGAGAGTCGAATGGCTCCTCTGGAGCCGATCCCGACCGGGATATTCCTGAAGAGGGCAGACACCAGCATCTCCATGTCCTGGACAATGTCGTCGGCCCGCAGCATGGTGGTCATGAGACGGCACCCGCAGTTGATATCGTATCCAACGCCGCCGGGGGAGACGATGCCGTCATCGAGACTGAATGCAGCCACACCTCCGATGGGGAAGCCGTATCCCCAATGAATGTCAGGCATGGCCAGAGAATGGCCGACAATCCCCGGTAGAGTGGCCACATTGGCGACTTGAACAAGACTTTGATCCATTTTGATATCTTTGATCAGGTGCTCATTTGAGAAGATGAGACCGGGCACGCGCATGGCTCCTGTTTTGGGAATGACCCATCGGAAGGAATCCAGTTTTTTCAGTTCTATGTCCATGAAAAAGGCTCCTTTCAATTCCTCATCACCCAAGACGGGCTAGCCTGGGTTTCTCATTGATCTCCGTTGCAGTGGATTATTGGTGGAAAATTCGGGCTAAAGGTCAAATATCACTCGGGCCTTCCACACCCGATCTTCTTTCTGAGAAACCCGGATCTGGTGGTAGGTAACCGCCTTGATTTCGGAAAGGAGTTCATGAAGGGCCGGATCATAGCGGATGATCTGGAGGGTCGCATCCAGATGTTGCGGGGAGATGGAGGTGATGCGCGTCTTTGTGGCTATTTTTTTCTCACCTTCAAAATAATAGAGGATTTCCCCCAACCAGCGAACCAGGAGATCTTCCAGGTCGCTCCCGGAAACGTGGACCTCGAGAGTTTCGGTGGGACGTGAATTGGGGATTTTAACGGCGAGCCGGATCATGC
This sequence comes from Desulfatiglandaceae bacterium, assembly GCA_049282265.1. Lineage (GTDB taxonomy): Bacteria > Desulfobacterota > DSM-4660 > Desulfatiglandales > Desulfatiglandaceae > CAYUCJ01. The sequence continues at coordinate 31,611 of JBAPTR010000178.1, read as the reverse complement.
AGCCGGCTGCATTTTCAAATAGTTTCTCAAGGGTCTCTCCCCGGACTTTCAGCCCCAGGTCGGCCGTGTGATCAATGATGCTGAAGTCCGACATGATTGAATGCCTTGAAGAGTAATCATAAATGAAGCGTCGCCTATGGGTGTTCAGATTCTCATATCGACGTTGGTTTTGGGTATTGGCTAATCTTGATGGAACCGCAAAAAGTCCGGTCCTCAGGACTTTTTACTCACAGAAACCGAAAAGTGTGATTTTCGTTTTCCTTACAAATCAACGGGTTGCGATGCACCCCATTGATTTGCGTGCCCGTCCATGGGCACGTTGATGACTTTTTACAAAGCCATCAATCTTAACGGCACGTCCTTTTCAGAGTTATTGTAGCGCTTGCCCGGATCATTGTCAAAACAGTCAACTGATATTGGAGGATATGCAAAGATGCATTGTTTTTTTTGTAGGAAGGAAATGGAGGCCGGGAAGAAGATCGGCCGGCGGGAGACCTGCCCTCACTGCGGCAGGGATCTGAAATGCTGCAAGCAGTGCAAGTTCTATGATGTTCACGCCTACAATGAGTGCAGGGAAGTGTCGGCGGAAAGGGTTGTGGATAAAGAAAGGTCCAATTTCTGCGACTATTTTGTTCCCAGGGGTGCATCCGGTCGGAACATGAACCGATCTGATGAGGCCAAACAGGCCCTTGAGGCGCTTTTCAAAAAGTAATTCGCGGCAATGGGTGATCGATCATTGCCGCCGTTGAAGCGTCATGGGTAAATCTTTGCCGCATTTTTTCAAGAGTTCAAAAAAGCCTGCCAAGACAACGCATGAAACCATCCGCATCAACTTCGCCGTGGTTCAGGAAAAGAACGAAATAACCGGGAGTGCCCGGTGATTTTTCGTAGAAACCGGCACGCGTGTGAATACCCGTGAGGGTGCCCGTCTTGTAGAGAAACGAGCCCTTTCGCGCCAAGAGCCGGCGATAGGGTCTGAACTGTTTGAGCACCATGAGCATGTCCTCGGGAGACATGCGGTTTTCCCTGGAAATACCTGAACCTTCCACGAGTTCAAGATCCTTCAGCCTCAGGTTTTCTCTTGCATATTGAAGAATGGCACTTCGTCCCTTGGCAAGCGTGGAGGGCGCTCCATAGACATGCCCTCCCAGACTGATCAGTAGCTGGTTCGCCATAAAATTATTGGAAAACTTGAACATTTTTCTAAGAATTTCTTCCAAGGTGAATCCGGACCGGTAGGTATAAATCAGGGAATCTTCGGGCGCACGGATTCCATGTCGAACGCGGCCCCTCCCCTCGACCCCATTTTTTTCGAGGAAGTACCGGAGAAGCTCCCCTGCGTATCTGGCTCCTTCCCGGCTATCGTGTGAAAACGTATAACGACCCTTTCTTTCGCGCAGTTGTCGAATCTTCTTTTTCGCAAAAGGGATCATCGGGGTCTGGGGCTCGGCGGACAGGACGCCATTCCCGGAGTTGCGCTCGAAAAAAAACGTGTTGAAATTCGCGCACAGGGCTCCAACAGGGGCATCATAGGGATTCGTTGAACTGTTCACCCCGGGAATACGGATTGCCGGGGAAAAATAGGAGCTGTCGAGAACGAGATCCCGGAACCCATGGAGCTTCAGGGCGAGCTGCTGCGAAATTTCTTTCCAAACCTCTGATATGAGAAGCGGATCCCCATAGCCTTTTACTATGAGATCCTTTTCCGGCGAAAGGAAAAACTCGGTGTTGAATCGGTAGGCCGGACCCAGGTAGTGAAGGGATGCAAGGGCGGTAAGTATTTTCAAGGTTGAGGCGGGAACGAATTGATCGGTTTCATGCCTTTTGGCCAGGATTTTTCCATTGGCGTCGGCTGCAATGAATCCGACCTGGGGAGGGATATCCTTGAGACAGGGAACAAGAGAGCCGGCCTGACAAAGGCACCCATGATGGAGCGGAGGTGCAAAAAAGAGCAAAAAGACGAGACATGAAAGGGCTTTTTTTGCAGCTCCAATGGTGGGGCGGGGGGCAGGTTGGGCGCCCCTGCCCATGGCACGGACATTATGACGCTGACGGATCATCGGAAGCCCGCCCTGATGCATTTGTTTCCACTGTCCGGATAGTCTGATGGTGAAGTTCCTGCTTGCATTCCCGTTCGTCGGTCCTTATCTTTTAAATGTTCTCAAACACGAAAAAGAGAGCATGGTGCCCATATGAATATGATACAATCTGTTATAGTCTGGGGTGTAGTGGCGATCGCCGCTTTCCTGTCGGGAAGATCCATTTACAGATCGTTCACCGGCAAGAAGAAGAGCGTGTGCAGTTGCGGAGAGGTTTCATGCCCCGCCGGCACCAGCCGGGAAGATTGTAGCGTGACCCATCGCCCTCACGGTTGACATGCCCACTCGGCCGTGTTGCGCCTTTCCTTTCATGAAGCCTCTGTGGGCGGGAAAGAGGTGAGGCAATCTTTGAGAATGTCCACCCTCTCTGCAGGGGATTTTCGCCTGTCGATGAAGAGATGGTGTTCTCCCCTGATTTTGCAGATACCTCCCTTCAACTTGAGACCTGCCGCTTCCAGTCGGTCATAGTGCAGATGAACGCCCTTCCGGGCGACCAATGCCTCCAACTGCAGCAGTTTTGCCTGCATGCCTGTGGGGGTTTCGTTTTTTTCTTTCTCTCGTGCCATGCCTGATAGCGTCATAAAAAGTCCGGTCCTCAGGACTCTTGATCATTTCACCCGATGTGTCAGCATTGATTCATAACATAATGGATGCTTATTTTCAAATCTCTTTGGATGGTTTTATTTACCTCTGGACTCTATCCTGTTCTTACTCAAATCAAACAAATTTGTTATATTTTAATGAGATGCAAACCCATTATTTCTTGACAGGTTTGAGAATCACCATATACTGGTATAAGCTTCATCAGATATGAACTTCACGCTTGGAGATATCCTTCTGACTGTGATCCCAGACAACAATTGGGGAACGATACCAAAGAGGATGGAACCGTAAAAAGTCCGTCCCTGGACTTTTTACTGACGGAAACCGAAAAGTGTGATTTTTTTTTACTTACAAATCAAAGGGTTGCGCTGCACCCCATTGATTTGCGTGCCCGTCCATGGGCACGATGATGCCTTTTTACGAAGTCATCAAAGAGAAAGGTTGAAAAAGTGGAGGTGGTACTTCATGGGCAACGGGTACTGGCAGAAGTTACTCAGAGTAGATTTGACAAACAGGAAAACATCTGTCGAATTTATTGATGAACAAGATATCAAACAGTTCATCGGTGGAGCAGGCCTCGCCTCAAAAATACTGCTTGATGAGGTCCCGGGAAAAATTGATCCTTATGGTCCTGATAACAAGGTTATTTTTGCAACCGGGCCTTTTCAGGGCCCAGCGATAGCAGGTGGCGCCAAATTCAGTATTGCAGGGATTTCACCTGTCACCGGCACTTTTGCTGATACGGCTGCGGGAGCTGATTGGGGACCTGCGTTGAAAGATGCCGGTTATGACATGCTTGTAGTTCAAGGGGCAGCTGAAAAGCCGATATACCTCCAGATAGTTGATGACAGCATTGAGATCAAAGATGCTGCCCATTTATGGGGAAAGGATAGCTACGAAACTATTGATGCGATCCGAAATGAAACCGGTGATAAGACATTAAGTGTTGCTTCCATCGGACCTGCGGGAGAGAAACAGGTTGCTATAGCCTGCGTTGTTGTCGACAAACACAGCTTTGCCGGACGTTGTGGCCTGGGGGCCGTCATGGGATCCAAGGGCCTCAAGGCAATTGCAGTCAAGGGGACAAGAGAAACCGAGGTGTACGACCGTGATAAGGCCACGGCACTCATCAAACAATTCCGGCAAAAGATCTTGAATGAGGTCAGGGAGAACGGGTTCAGGGAACACGGGACTCCCGGCTTGTGTGAAACAGCTGAAAGCCTCGGGGATATGCCCATTAAGTACTGGGAGGGCGATGTCTGGCCGGAAGGAGCAAAAAAGCTGGGTGCTCCAAACTCCACAAAAATCTTAAATGCTGTCCCGTATCCCTGCAAATTTTGTCCCATCGGGTGCCATCGGAAAATTTCAGTAAAAGAACCCTCTGAGTATGCTCTGGAAGGGGTGGGACCGGAGTATGAGACCTATGGAATGATGGGTTCTAATCTCCTCATCGATGACCCCATGGTAGTTGCCAAGGGCAATGATATGGCGAACCGCTTGGGACTCGACACCATTTCAGCGGGAGCCATGATCGGGTTTGCCATGCAGTGTTTTGAAAAGGGCTGGATCACAACCAAGGACACCGCCGGTTTGGAGCTCAAATGGGGAGATCCTGAGGTTCTCTTTGCATTGCTGGAGCAGATTGGCAATAAAGAGGGCTTTGGCGCCATATTTTCAGCAGGGACACTGAGGGCCGCCGAGAAGATCAGCACTGAGGCCGCGGAATCTGTGGTACATTGCAAGGGGCTTGATTTTCCCTCTCATGATGCCCGCTCATGCATCTCCCTTGCTCCTACGTATGCTACCGGCACCCGTGGGGCCTGTCATTTCAGAGGAGGATGTGAGGATGTGGAGATGGGTGGCTTTTTTATCCCCGAAATCGGCATCAGGAAAGGCACGGTAAGGTTTTTTGAAAAAGAAAATCAAAGCATGGTGGCAGCCGGATGCCAGGACTACTTTGCACTTTTAAACTCTCTGGTGATCTGCGCCTTCATGACTGACGGCGGAGGTATGTCATTTACAGAAATCAAAGAACTTTTCAATGCGGTTACCGGGTGGGGCTTTTCCATTCATGACCTGATGGATGCCGGTGAACGGATGTTCACTGTTCAGCGCCTTATCAATATCCGGGATGGTTACAATGCAGCATCGGATGTGTTGCCGTCAAGAATGTTCCAGCCTGCTAAAAAGGGATTCAGGGCAGGCAAGGTACCGCCTTTCAAGATATTAATGGAGGACTATTACACGCTCCGGGGTTGGGATGGCAATGGCGAACCAACTCCGGCAACTCTGGACCGGCTCGGTCTGTAAATATCCTGGTGAGATCAAGACGGCTACAGGATACGAACATGGCTTTTAGGTTATTTTAAACCGAAAAAGCACACTGATGAAAGGAGGTGTAGGGGAGGTAGTTGAACGAGGCAATTGTTCATGGTTTGAGACTTCCGGAAACTAACGTTCTTAATCAACGTAGAGGAGGGAGAAAGATGAAAAGATTTGCATTCATAATAGCAATTGCAGTCTCGCTGTGTTTTGTCATTGGCTTTAGTATGGCGGATGCCAAAGAGCCGGTCAAAATCGGTATCTTGTGTCCCATCACCGGCACACAGGCGGTCATGTCCGAAGATCTGTTGACCGGATTTAAATTGGCACAGGAGGAAATTAACGCGGCCGGCGGTATCCTTGGAAGACCGGTAAAATTGATTGTTGAAGATACCGAGACACGTCCGGCCCCCGGAATGGATGCCGCACGAAAGTTGATAGAGGTTGATAGGGTTAAGATTATTTCCGGTGGTTTTTCCAGCGGGGTAGCCCTTCCCATTGCAAAATACTGCCAGCAAAACAAGATTTTGGCTGTTTTCCAGCCTCCGACATCTCCACTTTTTCGCAACGCAGGTTCCTATATTTTCCTCACAAACGTGTTGGATAACTACAAGGGTAAGGTGATTGCTGATTTCGCCGTTGCGGATTCGGGAAAAAAGAGATTCGCAACCATGTTTATGAACAACGCTTTTGGCAAGGCCTTGATGGACGAAACCTTGAAGAACCTGGAAAAACAGGGGGCGCAGGTCGTCAGCAAGGTCGTTTATGAATTGAACAAGGTAGATTACAAGGCGGAACTTCAGAGACTATTTTCACAAAAACCCGAAGCGATTATCGCAACCTTTTATGCCAAAGAGGGCCTGGTTATTGCGAAGCAGGCATATGAAATGGGAATGCTCAATGTGGATAAGGTCCCCTGGTACGTGCCTGAAATGACGTCAAGCTTTGCGTCAGCAGTAAAGGACATTCCTCAGGTTGTTGAAGGTATAAAAGGCTTGAATCCGCTTCAGCCAGGCAGCCTGTTCATGGAGAAATTCAAGAAGAAAATTGGGCGTGCACCAATAACAGCCTACGCTGCCATGAATTACGATGCGCTGATTATGATTGCAATGGCTGCTAATTTCGCCAATTCCGTAGACCCGACAGCTATCAGAGATAACATGCGAAAGATTGATGACTGGTACAGGGGACAGTCAACCGGTGGAGATAAACGGTTCGACAAGGATGGCATGCAGGGCTTCGGTGAATATTCCAAAGTGATCATAAGAGACGGGAAAATAGTGCCTTACAAAAAATAGCAGCATGGTTGAATAGACGGTGGATATGCCTTTTCATTAACGGCATATCCGTTGCTTGAACAGGAAGGCCCACCGGTCAGCAGAAAGGCCGGTGGGAAACTTACTTTTCATGATCTCCACTTTCACTCTCTCTGGAAATAATTGAAAAATCAGGTTGAGGATAATGGAATTTTCTCAAATTGTGGCGAACAGTTTGATCAGAGGCTCGGAATTGAGTCTGTTGGCAATCGGACTTACGATGGTGTTCGATATCTTGAAATTTTCCAATTTCGCTCACGCTGACTATGCTGTTTTGGGTGCTTTTCTGGCCTATTCTTTTAACCACGTATTTGGAATAAACCTCTTAATTTCAATCATTTTAGCAGCATTATTTACCGGCCTGTTTGGCATAGCAATAGACAAAATACTTTTTAAACGATTAAGGACCATTGGTGCCAATCCGGTATCTTTAATGATAATATCCATGGGTATCGAAATTGGATTGAGAAATGTGTTGCGATTGATATGGACGAGCGAGATAAAGACATATGCAATAGCAATAAGAAGACCTCTCGAAATATTAGGGGCACGGATCACCCCGCTCCAGCTGAAAATAATCCTCGTGGGATTTCTTTCCATGGTAGCCTTTCACATTCTCCTGCACAAAACAAAGTTCGGGAAATCATTGCGGGCAATTTCTGACAATAGGGTGCTGGCCGGAGCCTGCGCTATCGACTCTGAAAAGATGATCACATGGATGTGGTTCCTGGCATGTGCCTATGGCGTTATTGGGGGAACCATGATTGCAATGGAGCATGTGCTCTATCCAAGATTGGGTTTTGATATCCTCATCCCGGTTTTTTGTGCGACAATATTGGGAGGTATTGGGAATCCATATGGGGCAATGGTGGGTGCATTGATTCTGGCATTTGCGGAAAATATCGTGCTGGCCCTGGATTTAAGCTGGTTAATCAATCTGGGTGGGTTTTTCAATGTTCATCCCATTCAAATAAGTACCGGTTACAAACCTGCAATTAGCTTTGTCATGCTGATAATTATTTTGCTCTGGAAACCAACCGGGATCTTGAGGAAGAAATAAGATGACACTAATCAATTTTTTCATTTACCTCCTGACAATGGTCGGTATTTATAGCCTGCTTGCCATGAGCCTTAACTTCCAGGTTGGTTTTGCAGGCCTGATAAATTTTGGCCAGGTTGTTTTTTTCTGCATAGGGGCTTACACATCATCGCTTCTCGCAACCAGAATCGGAATACCTCTCCCATTCTGCTTTGCGGGAGGCATGATTCTGAGCGGTCTGTTTGGTTACTTGATGAGTATCCCCACAAAATCCCTGAAGTCAGATTATTGGGCAATCGCAACACTGGCCACAGCAGAGGTCATCAGGTTGATTGCCCTCAATGAAGGGTGGTTGACCGGAGGCCCTTTCGGGGTGATGAGCATTCCTCAGCCGTTCCAATCTCTTTTTTCCATGATCAGTTATCCCTTTTTCTATCTTATGTTGGTCCTTGTCTGTGTTTTATTGATCTATTTTGTCCTTTCCCTGCTCAGTAATTCTCCATTCGGCAGGGATGTGAAGGCAATTCGGGACGAAGAGGAGATGTGTCTGAGCCTGGGGAAAAACACCCGTCAGATAAAGTTGCAGGCCATGGTTGTGGCTGGAATGGTGGGAGGCCTGGCAGGGGCACTCTTTGCGCATTATATAGCCTTTATTTCACCTGAAAACTTTAGACCTATCGAGACATTCCTCATGTGGGCAATGATAATCGTGGGAGGCAGGGGGAACCATGCCGGTGCTATTCTTGGAGCGGGAATTATACAGCTCTTCAATGTCTCTACGAGATTCATAGGTGATTATGTGCCATTGAGTTCCGATTCTATGGCATCCTTACGGATGGTCATTATTGGTCTTTTAATAATCCTGTTTGTTTCGTATCGACCGGAAGGGCTGATCAAGGAAAAAAAGAAGGTTTACTAACCGAAAAGGAAAAATGGGGAGTGACCGCTCTTATGTTGAAAATCAAAGAGCTGCAGAAAAATTTTGGCAGCCTTCGGGCATTGGATAGAGTGTCCCTTGAGGTGAAAGGCGATTCAATCGTTGGGCTGATAGGCCCTAACGGTTCAGGGAAAACCACTTTATTCAATGTCGTATCAGGCTTTTACGAAAAAGACGGTGGCGAAATCTATTTCAAGGAAGAAAGAGTGGATGGATTGACACCCGATAGGATTGCCAGAAAAGGGCTCTGTCGGACTTTCCAGATTGCCAAAGCCCCTGAGAAGTTGACCGTATTGGAGAATATGATGCTTGCTGCCAAGAATCAAGTCGGCGAGAATCCATTTAGTGCCCTGTTTGTTCGCAGGCGAACCGCCCGGGTTGAAAAAGAAAATCTCGACAGGGCAATGGAGCTTCTCAAAGTACTCCAGCTGGTGGACTTGAAAAACGAGTATGCGGGTGATCTCTCAGGAGGGCAGAAAAAACTCCTTTCACTGGGCAGGGTTTTTATGCTGAATCCGGATATGATTCTCCTGGATGAGCCTACCGCCGGCGTCAATCCTACGTTGACCATGCAGTTGATGAAGGCAATAAAGGAATTGCAGCAAAGGGAACATAAATCGGTCTTTATTATCGAACATAGCATGAAGGTTATCAGCAGTATTTGTGACAAGGTTTTCGTACTGAATTTTGGGAAAAAGATGGCGGAAGGTACACCGGGCGAGATTCAAAAAAACGAAAAAGTGCTGGAAGCGTATCTGGGCGGCTCTTGAATCGGTTATACTTCCGGGGGGTTGAGTTGTATGGCTCTATTAGAAGCAAATGATATTGTATCAGGTTACGGGAAAACGGATATCTTGCACGGCGTATCCATAACCGTTGAAAAAAATGAGGTAGTGACAATCATTGGACCCAATGGGGCAGGAAAATCGACGTTGTTTAGAACGATAATGGGATATCTCATGCCTCGCGCCGGCACTATTTTGTTTTCGGGTGAAGATGTAACCGGATTGGCGCCGAATAGGAAAGTGGAAAAGGGCATAGCCTATGTCCCCCAGTTGGAAAATACTTTTCCCTCTCTAACGATTCAGGAAAACCTGGAAATGGGGGGGTACTCGAAGGATAGTGAAGCCGTCAGAAAAGGTATAGCGCATGCCTTTGAAACCTTCCCCATACTTGGCAGGAGAAGAAAGCAACGGGCAAAGTCCCTCAGCGGCGGTGAGAGACAGATGCTGGCCATGAGCAGGGCACTCATGAGCGATCCTGAACTCCTCTTGTTGGATGAACCGTCTGCAGGTCTTTCTCCGAAGATTACCGAAGAAGTTTTTAATCAAATCAGGCGATTGCATCAAGAGGGAATCGGTATCCTGATTATTGAGCAGGATGCGCATGGGTCTCTGAATATCTCTGACAGGGGATATGTACTGGCCATGGGACAGAACTATTTCGATGGGTCGGCTGATTCAATTCTCAGTAATGATCAGATTCGAGAAGCTTTCCTGGGCGATTGATTGTTTTTGCCCTTTGCGGTGTTTGGGGAGTTGAGCCGGTCAACCCGTCTGACAGTGACCATGATTCTCCACCATATCATAGGCACTCAAGAAATCATTCTTTAATGGTCCAGGGATGGAGTCAAGAGGTATGGGAGTGAGAATGAAAGATCGGTCGTCTTTTGAAAAGCCAATCCTGCGTTTTGGGTTTATTGGCACTGGGAATATCACTACGGCTTTGGTTGAAGGCCTCTGTACTTCACAAGAAGCGCCGGAGAGTATCCTCGTATCTCCGCGGAATGCCGCAAAAGCGGCCAAACTCGCCGCGGAATTTACCCATGTCCATGTTGCGGAGGATAATCAAGCCGTCATTGATGGAAGTGACGTTGTGTTTCTCGGTCTACGTCCGAAAATTGCGCCTGAGGTGCTCCCTCAGCTCCATTTTCGTGAGGATCAGAAAATAGTTTCTTTAATCGCCTTAGCACCGATCGATCTGATTAAGGGATTGATCGGAGAATCACACCATGTTTTCCGGGCGGTTCCCTTACCTACGGTCGCTCGACATGAGGGACCTGTTGTGCTTTATCCTGATGACCCTGAAATAGCGGATGTTTTCAAGAAGGTTGGAACATTGTTTGTGGTTTCCAGTGAAAAGGACATCGGTCTATTGGCGACGGTGACTGCTCTGATAAGCCCGTTTTTTGCTTTGATGGATACAATTTCCGAGTGGGCTGTCACTGAAGGAATAGAAAAAAACCTTGCACGTCAGTACACCGCTTCAATGTTCAACGGGTTGACATTTCAAGCCATGGCCATGGAAAAGACCAAGTTCTCGGAACTGGCGGCGGAGGCGGCAACGCCGGGAGGGCTCAACGAACAGGCGCTGGCAATCGTCAATGCAAAAGGCGGTATGAGCGTATTTCTGGAAGCCTTGAATGCTGTAGCTGCTCGGTTAGGTGATTAACCCGCATTTTCTCCATTTCATCCAGGTCAGAGAGGCTGTCCATCTTTTCTGTTTTGTGGGATGAATAGGGATTGACTGATGAAGTCAGATAAACTGATAACCGCTATCGACGCCCACGCAGAGGGAAATCCCGAACGGGTGGTAATGGGTGGGATCCCTTTCATCCCCGGCAAGACCATGCTGGAGAAGTCCAAATATGTGCGGAATAACCTGGACTATCTTCGTACCCTCTTGGTCCATGAGCCTAGAGGACACAGCAATATGTATGCCGCCCTCCTTGTCCCCCCTTGTGATAACAGAGCAGATGTCGGGGTGATTTACATGGAACCGGGCGGGTATGTTACCATGTGCGGGCACGGAACCATTGCCATCTGCACTGTTCTTATAGAAACGGGGGCCTTTCAGATATCGGATCGGGACACTGTAATCGTTCTGGATACGCCTGCAGGACTTGTGCGGGCCAAGGTGGATGTGGAAGAAGGCAGAGCAATCGCCGTTACCCTCCAAAATGTACCTTCTTTCCTTTACATGAGAGATGTTTTCATTGAGGTGCCTGAGATCGGGAAGGTGAAAATTGATATTGCTTATGGGGGTAATTTCTATGCGATTTTGGAGGCAGAAAGCGTAGGACTGGAGGTTAGACCCGAGCAGGCAAGGAAGTTGATAGCAGCGGGGGTAAGAATCTGGCAGGCGGTTAATGGAGAAATTGAGATCCATCATCCGGAACAACCGGAGATAGATTGTGTGAATTATGTGGAATTTTCTGCTCCGCCGACGAATCCAGAGGCAGATATGAAGAATGCTGTGGTTGTGCCTCCTGGTGGGATGGATCGTTCCCCATGCGGGACAGGAACAAGCGCGAAGATGGCTACACTTCATGCGAAAGGAAAGCTCGGTCTTGGAGAGGAATTCGTTCATGAGAGCATCATTGGAAGCCTGTTCTACGCAAAACTGATAGAAAATACCAAAGTCGGCGATTATGAGGCAGTAGTGCCGGTCATACGAGGCAGTGCGCATATAACGGGTATCAACCAGTTTTTGGTTGATCCTGATGATCCGTTCCCCGTAGGATTTCAACTCGAAAAAGCTGATAAACTGTATGGTTTTGGATATAGAACCGAATAAATCCAGAGCAAAAAAGATTCAACAAGGAGGAATTTCATATTGGAAAATCTAAAAGGAATTTGTGCAGCGCTCTGCACCCCATTCTCCGAGGATGGCGAAAAGGTAGATGAATCCGCAGTAAGAAATCACATAGATTCCATGCTGGAATCCGGGATTCATATCATTCTGGTATGCGGAGGCACGGGGGAATTCGCCTATTTGCGGCAGGATGAGAGAAAAAGAATCACCGAGATTGCCTCGAAGCATATCGACGGCCGCGCAGGATTTATGGTGCAGACATCTGCCATTAATACAAGAGATGCCATTGAGTATGCAAGACATGCTGAAGGAGAAGGCGCGGATTGTCTTCTTATTTTGCCGCCCTATTTTGAAGGCCCCGACAATGAGGGAGTGTACTATCACTATGAAAAAATTGCCGAGGCTATTCGGATCCCTATTATGGTCTATAACATCCCAATCCACTCCGGCATCGACATTACACCGGACTTTTTCCAGCGTCTCAGGGAAATAGACAATGTGAAATATATTAAGGACAGCACCGGTGATATTATTCGGATACAGGATTTGCTCGCAACGGGAGCAACTGTCTTTAACGGTGGAGATCCTATTGCCTTTTTCAGCCTCCTGGCAGGATGCCCCGGATGTGTGTGGGGTGCGCCCAATGCCATGCCAAAGGAAGCGGTTGCGCTTTACAACTGCGTGACGTCGGGGAAACTCGAAGAAGCGAGGGATCTGTGGACGCGGATGTTTCCTGCCAACCTGTTTTTCTGGACCCATGTGTACAATGCATCGGTTAAGGCGGCGACAAATCTGTCAGGGAGAAAGGTTGGGCCGTGCCGGAAGCCTGTCCAGCCCTTGACAGAGAAGGAAATGATTGAACTGAAGGAGGTCTTGCAACCGTTAGGTATTGCCCATCCATAAATGGCTATTTTGCCCGATATCGTCGTTATGCTCAAATTTTAGTCCTCGAAATACCTCACTGTATTCCTGTGGCTAAAATTTTCGCAGGCCTTGATCTCGAACAAACTATCTCATTTATGGAAGGACACTGCTATGAAATGTGAGCGGGAGGTATTCTTGTAATGAAGATCAACCGAGTATTTTCTACCATTGACACACACACAGGTGGTGAACCTACCAGAACTATTATTGGTGGACTTCCTCATATTCCTGGAAAAACCATTGTGGAAAAAATGGATCACTTAAAGAAAAACATGGATTGGGTTCGAACGGCACTCATGTTTGAACCCAGGGGACATAGCGTTATGTCGGGCGTCGTCTTGACGGAACCGACACATCCTGAAGCTGATATCGGTGTTATTTTTATTGAAACAGGCGGCTATCTGCCCATGTGCGGGCATGACACAATCGGGGTCAGTACCGCACTGGTAGAAACCGGAATGGTGGAAGTTCAGGAACCTTTCACGGATATCACCCTCGATACGCCTGCCGGCCTGACCAGGGTCAAGGTGCATGTCGAAGGGGGCAAAGCCCGGTCGGTCACCTTCAGAAACATCCCCTCGTTTGTTCTAGATGAGGATGTGGAAGTGGGCGTACCGGGATTTGGAAAAATCAAGATGGACGTATCATACGGCGGAAATGTATACGCCATACTCCCTGCCAATGCGGTGGAATTGGAAATCCTCCCGGAAAATGCAAGCGAGATAATCGAAAAGGGGAGGATAGTCAGGGAGGCAGTGAACAGCCAGGTCAGGATCCAGCACCCTGAAAAGAGCTTTATCAACGAATGCACCCATGTGGAATTTTACGGGAAGCCCGGCAAACCGGGTGCGCATTTGAAGAATGCGGTTTTTTTTGCGGATGGGGGAATTGACCGTTCTCCGTGTGGTACCGGAACCTCCGCAAAAGTGGCGACTCTCTACGCCAAGGGAGAACTCCAATTGAACGAGGAATTCGTGCACGAAAGTATTATTGGAAGCATTTTCAGGGCGCGGGCGGTGGAAGAAACAATGGTAGGCTCTTACCAGGCGATTATTCCGGAAGTAACCGGAAGCGCCTACATCATGGGAATGAGCCAATGGCTCATGGATCCGGATGATCCACTCCGGAAGGGATTTCTCTTGAGTTGAAGGGAGAGTAATGAAATGAAGAAACTCAGTGGCGTATTTACGGTGATGGTGACTCCTTTTACCCCTGCAGGAAAGGTAGACGAGAAGGGGTTTCGGGGAAACATTGACTGGTATATTAAAGAAGGAATCCATGGCGTCATCTGCCTGGGCAGCACCGGCGAATTTGCCAGCCTTTCAATGGAAGAGCGAAGGAGGGTTATTGATATAGCAATGGATCAGGTGGACGGGAGAGTTCCGCTCATAGCAGGTACGGCTTCCAACGCGACGATGGAAGTAATCGAAATGACGAGATATGCTCAAGAGGCAGGCGTAGATGCCGCTATTATCGTTTCGCCTTTTTATGGCTTGCCGACCCAGGAAGATCTTTTTGAACATTACAAGTCCATATCTGAAAATGTTACTATACCCATTATGCTTTACAATAACCCCTGGTATTCCGGGGTCGACATGCTGCCTCCTCTTGTTGAGAGGCTCTCGGAATATGACAATATTCTGTATATCAAAGAGAGTACAGGGGACATAAGGCGAATTCATGAAATAATGCGCCGTTGCGGCGATAAAATTGACGTCTGGTGTGGCTGGGATGACCTGGTATTCGAAAGTCTCATGTTGGGGTGCGGGGGTTGGGTTGCTCCGATAGCGAATTTTCTCCCCAAGAAATCTGTAGAACTGTTTACTTTAGTGGAGAATGAGGAATTTGAAAAGGCTAGATCGCTTTTCTTTAACATGCTCCCATTGTTGAATTACCTGGAGGAGGGGCAACTCATAGGGAAAGTAAAGGAGGCCATGAACACCATCGGCCTGGCCGGAGGAAATCCGAGGAGGCCGTTTCTTCCTATCAGCGATGAACAAAAACGTGAATTGAGGGGCATGTTGGCAGATATCGGTCTTATCTGATCGTCCGCGTCCAATCTTGATGGAACCGTAAAAAGTCCGTCCCTGGACTTTTTACGGACGGAAACCGAAAAGTGTGATTTTCGTTTTCCTTACAAACCAAAGGGTTGCGCTGCACCCCGTTGAATTGCTTACCCGTCCATGGGCACGTTAAGTCTGATGGAATCGTAAAAAGCTGGTTTATGCCGCGAGCGGCAGCCTATGAGGTACGAAGAGGAGCCGAACCTGACACTCTTTTTCAGACCCTTTCTAAATACCTTGGGAGGGGATGGACGCCGATTTGGGGTTTAGCGTAAATTCATAGAAGCTCGTGGGGTTTGGAGACATAAACCCCAAATAGTCGTCCATGTCGGAGTTGGGTGCCAAGTGCACTATGAGAAAGGGTCTGAAAAAGACCCTCACGCCCTGCTCCTTGACTCCGGCGGATGAGACGACTTCGTTGGAAGTCCGTCCATGGGCACAATGATGACTTTTTGCGAAGTCATCAAGTTTGATACTTCATATTCTTGCCCGGAATAGTTGTCACGTCTCTTGGAGAAAGAATGACCGTTTGCAAGGCTGCTGATGTCGTTGTCATCGGTGGAGGAGTGGTAGGGGCTGCAATCACCTACTTTCTGACCCGGAACAATGTCCAGGTTATCCTGGTGGAAAGAGGTGCTATTGCATCCGGGACCTCCGGTCGCTGCGAAGGGGATGTCCTGGTTTGTGACAAGGGACCCGGTTTCGATACCAGATTGAACAAGCTGAGCCAAGATCTTTTCCCGCAGATAGCCCAAGAATTGAACTATGATATCGGGTGGACCCAGAAAGGGAGCCTGCTTGCCGTCGAGAATGAAGAAGAGATGGAAGTGGCAAAAACATTCTGCGCCCGACTGGCCGCAGAGGGGCTCCCGGTTCGAATCCTGGACCGGTACGAGGTTCGAGAAGTGGAACCTCACCTGGCGAAGGATATCGTAGGGGGCATGGAAACGGACAGTGACGGATCACTCTATCCCATGGGGCTGGCATATGGGCTCGTTTCCGATGCGAAACGGAGAGGGGCTCAAATCATGAGCCATAACGCTGTCCTCGATATCAAAAGAGATGTAAACGGCCGCATTGCAAGGGTGATCACCCAGCGGGAAGACATTGTTGCTCCACGGGTCGTCAATGCTGCGGGGATTTGGGCCCCGGTCATTGGAGAAATGGTAGGGCTGGACATACCTATCAGGCCCAGGCAAGGGCAGATGCTGGTTTCCGAGCGCACTTTTCCGGTGGCTCGGCGCAAGGTGATGGAGTTTGGTTATATGATGGCCAAATTTGAAGACGGAAATTATACCCGGAATGTCACGCCTGAAATGGAACAATTTGGGGTCGCGCTGGTTTTCGAGCCGACTGAAGCTCAGAATTTCCTTATCGGAAGCAGCCGGCGTTTCGTAGGTGAGGATACCTCTTGTAATGTTAGCGTGTTGCGGGCCATGGCACAGAGAGCCATCCGTTTTTTCCCCGCCATCAAAGATATCAATATCATAAGAAGCTATGCAGGGCTTAGGCCCTACACACCGGACCATCTTCCCATTGTATCGGAAACGGAGGTGGAGGGATTCTATGTGGCGGCAGGTCATGAGGGGGATGGCATCGGGCTTTCACTCATTACCGGAAAAATGATATCGCAAATGATTTGCGGGGAGCCCCTTTCCATAAGCGGGGACCCCTTAAGGTTGAGCCGGTTTCAGAAGGTGAAGATAAAACCTTTCAGAAAAGATTGAACACCTATCTCAATATGGAACAAGAAAATACCTTTGAAATTGAAGTGAATGGACAGAAGGTCAGGGCGCAGAGAGGGCAGACCATTGCCGAGGCCTTGCTGGCCGGCGGTTTGAGAATTTTCCGAAAAACAAGAAATGATGTCCCCAGGGGTTTTTATTGTGGGATGGGCGTCTGCTACGAGTGCCGGATGATCGTTAACGGCATACCGAATGTGCGCACCTGTATGACGCCTGCAACACCGGGTTGTAAGGTCACCACCCAGAATGAATCCATGATGAAGGCGGAAGCATGAAAGCGTTTGACCTGGCCATCATTGGCGCCGGTCCAGCAGGAATTTCGGCCGCAATAGAAGCTGCTGCCCTGGGGGCATCTGTCGCCCTCATTGAGGAGAACCCGGTTCCTGGTGGGAAAGTGTTCGGTCACATGAATGATCACTTGAAAGATGCAATGCCGGACCGGTTTGAGAAGAGAATCGGGTCTCAATTGCTGCAACGTCTGGACAGTGTCATGGACAGGGTATCTGTTTTTCTTGAATCAGAAGTGTGGACTGTCTGGGATCAATGGATCGTGGCCATACATCAGAAAGGGACTTCCGGCGATCAGGTGAGGAGTATAAGGGCCGGAAAACTCATCATTTCCATAGGGGCCTTTGAGAGGATTGTGCCTTTTCAGGGATGGACTCTTCCCGGCATCTTTTCAGTTGGTGGATTAAATTCACTGACCAAGCGGGGCATTGTGCCTGGAGAAAAAATATTGATCACCGGCAGCGGACCTTTACAGCTGGTACTGGCCCACCATTTGATCAATGCAGGGGCCGGAATCATTGGGATGGTCAACGCTGCTTCCCCCCAGGATATTGCGGCCAGGGGTCTGCAACTGCTCTCCAATATGAACGGCTCGGTCTT
Organism: Desulfatiglandaceae bacterium; assembly: GCA_049282265.1. Lineage (GTDB taxonomy): Bacteria > Desulfobacterota > DSM-4660 > Desulfatiglandales > Desulfatiglandaceae > CAYUCJ01. The sequence goes on along the minus strand of JBAPTR010000178.1, from coordinate 14,081 downwards.
GGCATCGGGCGTCAATCACCTGTTTGCTATTAAAAGGCAGAGGATACCAACCTATTTTTCTCATGCTATATCAATGGCTGATGGCTCTCATCAGGTTGAAAGGGTGGTGATTGTACGGGTTGACAGGACAGGAAGACCGATCAAAGGGACCGAAAGAGAAATCGTAACAGATTGCGTTGCCTATGGGTATGGTCTCATCCCATCTTGTGAAGTGACCCGACTCTGTGGTTGTAATCATATTTTTGACGACCAACTTGGCTATTGGAAGGTGCAACTCAGCGAAAAAATGGAGACCTCAAAGGCAGGGGTATTTGTGGCGGGTGATTGCCGTTTGGTCAAAGGCTATTCAGCGGCCATCGAGGAGGGGAAAATAGCAGCCGTAGAAGCATGCGTTCAATTGGGTTACACGAACAGGAAAACGGCAGATAGTATGCTGAGGGCTTCGCGGAGGAGATTGAGAAGATTCAAAAGGTTTGCCCGGGCCATGGAGTGTATCTCGAGACCGGGCCCAGGTCTTCTTGATATTATTTCGGATGATACCGTGATATGTCGATGTGAAGAGGTAACCATGAAAGATATCCGTTCCGCCGTGGCTGAAGGTGCCGGGGATGTGAATGATATCAAGAGAAGGACCCGGCTGGGGATGGGGCACTGCCAGGGCCGTTTTTGCGGTCAGGTGATTAATGAATTGATTTGGAAAATGACTGGAATACCCCAAAAAAGGGAGATTTTTACGGCGAGGATACCTGTAAAACCGGTCCCTTTTGGCGTTCTTGCAAAAGTATAGAAGAAGGGTCTGAAGGTCAGGATGAAACGAGAGCTATCGTGTTATAGGCGGGGGGGAAATGGTATACCGATCAAAAGAGAAAGAATATTTTTCCGGCCCCGGTGCCGCCCATCGACGCGCCATTTACAAGGGCTGCGGATATGACGATATTGACCTTTTGCGCCCGCTGATCGGCGTTGTCAACACCTGCAATGATGCAGCACTTGGACATGTGCACCTTGATAAATTGGCCGAACACGTGAAAGCAGGTATCTGGCAGGCCGGCGGGACTCCTTTTGAATTCAGCACTATCTCAACTTGCGGAGAAGTTCCCATCGGGACGCCTCATTCCCGCTATGAACTGGTTATTAGGGATGTCATCGCTTCCAGCGTGGAAATCGTGGCCAATGAGCAACTTTTTGACGGCCTTGTTTTGCTCGCATCTTGTGACAGCATTATTCCGGGAGTCATCATTGGGGCCCTCAGGACAGGGATTCCCACTATTTTTCTGTCAGGAGGCCCTCAACTTCCCGGAAAATTCGAGGGAAAAAAGGTTGTAACGTCTCAAATGGGTCAAGAAGTCTTTGGCGCCGGGGACAATGAAGAAAAAAACCTGGAGAGATTGAAGGCATTTGAGGATCAGGTCTGTTCCGGGCCAGGTGCATGCTCTTTGATGGGAACGGCCAATACCATGCAGATTATTACTGAAGCAATGGGCCTGGCATTGCCGGGCTCATCCACCGTACCTGCGGTCTACGCTGAAAAATTGCGGTTTGCCAGAAAGACCGGCAGAAGAATAGTCGAAATGGTCAAAGACGATGTCCTCCCTTCGAAGATCATTACCAGGGAAAGTCTGTTGAATGGTGTGGTGGTGGAGCTTGGTATCGCCGGATCAACCAATGCAGTCTTGCATCTCATCAGTTTCGCAAGAGAAATGGGCATAGACCTTAGTCTTGATGATTTTGACCGGCTTTCGAGGGAAGTACCTGTTATCTCGAGGGTCATTCCAACCGGACCAGCCACGGTGGTCGATCTCCATAATGCGGGTGGAGTCCCTGCAATAATGGGAGAGCTTTCTTCAATGATAGATGGAAACGCCTTGACATCTTCAGGGATGACCGTGGGAGAGATCATCGATGGTGCAAGATCGAGAGACACCGCAGTCCTCACGACGATGAAGGAGCCTGTTTTCGAAAGTGGAGGTATCGCAGTACTGAAAGGCAGCCTGGCGCCCTCAGGGGCCATATGTCGTACTACGACGATCCCTGGAAACCGCATGAGCCATGAAGGGCCGGCGCGTGTTTTTCATTCAGATGAAGATGCGCACCACGCCGTTATTTCGGGGGAGGTGAAGGCCGGGGATGTGATCATAATCCGTTATGAAGGCCCCATAGGGGCCCCGGGGATGAGGGAGATGATGATGACCACGGATGCCCTGGTGGGAATGGGCAAGGCTGATGATATTTTTGTGGTTACCGATGGCAGATTCTCGGGTTTTACTGAAGGGTCCGCCATTGGACATGTTGCTCCTGAAGCGGCAGTCGGCGGCCCAATAGCGATCGTGGAAGATGGTGACCGAGTGGTGATAGATATTCCTGCGAGAAGACTGGCTCTTGACATTTCTGAACAGGAAATAACCAGAAGACTGGCCGGATGGTCTCCCCCGAAGCCGAAGGTGAAGCGGGGCATCCTTGCCGTCTATGCCAAGACAGCGCTACAGGCCCACGAGGGAGCAATGATCGACGACCGGATCTGAGGATTCTCAACCCGGATAATTTCCGACAGGAGTCAATTTTCCAGGATAATGTACCCTTCTGTGGCATTGACAGTAGCAAACTGCCCTGTTTTCAGCAGGGCGAAGGTTTTTTCATCGAGTGTGATAATCGGCACTTCCTTGCCGTAGAAGTGTTTGCTGACAATGGGGCCTGTCGCAAGAATAGGTTCGGTACGCAGGTTGACAATGGCTGCCGGGGCTTTCCCCACACGCACCAGTTCCAGCAAGATCAGGGAGCCGGTACTGGAGCCCTTTCCGAAAGGAAATGCGAGCACTTTTCCGGCGAGTGATTTTCTGAATAGTTCATGACGAGGATCATTGATGCAGCCGGTTCGCGGATCAACTCCTCCCCAGAAACTGATGGAATGGGTGGAAGCCAAAATCTTGCCACTCGCGGTTCCAGGTACGATACGGCAGCCCTTCAGTTTTTTGCCCATGGCGATTTTCTCCGACGGAATTTCCCGCTCACAGCAGTATCAACACAATCCGCAAGGCTGCCAAATGCTGCAGGAAGACCTGTCTGTGAGTAACAGTAGTTAGCGAATTTGGCGGAATCGCTCATGGCGGCTCTAAAATTCCATGATTCCCGGGGGTACTGGAGGGGACAACCATCGGTAAAAACAGTTATGCCTGAATCGCTCAGTTGCCTCAATATTCCGTTTTCTTGTATCCATGCATACACGGATCGGCTGGTAAACACCCAGAAGGCCACCGAATTATGGACCTTTTTTCCGTCCATCAATTCGGCCAATCGCATGAATTCCGCCGGTGAATAATGGGGGCAACCGGTGGTGATCCAATCGATACGGTCGCCTTGAATGGTCTGCAGCCTATGTTCAGCGTCGGCGATCATTTCCGGAGTGATTTGTACTGTGTTTTGGGGCTGCCCTCCATGAAAGCACATTTCCCGGGTTTGGGCCTCGGGAGTGATTCCTAAAAGATGGCAAAGGCCTACCGCACCGGAAGAGGCAGCTCCTGCGAAAAATCCCTTAAGATTGTCAAAAGTCACAAGAGGGGGTATCCCCGAGACGGCTGCCACCTGGTCAGCGGCAATCTCTCCAACGAGATATCCCAGGAGTGGGTGGATTGCGTCATTTTCGAACATGGAAGCAGTGAATCCCTTAAGTTCAATCAACATGTTGGCTTTTCTGTTTCTGCTGAGATGAAGACCGAATTTGGGAACTTTTCCGATGACGGCCGCACAGATATCCATGAGGTCGGCATAGCGATTTGTCCTTGCCCCGATGACCGAGTTGGCAAAGGCAATAGCATTGGATTCGCCCCAGGCAATTTGTTCCCCGAATCGCGGAATGATGCCTTGTTGATAGGGTGCACAGGTCCATGTGGGAATGGCTTCCATTTTTATATAGGCTGCTGCCAAACGGTGGTGTTTGGGAAAAATTTCAGGCGAAACCCCTAACTCCTTCCAGCGCACAAGGTCGATGGCACTGGGATTGAGCGATGTGGGGACTGCCATTTTAGCACCTAAATTTGCCAGTTTTTCAACAAAATCGAGCCCGGCGTCGACCATATATAAAGTTGCATCGATATGGGCTTGCGAGACGGGCATCAGGCTTTCAGCACCGAAAAGTTCCCCAAGATCAATCAAAATGGATATGGCAAGGCGAGCGGCTTCTCCGTTCCTACCGTCCAGGATAAGTTTTTCACCATCCGTCAGATGCATAAAAGACCTTTCGTCTTCATTGAATACATGGCTTTCAACCCGTTTCATGGGACGCCCGAGTTTTTTTGATATCAAGGAGAGCCCGCGAGTTGGTGGACCAGATGAAACATGGAAATCTTTGACCCACCGTCTATGGTCAATTCCTCCCCGGTAAGATAGCCGGCATCATCAGATGCCAGGAAGACAGCAGCGCCGGCGATTTCTTCCGGTCTGCCGTGTCTTCCTAAGGGTACCGCACGATTCCGGGCGTCCATGAGTTTTTCGTCCGGGTATGCTTTGCGCTGTAAAGGTGTCATTACCGGCCCCGGGCTGATGGCATTCACCCGAATATGATACCTGGCCCATTCAATGGCCAACAACTTTGTCAATCCAATAACCCCGGCCTTGCTGGGGGTGTAGCATCCCCCATTAATCTCCGGAAGATGAGCGGATATGGAGGCAACATTAATGATCGCTCCGCCGGATTTTCTTGCAATCAGGTGCTTGCCTACCGCCTGGGAGCAGAGAAAAACTGCTTTCAGATTCACGGCCATGACCCGATCCCAGTCTTCCTCCGTTACTTCTTCAATGGGGCCGGCAATAAATATACCTGCATTGTTGACAAGGATGTCGATTTTGTTGAAAGCCTCCAACGCGCTTTCAACAAGTTGTTTTACCTCTTCACGGCGGGAAACATCGCTCTGGACAACCAGGGCTCGTCGTCCCAGCTTCTCAATCTTGCGAGCAACGTTTCTTGCGGCATCGGAACTCCGGCGGTAATTGACAACAATGTCAGCACCTGCTTCGGCCAGGCCCAGAGCGATGGCACCGCCTATTCCCTGGCTCGCGCCGGTCACAATAGCTGTCTTATCTTTCAGTTTCATATCTTCCCATCCATTGTTGAACCCGATGGCGCAACCGTTTTACACTGAAACAGGTCCTTTCGTGCCCGGCCAACGGGGTGCCTGAGCACGTGTGCCGAGAAGTCTCCGCCTGAATCGGGGAGCACTTCTTAATCGCAAAGAATTGTTAGAACTCCCGGTGTTCGTTCCTGCTGATAATTTCCTCCTGATGATTTATGTCCAGATCCACGAAATAATCACTATAACCTGCCACCCGAACCAGTAAATCACGGTACTCTTCCGGGTTCGCTTGGGCATTGCGGAGGGTCTTGGTATCTACAATATTAAACTGGATATGGTGCCCATTGAGTTTGAAATAGGTCCGAATGAGCTGCGCCAGCTTATCAAGATCTTCATCTTTTTCCAGAACGCTTGGCAGAAAGCGCTGATTGAGAAGGGTTCCTCCTGATTTCATTTGGTCCATTTTCCCCAATGACTTGATTACTGCCGTAGGTCCGTTGCGATCAGCTCCCTGGGAAGGTGATGTCCCGTCCGATTCAGGCAATCCTGAGAATCTCCCATTTGCCGAAGCCCCAAGTTTTTTCCCGAAATAGACATGGCACGTTGTGGAAAGCATGTTGAGATGATACCGGCCATTTTTGGTATTGGGTTTACCATCAATCTCCTTGAACAGGGATCCGTATACCCGCTGCATGATGCGGTCGGCACTCTCATCGTCGTTTCCAAAAAAAGGAGTCTTGTTCTTCAGCCTGAGTCGCAGGGCCTCTTCTCCTTTGAAATTGTTGGAGAGGACGTTCAAGAGGTGATCCATGGTGACGGCTTTGTCTTCAAATACATGTTTCTTGATGGCCGACAGGCTATCTGTTACAGTCCCTATGCCGCAGCATTGAATGTAGTTGGTGTTGTACCTCGGCCCGCCGTCATAGTAGTCTTTGCCTTTGGCTATGCAGTCAGCAATCACCACCGACAGAAAGGGTGCGGGGGCGTTTTCGGCAAATGCCCTTTCGATATAATTATTGACCCGAAGTTTCAGGTCAATAATGTATGCAAGTTGTCTTTCAAAGGCTGCGTAGAGCTCATCGAAGGTCTCAAATGACCGTGGGTCTCCGGCCTGAATCCCGACGACCTCGCCACGCAGAGGGTCAACACCGTTGTTGAGGGTGAGTTCCAGTATCTTCGGAACATTCAGGTACCCGGTCAGAAGATAGGCTTCCTTTCCAAATGCGCCGGTCTCAATGCACCCGCTGCACCCCCCCTCACGGGCATCTTCCACGGTTTTCCCCACGCGTACCTGCTCCATGATAACCTCATCTGCGTTAAAAACCGAAGGATACCCATACCCCTTCCTGATGACGCGACAGGCAGCCTTGAGAAACTGATTGGGGGTTTTGTTGCTGATCTGCACATTGCTTTGGGGTTGAAGCAGATGCAACTCATCAATAACCTCAAGAATCAGGTAAGAAAGTTCATTCACCGCATCAGAACCATCGGGTAAGAGGCCTCCCAGATTGATGTTCGTGAAATCGTTGTATGTGCCGCTTTCTGCAGCGGTCACACCGACCTTGGGAGGCGCAGGATGGTTGTTCACTTTAATCCAAAAGCAGCTAATGAGTTCTTTGGCTTTTTCCCGATCGATGGAGCCTTTTTCCAAGCCGTTTTTGTAAAACGGAAAGAGATACTGATCCAGATGTCCCGGATTCATGGCATCCCATCCGTTCAATTCAGAAATGGTGCCAAGGTGCACAAACCAGTACATTTGCAGGGCCTCCCAGAGGTCTCTTGGCGCATTGGCAGGGACCCATCGACAGATTGCTGCAATTCTTTTCAGTTCCGTTTTTCTTGTGAGGTCTTCTTCATCAGCCGCTATTTTTTCCGCCAGATCGGCATGACGCTCTGCAAATAGGATAGCTGCATCGCAGGCGATGTCCATGGCTCTCAGTTCCTCCGCCTTGTTGGAGGCTTCCGAATCTGTCAGGAAGTCGAGGGAGGAGAGACTCTCGGCAATTTCTCTCTTAAAATCAAGCATGCCTTTTCGATAAATGGTACCGTCAAGCGCAGTATGACCAGGGGCACGCTGTTCCATGAACTCGGTGAAGAGACCTGAACGGTAAGCGGATTCCCAGGCATCGGGGACATGCTGAAAAATGCGGTCACGCATTGACCTTTCTTTCCAGAATGGAATGACTTTTTCCTCATAGGTCTTGATGTCTTCTTCAGGGATCTTATATCTCGTCATAAGTCTGCTGTTCAAAATCCTGAAGTCCTTCGCCGTGTGGCAAGTCAGTTCCGGAAATGTGGGAACAGCCTTTGGAAAAGGCCCACGCTCACCAACGATCAACTCATCATTTCCAATATAGATAGCCTTGTGCTGACAAAGATGCCTAAAGGTAAGGGCACGCAGAACAGGGGTCGAATACTTGCCGATGTTTTCTTTGTAAAATTCGGTCTCAAGGAGTGCTCTTTCAATGGATATGTACGGTTCGGCCTCAAAACTTGCCTTCCTCAGTTTTTCTATTCTGGTATTCAAGGTGGTTACCCTCCTATCTTTATTACAAGTCCTGCTTTTTCGAATCTCTCTGATATGGAGCCCATATGAGATTCGTCGGGAGTTTCAAGCCCGCTGAACGGATAGTTCAGGCCAAGTTTGTCATATTTATTCCGGGCTGAATCATGGTACGGCAGAATATGAATATCACGGATATTCGGAAGCTTTTCAATAAAAACCCTTGTCTGTTCGATATTCCTTTCATCGTCATTAATCCCGGGGATCAACGGAATGCGGATAGAAAGAGGAACCCCTTTTGTTCCCAGATGAATGAGATTTGAAAGGATTCTTTTGTTTGAGACGCCCGTAAAGCACCTGTGTTTTTCAGGATCCATGAGCTTCAGGTCAAAAAGAAAGAGATCTGTCTTTTCCGCAACAGCCATGAGGGTATCCGTGTCTGCATATCCCGAAGTGTCTACTGTGCGATGGATTCCTTTATTTCCACAGGCCTCGAGGAGTTGCAAAAGAAATTCAGGTTGAAGGAGTGGTTCACCTCCCGAAAAAGTCACTCCGCCACCGGACTCGTCAAAAAATGGGATATCTTTTTCAATTAACGCCAGTACCCGCGAAGTTTCTTCGGTTATTCCTACAAATTCTCGTGCCTCGGCCGGACAAACCACTGCACAAATTCCGCACTGTTTGCAGAGAGCAGAATCAGTTTCAATTCCTTCAGGTGTGAGGGTAAGGGCATCATTCGGGCAAGCAGCCACGCATTCACCACACCCGATGCACAAATCCCCGCGATAGACCAAGTGCGGGTCGCTGGAGATACCCTCGGGGTTATGACACCACCGACAGGAGAGGGGACATCCTTTCAGAAAAACAGTTGTTCTGATCCCCGGGCCGTCATGAATTGCGTATTTCTTAATGTTGAAAATGATTCCTTTATCACCGTTCATATCCGAAGGGCCTTGCGTAATCCGGCTTATTCCAGGCTATTTGATCGTATGCTTCTCGTTCCCTTTTTGTCGCTCGCATGATTGAAAAATGTTCAAGATTTCCTCGTATGTCCGTAGGTTCGTTTCCTTCCTGTCTCGAAATTTTGTCTCGATTTTTCCCACCCTGATTGTACGCTTGCTGAGAGTCAAACGTATTGGAATCCCAAGGAGGTCCGCATCCTCAAATTTTTCTCCCGCGCGCATATCTCTGTCATCAAATAGAATTTCCACATGATCATCCAGCAGCCTCTGATACAGACGCTCGGCCTCATTTCTTACCTCCTGATTTTCAAGGTTCAGGGCAATCAGGTGGCCCTGAAAGGGGGCCACCGCCGGAGGCCAAATAATTCCGGACTCATCATGGCTCTGTTCAACAATAGCAGCAGCCATCCTACTGATTCCGATGGTGTAATGTCCCGTCATGAGAGGCTGAAAATTTCCCTGGCTATCGATGTAAGTAGGGTGGATTTGACCGTTTCCCAAGTCGCCTGGTTGCTCCATGACGAGGCGCGCAACGGAGATGCCACGCTCTTCCTCTAAGATGCCTTTTTCGCATCGAGGGCAAAACTCTCCTCTCTTGGCGAGCTTGAAATCGCCGAACACAGGCAGGGGAAAATCGCGCCCGAAGTTTGCATTCATAATATGGTAATCCGTTCGATTGGCACCACACTCAAAATTGACCCTGTTATTGGTGTAACGATCGGCAATTACCATAACCTCTTGGGGGAGGCCGATAGGACCTGCATATCCGACTTCTGCATCGGTAAGTTCCTTTATAATTGCAGGCGTGGCAAGAGTGAGTGTCATACAACCCAGATATTTTCTAACCTTGGTTTCATTGACCCCACAGTCTCCACGCACCATAACCGCCACTACTCTGTCATCAGCTTGGAAAAGCAGTGTTTTGGTGGTCTTCCATACCGGTATGTTCAGGAACTCTGCCAGAGGTTCAACGCCTATCAATCCTTTCCCATAGACCTCTTGCGTTTCCATTGGATTTTCAGTGTGGTCCTGGGGATAAATCTTGAGACGTGATTCTGCTGTTTCTCGGGTTGCCGCATAATTGCAGGTATCGCAGTGAAGAAATATCTTTTCGCCGGCGTCGGCCGATATGATGAACTCATGGCATCCGCCGTCACGAGATGATTCCACATCAGCTTCCACAAATCTGTATTCGACACCAATCCGGTCAAGTATGCGCTGGTAAACATTACATACTTGAGAATATGAAGCATCCTCTTCGGTTTCGTTTATGTCAAAACTATATGCATCAGCGGCAATGAATTCTTTTGCCCTGATCAGACCAAAACGGGGTCGGTTTTCGTCATGGACCTTTGTACCAATCTGAAAAATTCTCTTTGGTAATTGTTTGTAAGACGATATCTCTTTGCCGACGAGATCAGCGACGAGGTTCGTATAAGACTGGCCCAGACAGAGTCTGCTTCCTCTGGAATCCTTAAACTCGAAGATACCCTCGACGGTATCATACGAGGAAGGTGTTTCAGATTTTGTGAAGAGAGACTCGGGCTGAAGGAGGGGCAGCAAGAATTCCTCAAAATCGGCTGTGATCATCTCCTGTCTAATAATATGGGAAAGCTTGTTCAAAGAACGAAGGAGAAATGGCATGTAGGCATAGATGCCGGCAGATACTTGCCTGATATATCCTCCTCGGAGCATAAGTCGATATGCTTCCGTCTGGGCGTTGTTCGGTATCTCTCTGAGCGTTTTCCCAGTGTGTCTTGATAGTCTCATGGCTGCAACTTAGGGTGCAAATGTCTTGGGTTAGTAAGGGTTAATCTTCTTCAATCACCTTCACGTCTTCGGGTACCTGCAGCTTGAAAAACCCCTGTTTAAATGGACCTGCCGGCTTAAGGTCTTTGATGGTAAAACGCGTGACGCTTCCAAGAAGGTTGTGGATCTCCAGGAGCTGGATGTCAAAGGACCGGGACAGGCCGAGTACCAGGTGATCAACCTGTTCCCAGGCGGGGGTGGGGGTGAGCTTCAATCTGAAAGTATTTGCTTTGCCAGGTTCCAGCAGGGTGATCTGAAAACGCTTTTCCACGCCTTTGAGGCCCTGGAAAAGGTCTCCCAGGAGGTTCAGTTCCTTACCGAATTTTTCGGCTGGGTATTTGTATGCAGTTTTCTTGTCCGGTAGATACCACCAGAGGGTATGCCCGTCTGTGACCAGGGTTTCATGAGTGGGTTCCTCCTGGTCCATGCGCATGAAATGGGGTGCCTGGAAAAACAGCCGGCCGGATGCCAGGTCGCCGCTCACCTTCCCCCCCATCATGACCATGGAGCGGCTGATGACTTCGCGGGTATAAGGGGCGCTGGCTCCCTTGAGGCCCCCATATTTTTCCTGCATTTTGGTGATCAGCGTACCCACATCCTGCCGGGCTGAGGCAGGGGACGTGAAACACAAAAGCAATGCGATGGCAATAAAAGGTGAGCGCCGGCTCATATCATTTCCCCATTTCTTCCGCGGACTTCCCGAGGGCGAACGCCGTCGGAAGGTCCGACGATACCGTCCCGCTCCATGACTTCGATCATCCGCGCTGCCCGGTTGTACCCCACCCGCAGTTTGCGTTGGATCATGGAGATGGAGGCCTGGCCGCTCTTCAGAACCATGTCCACGGCCTCGTCGTATTTCTCGTCCTTTTCCAGTTCAGCGTCACCTTCGGCTTCTTCCTGAGCAGCTGAAAGGATGCTTTCATCGTACTCCGGCTTTTGTTGTGCCCGCAGAAAATCCGTGACGCTCTTGATTTCGTCCTCAGAGACAAATGCGCCATGGATGCGCATGATGCGGCCTACGCCGGGGGGCATGAAGAGCATATCCCCATCTCCCAGGAGATGTTCCGCGCCAATGCCGTCGAGGATGGTCCTGGAGTCCACCTTGGAGGAAACCTGAAAGGAAATACGCGTGGGGAAATTGGCCTTGATAATCCCGGTCAGGACGTCGACGGAAGGCCGTTGAGTGGCTATAATGAGGTGGATGCCGGCGGCCCGGGCCATCTGCGCCAGCCGTGTGATGGACTCCTCGACCTCCCGGGAAGAGACCATCATGAGGTCCGCCAGTTCATCGATGATGAGGATGATATAGGGGAGGGGCTTTTTACCCGGTTCCCGGGCATCCGGAGGAGGAGTCTTGGCGTACTTCTGGACTTTGCGATTGTAGGCCTCGATGTTTCTTACACCCACATCGGAAAGAAGCATATAGCGCCTCTCCATTTCCTGCACGGCCCACCGGAGCGCCTTGGTAGCCTCTTTGGGTTTGATGACCACGGGATGAAGGAGGTGGGGAATGTCACGGTAGATGGACAGTTCAATGCGTTTGGGGTCAATCATCAGGAATCTGACCATCTCTGGAGACACCTTGAAGAGCAGGCTGTTGATCATGGTATTGATGGAAACACTCTTCCCCGTTCCTGTGGCGCCGGCTACCAGGAGGTGTGGCATCCGGCTCAGATCGGTGATCACCGGGGCCCCGGTGATATCCTTGCCCAGTGCAATGGGAAGCTTCAGGTTGGACTCGTGATAGGCCGAACTGGAAAGGATCTGCTTCAGATAGACCATTTCCCTTTGGTTGTTGGGAATTTCGATGCCGATGGCGGCCTTCCCGGGGATGGGCGCGACGATGCGGATGCTCGAGGCCCGGAGGGTCAGGGCCAGGTCATCTGAAAGAGAGGCCACCTTGCTGATCTTGATCCCGGGAGCCGGCTTGAATTCGTACATGGTGATGACCGGTCCGGGGAGGATTTCAACGACCTCTCCCTGCACGCCGAAGTCCGCGAGTTTTTTCTCCAGACGCCTGGCGTTCATTTCAAGGCTTTCCCTCTGCACGGACTTGTTCTTGCCTGGGGGTGGATCATCAAGCAGATCCAGTGAAGGGAGCGTGAACTGCCCCGGTACTGTCATAAACGAAAAGGCCTTCTGCTCGGGTTTTTTCTTGGCCTCCGGGGCATGCTCGACAATGGTTACCTTTGGCGCGGGTTTCGATCTGACCAAGGCCCGCCTGGTCTTCTGTGCCCTTTTTCGCCGCTCACGTCTTTTCTGGGACAGGGTTCGAATCTTTCTGAAGAACGTCGATGCCCAGGTATAAAGTGTCGAAAAAAACCAGCCCAGGGAAAGCCGTGTGCAGAACATGAAGGAGATGACAAACAGCGTCAGAAAGCATATCAAGGCACCGTAGTAATTGAACAGGCTCCTGGTAAACCCGGCAAGATAGAGTCCGACCAGCCCGCCGGAAATGATTTTTCCTCCATTGAAAGTCAGGGTTTCCGGGAATTCAACATTTAGAAGCCCTGAAAAGGTCAAAATAAGCACACCTGAACTGATAACGTTCAACACCGGTGAGGAAAGGGGAAGCCCTTTGAATGAAAGGAGTGCGAGAACGGCCGAAATGATGGCCAGCCAGAAAGAAGAAAAACCTATGAGGAAAAGGAGGCCGCCGGAAATGTGGGCGCCGACGGCGCCGAAGATATTCTGGGATTTGCCTAAGGAACCGGTCACGTTCCACAACAGCTTGTCCGCAGGATGATAGGTCAGGAGACTGCCGGTCACCAGGACCACAAGAAGCAGGAAAATGATGCCACGGATTTCTCTTCGAATGGGCTGCAGGTCCTTAGCGGGCTTTATGGCGGATTTCTTGGTCAATATCTTCCTCGACGAATATTATTTGCCTGAGCGATTAGGATGATTGCAGTTGCTTACACAATGCTTTATCACCGCGAAGACGCAAAGAGCGGGCTGCGTTCCGCCTCATACCGTGACGACCAGCGGGAGGATCAGCGGCCTCCGCTCAATAACATTGTAAAAGAATTTTTTCAACCGTTTCTCGATTTCAGACTCCACCTCGGGCCAGTCCACCGGCGCGGCTGGGAGAGCCTCCTCCATGATCTCGAGTACGATGCACTTGGCGTCTTCCAGGATGAAGCGACCCTGGTCTTCGAAGACAAACCCCCGGGAGATGATGTCCGGCCCGTAGACGATATTTCCTGTCTTTTCATCCACCGTCAGGAGTACGATGGCCATGCCGTGTTCGCTGAGTCTGCGGCGGTCCCTGAGCACTATATCGCCTATATCACCCACACCTTTCCCATCCACGAATACGCGGCCGGTCTGGACACGTTCTCCCAGGTATCCTTCCCGGTCTTGAAAACAGATTTCAACGCCGTCCTCCGCAAGAAGCGTGCGTTCGGCCGGCATCCCCATCTCCCTGGCCAGTTGAATGTGCTTGACCAGGTGGCGGTACTCGCCATGAATGGGGATAAAAAACCTGGGTTTGACCAGGCTGAACATGAGTTTCAATTCTTCTTTGTTGGCGTGCCCCGAGGTGTGAATGGCGGAGACCTTTTCATAAACGACCTCCGCTCCCATGCGGTAGAGGCTGTTGATAGTGGCCGTAATGGCCTTTTCGTTTCCGGGAATGAACTTGGAAGAAAGAATCACCATATCCCCGGCCTTGATCTTGATATTCTTGTGCCTTCCCTGTGCCATCCGGGTGAGGGCGGACATGGGTTCTCCCTGGCTCCC
>JBAPTR010000177.1:0-67068 GCA_049282265.1 Desulfatiglandaceae bacterium | reverse complement strand
TCCCCAGAAGGTGGTCATGCAGGTCTTTTTTCATCATGCTCCCTGGCACGATAAGGGTGACGGAGCGGGATCCATCATTGTCTACCTGGCCAATCTTCTTGCAAAAATGGCCGGATATTCCTGCCTGGAATCGGAAAAGGTTATCGCGCTTTCACAATTCGCCAATTCGAAGGCAATGGACTTTGTAGTCAAGGGGGGGTTTGACCTGGATGGCGACAGTCTGGAAAAACTCGTTCATCAGATCCAGGAATTCATCTCCATGGAAATGGAAAACGTGCTGAGCCTGTTTGGACCCTGATTCCCCACCCTTTTTCCCATAAGCAAACATTTCTGAGAAAAGATTCCCGTGCCCTCGCTGACGCCACTCCACCAATTTCTGCAAACTGCCGCGTCGCTGAGGGGAGGGGCTGTGAATTCGTTTCCGCCTTTTTTCTCATAGGCTCCCGTTTACCGCATAACTTGGCTTTCAACACCGACAAATTTCCAGAAAAAAGCATTGACTTCGCTGCCGGGCTATGCTAATCAAAAAATGAATGACAGCTCATTCATATTTTTTTCAGCACTTCACGCCTACCGCCCTGCGGTTGGGACGGTTCTTGTAACCCTTAGGTAGTTTCCAAGGAGGTCGCTTTTATGGAGAAAAAAATTAAAAAGGCCGGTGTGATCGGGGCAGGTGTCATGGGGGCCACTATCGCCGCCCAGTTGGCCAACGTGGGGATAGAGACAGTCCTGCTTGATATCGTCCCTCCCCAGTTGACCGATGAGGACAAAAAGAAGGGCTTGACGGAAGAGAGTGGCGTTTTTAGAAACAGATTCGCAAAGAACGGGCTCAATGCGGCGCTGAAAGCCAAACCTGCATCCTTCTATGTATCGGAAAACAGCAAGTTGATCACCATCGGGAACATGGAAGATCACCTCTCCCTGTTGTCCGATGTGGACTGGATTATCGAGGTGGTGGTCGAACGGCTGGATATCAAACAGAAGGTATTTGAGAAAATAGAATCGGTTCTGACTCCGGGAACCCTGATGAGTTCCAACACCTCGGGGATTCCCGCAGCAGCCATATGCGAGGGCCGTTCAGAGTACTTCAGAAAGCATTTTGCCATTACCCATTTCTTTAATCCCCCACGGTACATGAAACTCCTGGAGATCGTGCCGGGCCCTGAAACCCTCCCTGAAGTGGTTCAGACCCTTGCGGAAACCTGTGAAAAAGTAGTGGGGAAGGGGATCGTCTATGCCAAGGATACGCCCAATTTCATAGCAAACCGCATCGGTATTTTCGGGATGCTCTATATTATTCAGGCCATGATGGATCTGGGCCTGACCATTGAGGCGGTAGACAAGCTGACCGGACCGGTGATCGGACATCCCAAGAGCGCCTCCTTCAGGACGGCGGATCTTGTGGGGCTGGATACCATACTCCATGTGGCTGAAAACGTATATGACGGTACACCCGAAGACGAAAAGCGCGAGACCTTCAAGCCGCCGGAGTTCATCGGAAAGATGATCGAGAAGGGCCTTCTGGGCGAAAAGACAAAACAAGGCTTTTACAAGAAGAGCAAAGATGCAGAGGGGAAAAAGACCATCCTCTCCATTGATCCCTGCACCCTCGAATATAGCCCCCAGGAAAAGGTCAAGATAGCCTCTCTCGAAGCAGCCAGGGGCGCCGGTGGAACCGGAAACAAGCTCAAGAGCCTGTTTTACGCCGATGATGTGGGAGGGAAATTCACCTTCAGGCACACGACGGAAGGCCTGATATACTCTGCCAATCGAATCCCCGAAATAGCAGACGACATTGTTAATGTGGACAACGCCATGAAATGGGGATTTGCCTGGAGGATGGGACCATTTGAGGCCTGGGATGCCCTGGGGGTGGGCAAGTCCGTCGCCAAGATGAAGGAATCGGGCTACCAGATACCCGCCTGGGTCCAGGAGATGCTTGACAGCGGGAAAGAGTCCTTTTACCGGCGTGAAGGGGGTGCCCTCTATTTTTATGACCTGGCTGCAAAAGACTACAGGGAGGTCCCCGTCAAACCCGGCATCATCCTGCTGCCCTCCCTGAAAGATCAGGCCAAAGAGGTGGCCGGAAATAGCGGCGCATCCCTTATCGACCTGGGTGACGGCGTGGCGTGTCTTGAATTTCATGCCAAAATGAATGCCCTGGGCGATGATATCATCAGCATGGTGGCAAAGACGGCTGAAATCGTTGAAAAGGATTTTGAGGGTCTGGTGATTGCCAACCACGCAGACAACTTTTCTGTTGGTGCCAACCTCGCATTAATCCTCTTTGCGGCCCAGGAAGAGGAATGGGATGACCTGGATTGGGCCGTGAAGACCCTTCAGAACTCCCTGATGAAACTTAAATACCTGGAAAAGCCCGTTGTGGCTGCGCCTGCGGGCATGGCCCTGGGCGGGGGATGCGAGGTCTGCCTGGCCGCCGATCGCGTCAGGTATGCGGCCGAGACCTACATCGGCCTGGTGGAGGTGGGCGTCGGCCTGATCCCTGCCGGGGGCGGTACCAAGGAACTGCTTATTCGCAATACGGAACACCTGTTCGAGGTACAGCGAGGAGGAATATATCCGAAGCAGATCGAGTTGATGCCGTTTGTGGCCAGGGCGTTTGAGACCATTGCCATGGCCAAGGTTGCTACATCAGGGCCCGAGGCGGTGAATCTTGGCTACCTGAGACCCACTGATAGGATGACGGTGAACCGGGATTATCTCATCGAGGATGCCAAGAGGACAGTCATGGCCATGATAATGGAAGGCTATGCTGCTCCGAGACCCAAAGAAGAGATCCGGGTGGCCGGGGAAAACACCTTCGCCATGATAAAACTGGCCCTATGGACCATGCACGAGTCAGAGTTCATCACCGATCACGATGTGACCGTGTCCGAAAAGGTGGGTTATGTCCTATGTGGCGGCAATGTCCTGGCCGATACCAAGGTGACCGAACAATACCTGCTGGACCTGGAAAGGGAGGCCTTTCTGAGCCTATGTGGTGATCCCAAAACCCAGGCCAGGATGCAGCATATGCTGACCAAGGGCAAACCGCTCAGGAATTAATCGTGCCCATGGACGGACTTTTTTGCAATTCCATCAATCTTGAGGGAGGAAAATAAAATGAAAGAAGCCGTGATTGTTTCCGCCTGCAGGACCGCAGCCGGGAAGGCCCCTCGCGGAACCTTGAAAGATACACGCCCTGAACAGATGGGATGTGCTGTTTTGGGTGACCTGTTGAAAAGGGCAGGGGATATGGACCCCGTGCTCATCGACGATGTGGTCATAGGGTGCACCTTCCCCGAGGCAACCCAAGGGTTGAATCTTGCGCGGGTCCTGGTGATGTCCATGGGTTGGCCGGACCGGGTGCCCGGAGTTACCGTTAACCGATTCTGCTCTTCCGGCCTTCAGGCCATTGCCATGGGAGCCGAGAAGATCATGTGCGGGTTCGCCGACGTAGTCGTGGCCGGCGGCGTGGAAAGTATGAGCCAGATTCCCATGGGTGGAAGCATGATGTACCCCAATCCGGCCCTGGTGGATATGAGGCCCGGTGCCTTCACCGGGATGGGTCTCACCGCCGAGAATGTGGCGGAAAAATTCAACCTCACTCGTGAGGAGCAGGATGCATTCGGTGCGAGAAGCCAGCAGAGGGCCGAGGCAGCCATAAAGGCCGGAAAATTCAAGGACCAGATCGTGCCCCTGAAGGTGAAGAAACAGAAACAGCTTGCGGACGGGCGCTTTGAATTTGACGAAGTCATCTTTGATACGGATGAGGGCGTGCGCCCCGGAACCACAGCGGAAAATATTTCCGGGATCCGACCTGCGTTCAAACCCAACGGCACTGTTACTGCGGGGAATTCATCTCAGACCAGTGACGCGGCGGCCGCAGTGCTGCTCATGTCCAAGGAGAAGGCCAGGGAACTCGGCCTCAAACCCATGGCCACCTTCCGGTACTACGCTGTCGAGGGATGCGAGCCCGAATACATGGGGGTCGGCCCTTCCGTTGCCATTCCCAGAGTTTTAAAGATAGCAGGGATGAATCTTGACCAGATGGAACTGATCGAGTTGAACGAGGCGTTTGCCGCCCAGTCGATTTACTGTATCCGGGAGCTTGGCATTGATGAAGAAATCACCAATGTGAACGGCGGTGCCATTGCCCTGGGTCATCCGCTCGGTTGTACGGGTTCCAAATTGACCACCCAGTTGATCTACGAGATGCAGGAGAGAAAATTGAGGTGGGGCCTGGTTTCCATGTGCATAGGATTCGGCATGGGGGCAGCCGGGATTTTTGAAATAGAGGACTATTGATGAGATCGTAAGGCGTCATCAAACCGCCTGATGATGGGCGGGCTTTTTACGATTTCATTTCTGATGAGAAAGGAGCAGGACAATGGCTGAGAAGATTTTTGCAGGGGGAGAATTCCTGATCGCCGACGTGGCGCCCGATGAGGTGTTTACGCCTGAGGATTTTACTGATGAACACAAAATGATTTATGAAACGGCCAAGGATTTTGTGGCCAAAGAAGTCCAGCCTCACATTGAAGAAATGGAGGAAAAAAACCCTGAGCTGGTGATGGAAATTTTGGGAAAGGCCGGAGAACTGGGACTCCTGGGCACGGATGTGCCGGAAGAATACGGTGGCTTGGGCCTGGACAAGGTGAGCACCACAGTCGTAGGTGAAGTTATGGGTACCGCAGGATCATTTTCCGTGGTCTATGGGGCCCACACCGGCATCGGAACCCTGCCAATCGTCTATTTCGGTAATGAAGAACAGAAAAACAAATATCTGACCAAGCTTGCTTCCGGAGAATGGTGTGCTTCTTACTGCCTGACTGAACCCGGTGCCGGTACCGACGCGCTGAATGCCAAGACCAAAGCGGTGCTCTCCGAAGATGGAAAATTCTATATCCTCAATGGGGAAAAACTTTTCATCACCAATGCGGCATGGTCAACAAGTTTTATTGTCTACGCAAAGGTTGACGGTGAAAAATTTACGGGCTTCATCGTGGAGAAGGATTTCCCGGGGTTCTCCACGGGCAAGGAAGAAAAAAAGATGGGGGTCCATGGTTCTTCCACGCGTCCGGTGATCCTGGAAGATGCCAAGGTGCCGGTCGAAAATGTCCTGTTCGAAGTGGGGAAAGGGCACAAGATTGCATTCAATATCCTCAATATCGGACGCTGGAAACTTGGTGCCATGACCACCGGCGGTTGCAAGGCCTGCGTGACCGAGGCCGTGAAGTATGCAAACGGCAGGATTCAGTTCAAGGTGCCCATCAGCTCCTTCGGCATGATCCAGGAAAAGCTGGCGAATATGGCGATCAAGGGCTACATGAGTGAGAGCATGATGTACCGGATGGCGGGTATGTTCGACGATAAGCTCGGGACCCTGGATGCGGAGGCCAAGAAAAGCGGCGCGGAAAATGCCAAGGCCATTGAAGAGTACGCCCCTGAATGCTCCATCACCAAGGTGTACGGTTCCGAATGCCTGGATTACTGTGTGGACGAATATGTCCAGATCCTGGGCGGATACGGTTTTACCGCCGAGTATCCGGCGGAGCGGTACTACCGCGACTCCAGGATCAACCGTATCTGGGAAGGGACAAACGAAATCAACCGGATGCTGGTGCCCGGCACCATGATGCGGCGCGCCATGCAGGGAAGGCTGGGGTTGTTGCCAGCGGCCCAGGCCATTGCCGGTGAACTCATGACGTACTCGCCCTTATCCGTACAGCTCCCTGACACCCCGTTGGCGGTTCAGGAGCATATGGTCAAGATGAGCAAAAAAATCGCCCTTATGGTGTCAGGGGTGGCGGCCCAGAAATTTCAACAGAAGCTGGCAAAGGAACAGGAAGTCCTTGCCAGAATAGCGGACATTGTCATCGAAATCTTTGCCATGGAAAGCGGTCTGCTGCGGACGCTCAAGCTAATTGACAGTGCAGGAGAGGAAAAGGCAAAGTACCAGATTGCCGCGACCAAGGCCTATGTGGATGATACCATTCCCCGGATTGAGGTGTGGGCAAAACAGGCGCTGGCCTATGTGGAAGAGGGCGACATGCTCAGGACGCAGCTTGCAGGGCTCAAAAAGCTGGCGAGATACCAGACTATTGATGCCATCAGCCTGAAGAAGGAGATCGCGGAGAGGATTATTGAGCTGGAATCCTATCCATTTTAGTTCTCTTACCTGATATTGCAGGAAAAATAGGGTTTGCCATTGCAGGCCCTATTTTTTTACTTGCAATTCCTGCATAGGGAGCATAAATTAAAAAGTTTTCGACCAGCACCTGGCGAAAGGTGAAACGGTTCATTGTGAGGTTTTTGTTGATGGAAGATATCCAGCATTTGAGAAACATCGGTATCAGTGCCCACATCGATTCAGGCAAGACAACCCTTACCGAACGAATCCTTTTCTACACCCAGATGATCCATGCCATCCATGAAGTGCGGGGCAAGGACGGCGTGGGAGCCACCATGGATTCCATGGAGCTTGAGAAGGAACGCGGCATCACCATAGCGTCCGCAGCCACCCACTGCGTATGGAAGGGCCACGAGATCAACATTATCGACACCCCCGGCCACGTGGATTTTACCATAGAGGTGGAGAGGGCTTTGAGGGTCCTTGACGGGGCCGTTCTCGTCCTCTGCGCCGTTGGCGGTGTACAGTCGCAGTCCCTTACCGTTGATCGCCAGATGAAACGGTACGCAGTCCCCCGTATTGCCTTTATCAACAAGTGTGATCGATCGGGCGCCGATCCATACGGCGTCGTTGAGCAGATACGCGAAAAACTGAATGACAATCCCGTGCTGATGGAAATCCCCATCGGCCTGGAGGAAAACCTGGTCGGTGTTGTGGATCTGATTTCCATGAAGGCCATCTATTTTGAAGGCGAGAACGGGGAATCCCTCCGTGTGGAAGAGATCCCCGGGCATCTTATGGAGGAGGCCACGGACAAGCGGGAAGAACTCCTGGATGCGGCATCCCTGTTTTCCGACGAACTGACAGAGGCCATTCTTGAAGAAAGGATCGAAGAGGGGCTCATTCAGGAGGCCGTGAGAAGGGGGACCTTGACCAGGAAGTTGACCCCGGTCTTTGTGGGATCAGCCTACAAGAACGTGGGGGTGCAACCCCTGCTGGACGGCGTCAATCAGTATCTTCCCTCTCCGACCGACGTGGAAAATGTCGCCCTCGACCTGGACCGGAACGAGGAGGAAATCCAACTCCGGGTGGCTTCAGACCTTCCCTTTGTTGCGCTTGCCTTCAAACTGGAGGTGACGCCTTATGGTCAGCTGACCTATATCAGAATCTATCAGGGGAGAATGGGCAAGGGGGATGATGTTGTCATCACGCGCAACCGGAAGAAGATCAAGGTTGGACGGCTAGCTCGCATGCATGCAAATGAGATGGAAGAGATCAGCCGGGCCGGCGCGGGCGAGATCGTGGCCCTGTTCGGCGTGGACTGTTATTCCGGCGATACGTTTACCGACGGGAGTTTGAACTACAGTATGTCCACCATGTTTGTGCCCGAGCCTGTTATTTCCATGACCATCAACCCCGCGGACAACAAGGCCCAGGACAACATGAGCAAGGCACTGAACCGCTTTACCCGTGAGGACCCCACTTTCCGAAGCCACGTGGACGAGGAATCGGGAGAGACGATCATTTCGGGTATGGGTGAATTGCATCTTGATGTCTATGTGGAGAGGATGAAAAGGGAGTTCAGTGCGGCAGTAACCACAGGCATCCCACAGGTGGCATACCGGGAGAGCATTACCAAGATGGCCGCGTTTGATTACACGCACAAGAAACAGACGGGTGGCGCGGGTCAGTTTGGGAGGGTTGCCGGTTTCATGCAGCCTTCGGACTCAGATTCATATGAATTTGTGAACAGCGTGAAGGGGGGCGCCATACCCACGGAATTCATTTCTGCCGTGGACAAGGGTTTTCAGTCCTGCCTTGAGAAAGGTCTCATGCTGGGATTTCCCGTTGTTGGCATGCAGGTGACGGTAAACGACGGCAAGGCCCACAGCGTCGATTCTTCTGAGCGGGCCTTCTCCCAGGCCGCGATTGGTGCCTTTAAGCAGGCCTACAACAAGGCCAGGCCTGTCATCCTTGAACCCGTCATGAAGGTATCCATTGAATGTCCGTGCGAGTTTCAGGGAAATGCCATGGCTTCCATAAATCAGAGAAGGGGCCTGATCATGAGTTCCGCTGAGGATGGTGTTTTCAGCACCATAGAGGCTGAAGTCCCGCTGGCGGAGATGTTCGGGTATGCTACAACCCTACGTTCTTTAACCCAGGGAAAGGGTGAATTCACCATGGAATTCTCAAAATATGCAAAGGTTCCTGAATCACTGACAGAAGACCTGAAGCGTCAATTCAAAGAGAAATCAATGGGGGGAAAATAGATATGAAGAAATTTATTTCTGTAAGCCCACTAATCTTGTTGGAAAAATCATCACGAAAAGGCCTCGGGCCCGGAAACCTGGGAGCCCTTATCGCCAGGGCCGGGGTCGGTAAAACGGCCTGCCTGATCCACATCGCCTTTGACCGGATCATCAATGGGGCGAAACTGGTGCATATCTCGCTGGACGAGGCTCCGGACAAAGTCACTTCCTATTACGATGTGATTTTGCACGACCTTGTACAGGCCCTTGAAATGCAGGATGAATGTGAGATGCGGGACCTCATCGAGCGCAACAGGTTGATCCTTGCCTATCTGAACCAGAGCTTTTCCATGGAGCGCCTGGCGGACAATCTCTCCAATCTCAGGGAGAACATGGGATTCAGCCCGGATGCCCTGATCGTGGACGGGCTGGATTTCCAGGCCTCGCCTCGAACCATCCTGGAGAAGTTCAAAGAAATCGCGGGATCTTTTGAGACCGAGGTGTGGTTTTCAGCCCTTTCCCACAGGCACATCACGGAAACGAACGAAAGGGGCATCCCCCACCCTTGCCATGATGTGGATGATCTTTTCAGCATTATTATACACATGCAGCCCGAGGTATCGGGTATCCATCTCCGGTTGTTGAAGGACCACGATCACCCCACCATAACCGGGGCACGTGTCAATCTGGATCCCGGTACTTTTCTCGTTATGGAGGGAGCCTAGTTTCTTCAAACTCCTGAGGGGTTTTCGGATGCCTTTTCCTCATCCAGAAAAGGGACCACAAAAAGGAGCGCCATCCCGGGGATGGAAGCCAGGAAACTGATTCCGAAGAACCAGCCATAGCCCACCCACTGGGCCAGAAAACCGCTCATGACTCCGGAAAGGACCCCGCTGATATTCATCAATCCGGTTCCGATGGCATAATGCGCCGCCTTGAATTCAGAGAGACACGTCCGCATGAGGAAGGTGATGAGGACGGATGTCCCCAGTCCCCCCGAGAACTGATCAAACGCATGGACCGAGGCCACCAGAAAGAGGTTGAAGGGACCGATGGGCGTTGGAATTGAGGCGCCGGCATTCAGCGCCACATAACCTTGGAGACCCAGGGCCAGGCCCATATAGATGACATTGGTCAGATTCTGGGCCAGGAGAAACGGCCAGATGGTCCTCCTGAGACCATACCGGGCAATGAACCAGCCCCCGAGCATGGCCCCGACGATCGAGAAAGGAAGTCCCACCCCGCCGGAAATCCAGCCATAATGCATCTTGATCCCCAGGTCGACAATAAATGGTGACACCATGGATGCAAGCATGGATTCCCCTGTCCTCATGAGGATAATGAAGGCCAGGGCCAGCCCCATTTTTTCCCGGTCCATGTAGGCCATGAAGGCCTTTGTGTAAAAGGCTTCAGGGTCGCGAAAGAGGGATTG
The DNA here is from genome assembly GCA_049282265.1 of Desulfatiglandaceae bacterium. Taxonomy (GTDB): domain Bacteria; phylum Desulfobacterota; class DSM-4660; order Desulfatiglandales; family Desulfatiglandaceae; genus CAYUCJ01. The sequence continues at coordinate 57,254 of JBAPTR010000177.1, read as the reverse complement.
TCTGATGTGATCCTTGAAAAGGACCATGAAAACCAGACCGAGCAACAGCCCAATCCCGATCCAGCCGGACGCCCGGATGTGAGCGAAGACGGGAACCTGGGTTTTGAGGTTGTCAAACCACCCAAGGGACATGCTCTTGTTTAAGGCCGTAATCAGGAGGAGCAGAACAGCAACCATTCCTGCGCGTTTTGGGCTCAACAATGGTTTGAAGGATTGGTAGATGGGTCCTTTGGGTGTTTCCACTCTCGGCAAGAGGAACAGGTGGTAGATGAAGAATAGGCCCAGTATCCCGGCCGAGGAAAGGTAAGCGAACCGCCAGGAGGTGGTGGCACCGATGGTGACGACTATTCCGGTGCCGGTCATCATCGCGATGCGGTAGGCCATCACCCGGTATCCCACGAACCGGGCCTGGCCTGTCTTGTCCAGGGCCTCCATATAGTAACCGTCAATGGCCATATCATGTGTGGCGGCGATGATAGAACCCACAAAGAAGGCCACTGCAATCCATTTTATCATCCATGCAAAAGGGGTCATCAGGGCGACGCCGAGGAAAAGCAGAACGAGCAGACCCTGCGTGTTGAGCATCCAGCGGCGTTTGGTGCCGAACTGGTCGATCTGTGGCCCCCAGAGAAACTTGAGAACCCAGGGAAGACCGAAGAGAGAGGTGAGGCCGATGGCTTCTAGGCTGACCTTCATGTCCCGGAAGAATACGGACGATACGATGCGGATCAGGGTATAGGGAAAGCCTTCGGCAAAATAGGTGGTAAAGGCCCAGACATGTGGGGCCTGGAAGTTTTCACTTTTCAGGATCTTCGACATAGCTGCTCTTGCGAAAAGGCCCTACCGGGGGTCGGTGACATGTGCCCCTTTTCATACCCGTTAACGGCCTTTGGATCAAGACAATTCTAAAGCTCCATCACTATTCACAGGGTGGAAAACCAGCCGCGGAAAATAAGTTCTGTGTTCATTTGACCACCATCCTGAATTTTGCTATGTTTCATCAAGAAAATGCAGTGCATGAAAATGACAGAGAATGAGATACAGCGGCGATGGGAATCTGGAAATCCGTCGTGGAATATATGAACATCTGATACCGGAAACGGGTATCACTGGAGAGCGAGGTCCTGGCGTGTTACACCAAAGAAATGTGAAAAAGGTGGGCAGAAACGATCCCTGCCCCTGCGGGAGTGGGATGAAATACAAAAAGTGTTGTATGAACAAAGAGGGGAACCACTTCAGGCCCGTCGATGTGAAGAGCCAGTACGCCCAGAAATACAGGATACGCCTAAAGGAAGAGAAGGATGTGGAAGGCATCAGGAAAGCCGGCCGTCTGGTCGTAGACACCCTTGATCTGGTGGAGGAGCGCATCAGGCCGGGAATGAAGACGGACGAGATCAACACCATTGTTCATGAGTATACCCTCAAGCACGGGGCCATACCGGCGCCCCTCAACTACCGGGGGTATCCAAAGAGCGTCTGTGTCTCCCTCAATGAGGTCATCTGTCACGGGATTCCCGGGGACCGGGTTGTGGAAGACGGCGACATCGTCAATGTGGATGTCACCTCCATTTTGAACGGCTACTATGCCGACGCAAGCAAGACCTATTTCGTGGGAAAACCCGGGGTCGAGGCAAAGAAGATAGTCGAGGTGGCCAGAAACAGCCTCCGGATCGGACTCAGGCAGGTCAAGCCCGGCAACACGGTCGGCGATATCGGATGGGCGATCCAGCTATACGCAGAGGGGGAGGGTTGCTCGGTCGTCAGGGAATTCGTAGGGCACGGTGTGGGGCTTGATTTTCATGAACCCCCACAGGTTCCCCATTACGGCCGAAAGGGAGAGGGCGTTCCCCTCGTTCCCGGTATGGTCTTCACCGTGGAACCCATGATCAACCTGGGCAAAAAGGACCTCTATATTCTGGATGACGAATGGACGGCGGTGACCGAAGACGGGTCCCTGTCCGCCCAGTTCGAGCAGACGGTCCTGGTGACGCAAACAGGATTTGAAAGTCTGACGCCCTTTGAGATTTAGTATGAGTCCGCAAGGTTTGAAGTATGTTTTTCCATACGCGTTTTTCTCAGCAGGCGCTTGAATTGGGGTTTATCGCTGCGGGCTTTTGCCGCTCGGGCCAACCGCCATTTCTTACTGAATACAATCGCTGGGTAGACGCCAAGAAGTACGGGGAAATGCATTGGCTTGGGAGGCGCCGGAATCTGAAAACCGATCCGGCGAATGTGCTTGAAGACTGCCTAACGGTTATCTCCCTGGCATATCCCTATCCTACCGGGAAACCCGGCACTCCCGATGGATTTACCGCCGCCCGGTACACTAGACCGGAGAGTCCGGATTACCATGAAACGATCAAGGAAAGAGCCAAGCCTCTCGTGGCCCTCATATCCGAAGAATATCCAGGGGAGCGTTCGCGTATCTGCGTAGATTCAGCTCCCCTCCTGGAGCGCAGCTTTGCCTATGCGTCGGGCATTGGATTTATCGGGAAGAACAACATGCTCATCAGGCCCGGCCACGGTTCCTACCTGTTTCTGGCTGAAGTGCTTACCACCGCAATATTTCCCATCACGGCGCAGAAACCATTGGCAAATATGTGCGGGACGTGCAGCCGTTGCGTGGATGCGTGTCCGACCAATGCGCTTGAAAGGCCGTTTCTCATGGATGCGGGAAAATGCCTCTCCTATCTCACCATTGAAAAAAAGGGCCCGATCGACGTTGAGATGGGAAAAGCGATGGGAGACTGTTTTTTCGGGTGTGACAGATGCCAGGAAGTGTGCCCTTTCAACCGGGGAATGGATGAACGGGTGGAATGCCTGCCCTCATCCAAAACCTTTCTGGATATGGACCGGACAACATTTGACAGACGATTCGGTGAGACCGCTTTTGCCAGGGCGGGCCTTGATAAGATAAAGAGCAATATCAGGGCCATCAGGCGATGTGCCGGTTCACAAAGGCCTTAACGGCATCGGGAAACCCGGGGTCCAGGCTGGAACTGCTGTGGTCCGAGCCTTTGGCTACGAAGAGATCAGCCCTGCCTGCCGGAAAGCTCTTCATGAGTCTCCGGGCGTGATCCAAGGGGAAATTCCGGTCCTTTTCGCCGTGGATGATCAAGACAGGAAGATCAATGGATGGGGCCAGCCTGACCGGGCTGACCGTGTCCAGACGAAACCGGTAGAAAATATCCATCCAAACAAGGATCATGGGAGCGAAGAAGGGCCCCAAAAGCCGACTTTGGTTCCTGTAGAGTCTGAGCAGGGCCTCACGGGTGCGGGCATAACATCCTTCCAGAAAAAGCAACCTGACCTGTCCGGCCTTTCTGTGCGCGGCGATGACGGCTCCTGCGGCCCCGATGGAATGCCCGTAAAGCAGGACGGGCTCATTGATCCACCCCATGACCGTCTCGATGTCTTCCGCAAATCGGAAGGCGTTCATAAAGTGGTTTCCGGAAGACCCCCCATGATCCCTGGCGCTGTGAAGTACCGTGGTAAACCCCATTTGTCCGAAGATCCTAGCCCTCCCCACCATGCGGTCCCGGTTGCGGCTCCAGCCGTGGGCCAGCAGGACCACACCCCTTGAGGGGCCATTCGGATCAACCCGCCAGACCTCCAGATCTCCACCGTCAACCGCAGGAATGCGCGTATCTGTGAGGTTCCCCCAGTCCGGGTATTCCACGACGGCTCTTCGCGGAATCTGGTGTGCCAGATAGGTGAAGCAAAGCGTGAGGAGAAGATAGAGGGCGAGGATGAAAAGGATCAATTCAGTCAGCATATCGATTGGCGGGAGGCGGAAAAATCACGGATCGGGTCGTTCCAGGATTTTTTCCCCTTCTTTATGGCGATTGATAAAAACGGCGCACTGCTCACAGATGCCGCCGCACAAGGTTTCCTTCTCCTTCCTGACTTCGTAACAAGGGGTATCATGAAATATGAAGGCGGGGCAATCCTTTTTCAGATTGCAATCAAAGATATTCCAGCATGGCGCCAGTTGAAGGAGGACTCCGAGGCAGGAAAGGGTGAACCCCTCTCCGTGGAGAAGTCGGGTGATCTGTCGTATCTGATCAATCTCGAAGTCGGAGTATATCCTGTTATTGGTCCTGGCATGGCGTCTGGGTTTGATGAGCCCCCATTTTTCGTAGTCTCTGATAGTCTTTTGGGAAAGAGAGACGTTTAAAGACACGTCACTTATGGTATAATCCATTGTTCCGATATTGCCCTTTTCTCATGTTATCTCAATCTCAAGGTTGTGAAAGGTTTCCCTATTCAGATATCCGTGAGCATTATCCAGCAACGCCACGTTCATCAAACCATTCTAGCCAGCACGGAAACATGAGTCAAGCACTGAACAAATTCGAGGAATCGCTGCCGGGGATATTCGCATAAAAGCAGGATAATATTAGGAACATTTTTTCTGAGGAACGCTTGACTTTTTCCTTGACAGGGTGGAGGTTCGCTATTATATTCCAAAAACAGAATATAGAGGGCAGGAGGGAAAGGTCTTCATGAAGCTGACATGGGCCGCTTTGAGGATAAACAAGACAGTGATAACCTCACAGAGATACGCTCTGCCATCAATCATAAGGCCTTAGTATAGTGTTCATATTGTTTTCTGATAAATTGTTAAATGGAAATAGGGAAATTAAATCTCATGAAACCGGTTTGCTAAGAACCGAACTGGCACCAAAGGGTTTTGATAGAGTGGAAAGAGGGCTCCCGGGCACCACCACCATGTTGACGTGAAAGAAATAGGCGGCTCCAGTCTCCTGATTCTCTTCTTTACTGACCCCATTTAACGACGATTTATTTTCCACCCAAGGAGGCGGCATATGAACGGGAAACACATTAAAAAAATAATGATGCTCTTTTCGATCCTCTTCATTATTCCGGTGGAGGCCGGTGCCATGGATATGGACACCCTTTTCAAAGCGGTGACACGGCAGCCACAGGCCAGGATCGATGAACTCGGCATCGAGCAGGCAAAAATCGCAGTGAAAAAGGCCTACGCTCCGCTTTACCCGAAGATATCCGCAATCGGCTCTTATGAAAACTACAATTCACCCACCAATCTCCGGCCCATGCCTCCCACCGAGGTCAACATCCAGGCAGGTGAATCAATCCCCTTTTCAAGGGATATCGGCCGATATGGTATCCAGGCAAGCATGCCCGTCTTTGTCAAAGAGATATTTGATACTGCAAAACAGCTAAAAGCCCTGGCCCGAAAAACCACCGTCAAGAAAACAATTACCCTCATCGGCAATCAATCTGCTGTGGTGTCCCTCAACAGCTCCTTATCCTATCTTTCCCAGCTTGAAAATCTTATCCATGAACGGATTGCCTCACTTGAAAAAACAAGGGAAATAGTGGAGATCCAGGTGCGCAATGGAAGGCTCCCTGAATCGGACCTCTTCAAAATCGAAAAGCTAATAGAAAGCCTGAATATCCAACAAGATAGTATCTCCACAAAACGCATTGCCATTTCACGTGATATCTCCGCCATAACCGGGGTCACCCTCGATGCCCCCGTCCCCATGTCACTCAGGGAGGGACTTCCGGCACAAGGGGGTTATATCGCACTCAGATTGTTAGGTGACGACATTGAAGCGGCCCGCCACAACCTCCAGGTGAAAAGGGATTACCGTTATCCAAAACTCTTCCTGAACGGGAGCTATACGGAAAACGTTGGAAGCGCTTATAATACGGACGACTGGATAGACCGGGATTATCGGAGGCTCTCTCTCAATGTAACCTTTCCCCTGCTTGACAGGACTTCCCGCGTAGATGAACAACTGGCGCGTATCCAATTGAAAAAGGTGAAAGCGAAATATCGAAAAACGAAACAGGACCTTGATGCCAAGGCAGCGGAGATAAAGAAGCAGCGCCCGGTGATCAAAGAGGCCATCCAAAAATCGAGGAAAAACATTGGCCTCGCAAGGAAGATCCTCAAAATCGCCAAGGTCGCCTACAAAAACAGGCGCATGACCATAGAGGACTATCTCAAATATGAGGTGGATCTCCTGGACGCGGAGACACAGCAGTCATTTTGGGAAGACCGGCAATGGCGTCTCATCGCAGAGCAGGCCGTCCTCTATGGTACCGATCTCAAAGGAGTAGTGAGATGAAAAAAGTTATAAAAAGCATAATTTTGTTACTTATAGCAGTTGCTTTGATAGTAGGAGGAATAAGAATAATCAAGAAAAAGAAAAGTGACATAGCTAAAATACCTGCAATGAAAGAGTACAGCATCATCGTGAAAACGATTACGCCTAAAATTACGACTTTTGAACTAAGTTTGCCATATATTGCAACTGTTGAAAGCGATAAAGACATCACTGTTTCCACAAAACTCGCAGGCAGGATTTTACAGATAAAAAAAAGCGGCGACAAAGTGAATAAAGGAGAAATTGTCCTGAGAATCGACGATGCTTCCGAGAGATTAAAATTAAAAGAAATAAAGTTGCAGATTGATTCAATTAAAGCAGACATTGAGGCTAAACAGGTTGCCTTAAAAAATAATGAATTAACCCACAAAAGAACAAAGGCGTTGTTAGATGTCAAGGGCGCTTCGGTAGAACAGTATCAAAATGAAGAAAGTAACATAGCCGCACTAAGAGCCGGCATAGAGGCATTAAACAACAAGATATTGCTGTTAAAGGAACAATCAAATGAGATCAGAAATCTACTGACTTATACGAAGATCAAGGCCCCGTTTACTGGATTAGTGGGGGAAGCCATGGCAACAGTGGGTGATATGGCAATGCCGGGCAAGCCACTCCTTAAGCTTCAGAGCGAGGAGAATAAATATTTACTTTTGCGAATGCCAACAGATGTAAAACCGAAGCAACTTATCTACAAGGGGGAAAAATATCCCCTCAAAGTTTTAAATAATTCACTTAACGGGCTTGTTGCCTATAGAGCGGAGATTACGGGTGATGTCGTTGTCGGAGAAAGAGTAGAAGTTAAGGTGGTGATATTTGATGGGAGAGGTGTAAAAGTTCCTTTAAATGCGATCTTGCAAAAACAGGGCAAGGCTTATTGCTTTGTGGTTGGAGGCGATAGGGCAAAACCGCTGGAAATTTCTATAAGAGCAAGCGGAATTGAGGGAATTGCTGTTGATGACAAAATTGCAGATAAAAAAATTGTTATTGCCAAACCGGATATCTTGTTAAAGCTCCTGGCCGGAGTAAGGATAAAGGAGCGATAAATGTTTGAATTATTTTATAAAAGACCGCATCTGCTCTTCAGTTTAATTGTATTGTTTTTTGTTATGGGTGTTATCGGGCTTGTGAAGATGCCCAAAAATCTATTTCCAGATGCTGAAAGGCCGACTGTTATCGTTATCACAAAAATTCCGGGAGCTACTGCTTCGGTGAGTGCCGATACAGTGTCAAAACCTATTGAGAAGGAAATTTCAAGGCTTTCCCTGGTTCGAGACGTAAGTTCAGTCAATGTGCCAAACCTTTCTATCGTCAAGGCAGAATTTGAGTACAAGAAGGGACTTGAGGCGGCAGCACTTGATGTGAGCAATGCGCTCTCTATTGCCAAATCAAAACTGCCGCGCGACGCCAATCCCGCGATTTATACGACAGGGGCCTTTACTTTGCCTGTTGATGTTGTCGCGCTGTCACCAAAAAATGCGAGCATTACTCTCAGTGATATTCGAAAGATAGCAGACAGCTTTCTCAAGCCTCACCTTTTGAGCAATCCGGAGATTGGTAACGTTGAGGTCTTTGGAGGCCGCCAAAGTGCAATCAATCTAACGGTAAACCCGCTTATGGCAAAAAAATATCATATTGATATGGACCGGCTAATACAAGTTATCGCATCCGTTGATCGCAATATACCTATTGGCTTTGTCAAAGGTGACAGCGGGTTTTTCACGCTTACCTATTATGGTGAGAAAGACAATATGGAGCGCCTCAAGCATTTACATGTGTTGCCCAATGTGATGCTGCAAGATATTGCGGATGTATCATGGGGACATCAAAGAAGATTTTCAGGATACTTTGGAAATGGAAAAGAGGCGGTTGCCCTGGCAATACAAAGGGCACCTGGCGGAAGTGTCCTTGATGTCAGCAATGCCGCACGCGCCGAAATCAAGAAACTCGCGCAACGATACCCGAATATCAATTTTCAGATCAGTGACACTCAGAGGAATTTGGTAGAGACCTCCAATGCCAATATGCTCCAGTCTCTACGTGATGCTATTATTTTTACGCTTTTAGTCCTTCTCTTCTTTCTGGGTAATTTCAAGGCGTTGATCGCTGCCGCCATTTCCATACCCATGGTATTTTTTTCCTCTTTGGCAATATTGTGGCTCTTTGGCGGAGAGCTCAATATCGTCGTTTATACCGCGATTATCTTGTCACTTGGAATGCTTGTGGATGATGCTGTGGTTGTTTTAGAGAATATAGAACGACACATGCAAGAACTTAAAGAAGATATCGAGACTGCAATCATCAAAGGTACCAAAGAAGTCATAGCACCTATTTTTGCCGGAACGGCGGCAACAGTGGCTATTGTTTCTCCGATGCTGTTTGTGGGAGGCTACCAACAGCATATTTTTAGGCCCCTGATCGGGACCATGATTGTTGCCATGTTGGTATCCTATGTTTTATCCATCGGATTTATTCCGAGGCTTTCATTGTATCTCTATAGAAAAGGCACAGGTAAAACCAATATCGAGAAGCGGCTTGAGTGGATCTATCAACACAGTTTAGCAAAAGGCATCGCTCCATTCTTATCCGTTTTGCACTTTAGCAACGGGAAATATGCCACATTTCGAAAGATAGCCATTACAATCGGCGCATTGGCAGTGCTTCTTCTGAGCGTAAGAAATGTTATGCCGCTTGTCGGACAAGATCTTATGCCGCCGATGGATACGGGTATTGTCAAGGCAAAGGTATATTTTAGCACGAACGACACGGTAGAACAGGCAGAGCACCATCTCAAACCTTTCATACAATGGCTGAATACTCAAAAATATGTTAAGATGAGTTCCATATCATTCGGTTCAGAAGCCGGTGTCTTGTCTCTCGGTAGTGGAGCACTCCCCAGTGAGGCGGTTATTACGATCAACTGTGTCGATCGTTTCCACAGAAAACAAACTATTTGGCAGTTGGAAGATGAAATCAGGGATCGCTTGCATACGCTTGTTGGTCTAAAAAGCGCTGACGTCTATGATTTTGGGGCGACGCCGCTTTCGAGCATCAAGGCACCTTTGGATATCCGTTTGAAATCGCCGACCTATGATGGGCTGCCCATCGAAGCACATAAAATCGAACAAGCCATTAAGAATATCAGAGGACTGAAAAGTACCAATATTAGCTGGAATAAGGATCTGAGTGAGGCTGTTCTGAAGATTGATGTCAACAAGGCATTATCGTATGGTTTATCACCCGCACAAATTGCGATGCAAATTCCTATGAAAGACCAGATTGCATCTCTCAGTGGTGATTTTGAGTCGATGAATACACAATTTGTAAAAATGTATCTCAAAGGAATTTTCAGTAAAAATCTACAAGCTGTCAGGCTTTTGCCTATCCACACAAAATTTGGTGACATTCCTCTCGAACAGATTGCAAGCATCAATTACAAGATGACCCAGGCTAAATTAGAAAGAGATAAACTGCTTTATAGTATTGATATAAACGGTTACCGTGCCAAACGGCCAATCTCACAAATTGTTGCTGACTCTGATAAGATACTGGGACACATGGATACCGCGGGATATGAAGTGACGCATGAGGGCAACATCGCACAAATGCACGAGAGTTTTAAGCGTACGATCAAAGCGTTAGCGATGGGTCTTGTTGCCATGCTTTTAACCCTGATTGTTATTTATAAGTCTGTCAGGATGTCACTGATCATGATCCTCATTTTGCCATTGTCGCTTGTTGGCGGGTCCTGGATGATGCTGCTCACTGACAAACCGCAATGTCTGCCGAGCATGGTCGGCGTTATTTTGCTTTTTGGTATTATTATAAAAAACGCTGTCTTATTTGTTGATTTTTATAAAGATATACGAAAGCAGAGAGATGCATTCAATAGCGCGCTGGAAAGTTTGAAACTTCGCTATCGCCCGATCTTGATGACGTCATTTGGAACGATGGCCGGCATGCTGCCCATCGCATTCGAACGAGCAATCGGTATGGAAAGACTCTCACCGCTGGCAGATGTCTCCATTGGTGGACTTTTAAGTTTCGTTACCCTCATTTTTATACCCATGTTTGTCTATTGGGCGGATAGCAAGAAAGAAAAGGCCGATCTGATCAAATGATGGAATCGTAAAAAGTACGTCCGTGGACTTTTTGTAATAGCTCAATGAAGAGGGGCAGGAGGTCTTTTTGCCTGCCACTGTCGAGAGGGCGCTGTTCTCTTCCGGGCTTACTCCCGGGGGAAACGGCAGCTAAATGCCTTCTTCCAGCCAAAAACAGGTTGGGGTTGGCGAGATGAGGCATATTTTTTTATGTATTTCCTCTACTTATTGTTAGTTATTGCCGTGGGGGTCTCTTTCATTGCCGACCGCGGCAAGACTTACAGGGCAATAAAAATCGCCTTCAAAAAGTTTGTGAAGATCCTTCCGGCATTTGCAGCAATGCTCGTCCTTGTATCTATCATCCTCGCTCTTGTGCCTGATAGCCTCATCCTGCATTACCTGGGGAAAGGCAAAATGTTCGAAGGTGTTTTGATGGCATCATTCTTTGGTTCCATAACTCTTTTGCCCGGTTTCATAGCTTTCCCCCTTTGTGGCATTTTACTTAAAAAGGGCGTCACATATACGGTCATTTCCGCATTCACAACCACATTGATGATGGTGGGTTTTGTCACGTTTCCCATAGAAAAAAAATATTTTGGGGGGAAAGTTACGATCATAAGAAATGTACTGAGCCTTTTCATCGCACTTATTGTTGCGGTTATAACAGGGATTTTCTTCGGGGAGATCCTCAGGTGAAATCAAAAAAACTCATGAAATACGCCAAGGCGGCGGGGTTTATCGCATACTCTTTTTTTCTGGTGTTCTCATTTTTGAAGGGGTTTGAGCCGGGCAAAAAAATGGCTTTTGATCTGGGCTATTTTTCCCTGGAGATGGCAAAAATTTTGCCCCCCGCATTCATACTGATCGGACTCTTTGAAGTTTGGGTCAAGAAAGAAACGATAGAAAAACATTTTGGCAAGGAATCGGGTCTGAAAGGCCATGTGGGTGGAATATTGCTGGCAGGCACAACCGTTGGGGGCCTGTATGTGGCATTTCCGGTGGCTTACAGCCTTTACAGCAAAGGAGCGGATATCGGGGTGATTTTCACCTACATCGCAGCTTCCGCCATTTGCCGCGTTCCCATGACCATCTTTGAGGCCTCTTTCCTGGGTATCAAGTTTTCCATAATCCGGCTTTTGGTTTCTATCCCTTTGGTGATATTCAGTTCCATGCTCTTGGGGAAATATCTTACCAGCAGGAATTATAGAATAAGGGACGGGGAGTAAATCCAAAGGTTGCACAAATAGGATGCTTCCGGTTGAAGTTTGTGTTTTGGAAGTATCCTTAATCCGGATTCCTCCGCGAATTGGGCAGCTACTGTGCCCTTTTTCTTGAAAAGTCTCTTCCTTTTCTCTTGACAAAGCCTGAACTCGCGACTATATTCTATTTCAAGAATATATTAGGCCAGAATAATGAAAGATTGCATTCGGGTCATAAAGGCCGATTCGGTTCCCGGGAGGGTCAAAATACTAAAGGTTTTCGAGCACAGCGCCAGGCCGGGTTTGGGAGTTATCGGAAAGGCGGGTTATGGATCCATTACCGGATCGGCGGCGGTGCACAACTGCTGAATGGTCAGCCTTTTTGGTAACCTGCAACAGCTGTGTGAGGATAGAGAAGAGGTTGAATGGTGGTGATTTTTAAGCGTTTGTAATATCGCTAAATAGAAATGTATAGATTGTAAAGAGTCAAATTGCTACGATCTTGAATGAGGTGTGATGATGAAAGAAAGATGGAAACTGTTGCTGATTATCCTGGTTTTTTTTGCGTGTTATTACATTCCATGGGCCAACCCCACGATTCGAAAATCCGGGCTCGAGGCCTTCATGATGCTCCAGGAATACGCGCGCCGGCATGTGCTGACCTGCCTGATCCCAGCCTTCTTTATTGCGGGTGCTATCGCGGTCTTTGTCTCGCAGGCGTCCGTCCTGAAGTACTTCGGCGCCGCAGCCAAGAAAATCCTGTCCTACTCGGTTGCATCGGTGTCGGGTACGATTCTCGCCGTCTGCTCCTGCACGGTCCTGCCGCTCTTTGCAGGGATCTACACCCGGGGGGCCGGCATCGGCCCGGCCACGGCCTTCCTCTATTCCGGCCCGGCCATCAATGTGCTGGCCATCGTATTGACAGCACGCATCCTGGGATGGCAGCTGGGGCTCGCCAGGGCCATAGGAGCCATTTTTTTTGCCGTCATTACAGGGCTCCTCATGGCGTTTTTCTTCCGGAAAGATGATGCCGCAAGGACCGCCGGACAGATGTACCTGCCGGATGGGGAGGAAAAAGGCAGGACCCTGTTTCAGGACGCCATGTTCATGCTGACAATGGTTCTGATCCTGGTCTTTGCCGCCTTTGCCAGGCCCGTCCAGGGTTCTACGGGAATATGGCCGGCCATCTTTGCAGCCAAGTGGTATATCACCGTCGGACTCCTCATCATCCTGGTGCTTATGCTCAAGGCATGGTTCATGAAAGAAGAGAGATCGGAATGGGTTCAGTCCACCTGGGGGTTCATGAAGCAGATCTTCCCGCTCCTTGGGGCAGGGGTGCTGGTGGCGGGTTTTATGCTTGGGAGACCCGGGCATTCGGCACTGATCCCGGAACACTACATCCAGGCCCTCGTCGGCGGCAATTCCCTCTGGGCAAACCTGTTTGCCTCCGTATCGGGGGCCCTCATGTATTTCGCCACGCTGACCGAGGTGCCCATATTGCAGGGATTGATCGGTGCGGGCATGGGAAAAGGGCCGGCACTTTCTCTGCTGCTGGCTGGACCGGCCCTCTCACTACCTAATATGCTGGTGATCGGCGGCATTATGGGCGTGAAGAAGACCGCCACCTTCTGCGGGATTATCGTGGTTCTGTCCACCATCGCGGGGATGTGCTACGGCTGGATCGCGGGGTAGAGAAAAGCCTGGAAAAGTTCACCGCAAAGTCGCAAAGGACGCAGAGAAAGCATTCCCTTTTCTGTTGAGAAGACAGAAAAGGGAAAATTAGCATTCCTCGAAATAATGGTAGGCGGAAGGCAGATAGCATGGACATCAATGGATTGCTGTTGAACTTCAATGTGCCAATCATGAGGGATGGAATAGTGAGAATTGTGAATAAGCTTGTTGAATAGTTGTGGCGCGACTTGTTTTTCTTTCCGCCGTCTCAGCGGAAAGAAAAACAGGACTTTGCGTTCTTAGCGTCTTTGCGGTGAGAGAAAACGGGGGGAACATGGCAAAGGATGACGTGGTTCAGATCAACGTGGACGGCCATGGTGTGGGGATCATCGGGCTGAAAACGGTGATAGAAGAGATGGCCGAAGAATACGCTGACAGGAACGACGAAGAAGTTGGAGCCGAACTGTTGAAGAGACTCAGCAGGAAAAACTACATACCTGATCGTGCCGCCGAGGGCTACGGAAAGGCCTTCACCAGGGAATTCAGGAAGTTTCTGGGTCAGCCCTTTGAAGAGGGGTCTTCCGGCGGGATCAAAATCAAGGTCCTGGGACCCGGGTGTACCCAGTGTGACGGTCTGGAGAGGGCCCTGATGGAAGTTATGGCTGAGATGAACATCGTGGCCGACCTGGAACATATCAGGGATATCAAGGAGATCGGAAGCTACGGGGTCATGGGAAGTCCGGCTCTAGTGATCAACGGAGAGGTCAAGTCCGTCGGGAAAATACCGTCAAGAACAATGCTCAAAGAATTGCTGAAAGAGGCACAACATTAGCCCGCATGGGAGATCTGCTAAAATGGGGCGGTTTCACGCTGGGAAAACGGAATTCTCTTGAACAGATTGTTTTTTATTTTTCGCCTTCTCGACGAAAATTAAAATAGGTAGTCTTTGCGTTCTTGGCGTCTTTGCGGTGAAAACTAAAGAGATGAGAATAAAAAATGAAAGGAGCAACATCATGGAAATAAAAGTATTGGGGCCGGGGTGCCCGAAGTGCCAGAAGACGGAAGCGGTGGTCAGGGAAGTGGTTGAGGAGACCGGCTTGGATGTCCGCATTGTGAAAGTGAAGGATACCATGGAGATCGCGAAGGCCGGAGTCTTCATGACACCTGCCGTGGTGGTAGAGGGTGAGGTCAAATGTGTAGGAAAGGTCCCCAGCAAAGAGGATGTTAAAAAGTGGATTCAGAAGTAGAGAAAGGACAACAGTAGTCACAGCACACCGGTCGTTAGGGTCGGAACATTTACTTTTTACTTATGAAGGGAGACAGAAAGATGGAAGCATTACAGGAACTGTTTGAGACAGGAATGAAATTTCACGGACACAAGTGCCCGGCCATGCCCATGGGATTGCGGGCCGGTTTGGCAGCCATGAAGACTCTGGGGGTGGAACGCGCCCAAGACAAGGAACTCGTGATGAAATCCGAGACGGGGAAGGGCCATGCCGCCGGATGCTTCCTGGACGGGTTGATGATGGCCACCGGATGCACGTATGGCAAGTCCAACATTGAGAAGCTTTACTACAATAAGATGGCCTTCACCCTCATCGACACCAAAACGGGGCGCTCTGTGCGCGTTTCGCTGAAACCCGACTTTTTTGAAAAGGCCCTGGGTTCTCCCTTTGTACAGAAAAGGAAGACAGGCGTCCCACCCCAGGATATTGAGCCGGAACTTACGGATCCCCTGGTAAATAGAATACTCGGGCTTCCTGAATCCGAGTTTCTCGACATCGGCGCAATCCAGGAGGTGGATGTAAAGAAAGGAAAAGGTCTTTTCGAGGCAAAGGCATGTGAGAAGTGCGGAGAGCTTACCTTTGTGGACAAACTGCGAATGGGGTCTGATGGTAAGACGGTCTGCATACCCTGTTCCGGGTATGACGAATAAAAAAAAAGATGGGTGAATCGGGGTGATCTTCCTGATCGCCCCGATTAGGAGGAGGACATTCAGATGCTCATTACAATGGTGACGCTCATTATCCTTGTACTCGCTTTCATCTTCTCCATGCTTGGATTGGGCGGCGCAATGCTCTACATCCCTGTGTTCCACTGGTTCGGATATGATTTCAAATCCGTGGCCATCCCCACAGGGCTCCTGCTCAACGGAATTACCGCATTGTCTGCGGCAGTGTTCTATCTACGTGCGAAGATGGTGGATATTAAGGGGTCCATCCCGCTCATTATCTCATCCTTTATCGGGGCACCGGTGGGTGCCTATTTTACGAAACTGGTGCCGACCCGCACGCTCATTCTGTTCTTTGCAATAGCGATGGTCTTTGCTGGAGGCCGTATGCTCATGACCTCGGCGCGGCCTGATAAAGAGAAAATGATGGACCTGCATCTCCGGATGATCCTGATGAGCGTCGGCGGTTTTTTTATCGGCTTCATCGCCGGACTCCTGGGAGTGGGAGGTGGTTTTCTGTTCGTCCCGATGATGATCGCCATGGGGTATGCCACCAAACAGGCCGCCGCAACCAGTGCTTTTGTAGTGATTTTTTCATCTTTTTCGGGATTTGCAGGCCATGTCGCGGAGGGGCATTTTAACTGGCCATTGATGATTGCGACATCCATTGCCGTGATTATTGCCTCCCAGATCGGTGCAAAAGTGATGAAGGAAAAGATGAAGGCACGATGGATCAAACAGATGTTCGCAGTGGTATTGCTGGGCGTGGCGATCAAACTTTTGTGGAAGCTTTTCTTGTAACAGCGCATCATCCCTTTTTTCTTCTACTTCTCATCATTCAGCCGCAGGGCAGTTTTCGTAGAAAACCGGGTGAATGACTTTATTAAGGAACTGCCCATGATCAGCCGCGAGTGCATCTGCCGGAAATGATTTATTACCTTTAAAAATTACTCTGTGAGAATATAATAACAAGAATGGATTAATTGGAAAAGGACGTGAATGGCAATGCTGCTGAAATCATACGCGAAGAAAATAAGCAGACCCGTGTGCAATCCGAGCTTTCAATCCCTTCATTGCATCGCGCATCTGGATCAGAATATCAGCGAAGTGCTGCCGTATTTGAACGCGGCGCTGGGTGGTTTTGAGTATTTGAAAGATCCGCCCGCCGTGACCTTCAGAACCCAGGGGAAGATCATCACAGTTCATCCCATGGAAATTGCAGTCAATGCCCTACGTGATGAGGAAGAAGCGGACAAGATCATTGAATGGATGAAAAGGGAGATCAATGAAACGTGGGAAAAACGGGATGAGATAACTCCCAGCTATGAAGGAGCGCCCAAACCCAAGGTATTCGAAATCCTCAAGATACTGCCCAAGACAAACTGCAGGGAGTGCGGGTTCCCCACGTGCATGGTTTTTGCGACAAAAGTGGCTGAGGGTGCCAAGGGTGCAGAAGACTGTCCTACACTGGAAGGGGAACAGAGCGAAAAGCTCAAGGAGTACATGAGCGGGTTCAGGTTTGATTACTAAAAGATCAGTTTGAACCATTTTTCTGAAACTTATTGAGTGGCGTGGTAAAAGGAGGTAAAGCCGAGTGCAATTAAAGAAAGTTTTGTCGCGGGTTTTAATCGGGTTGTTTTTTCTTGTCGGTATAATGGGTTTTGCAAGCCAGGATGCCCTTGCCGGTGAAGTGCCGGAGGCCCCGGTCAAGGGCATGGCCACCATGCTGGACCTCGGGGCCGACAAGTGCATTCCCTGCAAGATGATGGTCCCTGTCATGAAAAAGGTGGAAGCGGCCTACGAGGGGAAGGCTGCCGTCGTATTTATCGATGTGTGGAAACACAACGAACAGGTGAAGAAATTCCGCATCAGGGCCATCCCCACCCAGATCTTTTTCGATAAATCAGGGAAAGAAGTCTACCGCCACGTTGGATTCATGAATGAGGCCGCTATTGTTGAAATATTCAGAAAAATGGGCATCGATTGATGCTTGAATCCATTTTTCTGACAATAAACGCCTGGATGACGGCCAGCCTTTCCCTTGCGGCCGTGGGATGCCTCTTGTGGGGGATCATCAGCGTGGTTTTCAGCCCGTGTCACCTGGCGTCCATCCCTCTTATCGTGGCGTATGTGGGAGGACAGGACAAGGTGCTGCGGCCAAAAGAGGCAGCTCTGTATAGTATTGTTTTCACACTCGGCCTTTTTATCACCATCGCGGTGATCGGCATCATCTGCGCCCTCCTGGGCCGGATGCTGGGAGATGTGGGAAGTTACTGGCAGATCATTGTCGGGATTTTCCTCATCTGGGTCGCCCTGGGCATGTTGGGGGTGGAAAAGTTCGCCATGTCAGGCAGTCTGCTGGCCCGCTTCCATTTCAGGGGAATCCCCGGGGCATTTGCCCTGGGTCTGGGGTACGGGGTCCTTTCCGGTTCCTGCACCTTCGGGTTCATTGCGCCTATCCTCGCGATCATCACCATTCAGCAGAAGATTGGAACCGGTATCCTGCTTATCATGTTGTTCGCCGTTGGACACTGCACCCCTATTGTGGTGGCCGGAAGTTCGACCGCCCTGGTAAAAAAGGTCGTGGAAAACTGCGCCTGGCAGGGTGCGGGCAACTGGTTCCGCAAGGGGGCGGGAGCCGTCATATGCCTCCTGGGTATCTATTTTATCGTGAACCCTCTGGTGGGGACCTTTTGATAGGGCTCAGCGCCAAGAGTCCATTGTGCTATGAAATACTCTCACATTGACGCGGTCCTGATTCATGGGGAAACCTTCGCTGTGCGGTGAGATGGATTAGAGTTCCAGTGGGCTTTGATGAAGCCTTTTCTCCTCATTTCTTCTGCTTCCTTCACCTCTCGAAAAAGTGCAGCGAGTGGGCAGTGAAATTTTGCGTATTCAAGCGGTTGCTGGCTCTGGCTGCTTATATATCCGACAGATAAAAGGAGAAACTGAGAATGGAAAATTATGACGTGGTGATTTTGGGAGCGGGACCCGGCGGTACTCCCGCTGCAATGTTTCTTGCACAGAAGGAGAAAAAGGTTCTTTTGATAGATGAACGGGGCAGGCCCGGTGGGGAGTGCCTGTTTGAAGGATGTATCCCATCGAAAATAGTGGAGCAATCCTCGGAGGACTATTCTCTTGTAAAAAACCTGCTTGTATCGGGGGTTGATCTGAAAGAAGAAACCGCCTTCCAATGGCGGAAGGTACTGCAAAAAAAAGACACGGTGATCAACGCACGGGCTGATGGTGCCCTGAGAAACATGGAACATCTGCCGACGCTGACTTTCGTAAATGGCAAAGGCAGGTTTGTGTCAGGGAGACAGATTGAAGTACTCCACAAAACAGGGGAAAAGGAATCGGTTACCTTTGACAAGGCCATCATAGCAACAGGCTCCAAGGCATTCGTGCCCCCCATTGAAGGAAACGGTGTGAACCGGTTGTGGACAAATAAGGATCTCTTGGAAGCGGAAACGCTTCCAGCCTCCCTGGCCATCATAGGGGCCGGCCCAATCGGGATAGAATTCGCCCAGATGCTCTCCAAACTCGGGGTAACGTGTACAATAATAGAGATTATGGATCGTATCCTGCCTCCTGTCGATTCGCAGTTTTCAGATCTTCTGCTCGACAAAATGGAGAGGGAAAATGGTATTCATGTACATCTTTCTTCCCGGGTCCACCAAATCACCGTCAAAGGTGATATGCTTGAAACAGCGTTTGAAGGCAAGCAAGGGAAAGGGCAAACAATCCTTTCAGAAAGAGTGCTTGTGGCCGCGGGGAGGGTCCCGAACATAGAGGGTCTTCACCTGGAATCCACCTCCATAGTACCAGACAGAAAAGGGATAACAGTCAATGAGTATCTAGAAACAACAGAGGAAGGTATCTATGCCGTGGGGGATGTGATCCAGGGACCAAAATTCGCCCACACAGCTACATACGAAGCGCTGATAGCTGCGCGCAATATTATGGATGGGAACCGGTCCAAACTGGATTTGTCCAAGAACGCGTGGGTGTTGTTCTCGGACCCTGAAATAGCGTCCGCTGGCCTGACAGAGGAAGAAGCCTTGAAACAGGGCCTTGATATTGTTACGGGAACATACGACTTCAAGATAGATGCCCGGGCCCAGATAAGCGAAAAGCCTTGCGGGTTCCTCAAGTTTGTTGTGAAAAGAGAGACGGCCCAAATCATTGGGGTTCACCTCTTCACGAAGGGGGCGTCGAATATGTCGGGGGAGGCGTCTTTGATCGTTTCAATGAAAGCCACGCTACGAGATGTGGCAGAGGCCATCCACCCACATCCTACGCTCACTGAAAGCTTTGGGTTCCTCGCGAAAAACATGCTTGCACAAGTTGCAAAGTAGATTCCATTGAAAGAGGGCCGTGAATCAAAGGAAATCTTTAAAGAGGCTGTCCTGGCTGCAGTGCCCACAATGCTGGAAAGCTACTCAAAGCTAAAGGTTATCAGTTCAAGGTGGATGTCATGAAAAACCAGATTTTTTCTTTGCCTGAAAGAGGTATATGGTGAGTAGCAGAATCAAGAGCCGGGAACAGCTTCTTGCCGAAGTGGATGCATTGCGCAGTCGTGTAAGAGACCTTGAAACGCGGTGTTCACTGACAGATGAAGACACTGTCCGCAAAAGTGAAGCAAGATACCGCCTGTTGTTTCACTACACCCCAATTGCCCTGATAGAAAGGGACGCTTCCCGTCTCAAAATCTATCTTGACCACTTGCGCGAATCCGGAGTCACTGATTTCAAACGATATCTTGAGGACAATCCGCATGAAGTAATCCATTGCATGAACATGATGAAAACTGTTGAATTTAATGATGCTTTTTTGAAACTGATGGATATTGACACCAGAGATGATTTAAGAAAAAGTCTTCCATTTATGGAGAGTCCCGAGGAGCTACACCGAATAGCGCTTGAAATTGTTCCGATGATTGCCGAACGCGATATCGCTCGGGAAAGGGAGATGTCCCTTCTGACTGGAAAAGGCGACAAAAGAAGCGTTCTGATGAAATCGCTGGCCGTATCGGGCCATGAAGACACATTGGCTCGCATTGTGATTGCTTTGGTCGATATCACTCAACGAAAAAAAGCTAAAGAAGCCCTGCGGGTCAGCGAGCAGAGGTTTCGTGAACAGGCGATGCGAGACAACCTGACCGGGCTTTATAACCGGCGCTATCTTTATAAATCCCTGGCCGCGTTGATTGAAAACAGCAAGTCAACGCAGTCTTCCTTGTCAGTTATTTTCATGGATCTCGACAACTTCAAAAAAGTGGTGGACACTTGCGGGCACTTGAACGGCAGCCGCGCCATCCTTGAGGTTGCCGGAACCATTCGTGAGATTTTAGAGGAGCCTGCCTACGCCGTAGCGTATGCTGGAGATGAATTCGTCATCGTCCTGCCGGGATTCAATCAGTTCCAGGCTACGGAAAAAGCTTTGCATCTTCAGTCTCGAATAAAAAGCACGGTCTACTTGCGGGATTGTGGCTTTGAGGTGAAGCTTCAGGCCAGCTACGGCATTGCTGCTTTTCCAGACCATGCAACGGATTTAACCGGTCTTCTTGCCGCGGCTGACCGGGCGCTGTTTGCTGTTAAAGCAAAAGGCAAAGATGGTATTGGGCACGCCGATCGGCTGAATTTTTATGAGACCATTCAATCATAATGGGCTTATGTCAAATGATATTACCCTGTAGCAGTGGCAGTCCTTGGTACCGATTTGACATTTCGGCGTCGCTTCCTTTATTCCCAATAGGGTAAATCTTTTACTTAAACATGACATTAACACCCATAAAAACGGAGAAAAACGTGAAAATTTAAAAAATTACATCATTAATCGCATTCATTTCTTTCTTATTACTACTCTTGAACAGTATCGTCCTCTACATTGCGCCTCAAGGGCGTATTGCCTATTGGGCGGATTGGCGATTCTGGGGGCTGACCAAGACCGAGTGGGCCAACCAACATATCATCATCGGCGTCTTATTTCTTTTGGCGATCTTGTTGCATATTTATTACAACTGGAAGCCAATTGTTGCATATCTTAAAAACAAAGCCCGGCAGCTCAAGATATTCACCCGAGAGTTCAATATTGCATTGATTTTTGTCATTGTCTGCACTATTGGAGCCTACGTTGATGTCGCCCCCTTCAATTGGGTGTTGGATTTCAGCGAATCCATAAAAGAGTCGGCCGCTAAAGAATATGGCAATCCACCATACGGACGCACGGAGCTTTCAAGCCTGAAAACCTTCACATCCAAGGTGGGCCTCGAGCTTACCGGCAGCATAGAGCGCTTAAAAAAAGCGGGCATCAGATTGGAAGATGGACAACATACCCTGTTGAAAATTGCGAAGGTGAATAAAATATCGCCCCAACAACTGTATTTAACGATGAAACCGAGCAGACAGGACACCGGTACGGCTGGATTACCAGATGTGCCCAAAGCGGGATTGGGAAAACTCACCCTGTCCGACCTTTGCCAGGAGTATCAGCTAAACCTCTCAGAGGTAATGAAGATGCTTAAAGAGAAGAAAATCACGGTATCACCGACCATGAAGATCAAAGAAATTGCTGAGCAAAGTGACCTCAAACCCACTGAGCTATATGAGACTATCAAGAAATCCGTGGGAGAAAAAAAGCAATAAGCAGATTCCTGGAATAAA
Source organism: Desulfatiglandaceae bacterium (assembly GCA_049282265.1). Classification (GTDB taxonomy): domain Bacteria; phylum Desulfobacterota; class DSM-4660; order Desulfatiglandales; family Desulfatiglandaceae; genus CAYUCJ01. Next base: position 35,510 of record JBAPTR010000177.1, on the reverse strand, counting down.
TTTCGTTGGAGCAAAAGTATGGTGGCTTTGTTAACCATTTGTTTCGAAACCCCTATAAAGCTGCACACACCCAGGATGCCGGTGAAAAGGAGGGCAACGTATGACTACAGGGGGGGCGTTATGGGCAGCACTGCCCAGAGCGTGTTGCGGCGTTGCCGCCAACCTGTCTCAGCGGTTCCCCCGCCGGAAAAATAGGGCTTATCCATAGATATATAAATTGCGCCTTCATGAGATCGCGCTTCTGTTCACATCATTTTTGAGCATTCTGCTGGAAGAAAATTCAATGGGCCTTCCTAGAAAAGGAGATAACGCATGAATCCAAAGCTGGCGAACAAGAGAAATAACCTTTTGTATTCCCTTTCCCGATCCGCGCTGCCGGGCATCATATTCTATAGAAAATCCCCCTGGCCGCGGAGGTTGCTTGCTGCGTTATGGGTATTCATTTTTCTTCCGATATCCATATGCAACGGATCAGACCGCAAAATCGAGACCTTGAATCAACTGATACAGATGTATGATCCTTCAAGTTGCAAGGAATGCCACGAAGAGATCTATTCCCAGTGGGAGTCCTCACACCATGCGAGGTCCATCATGGGGATATTTATGGACCGCTATTTGAAAAAAGGTATTCTTTCCGTCAAAGGTCCCGGGGAGGCCACAGCCAAAAATTTTCCCTGTTTTAAATGTCATTTTCCGCAGATGGAAAAGGCGACAGACAAGGTAGCCGCCGAGATCGCAGCGGTCATCTTGAAGAAGGACAAGGTCACTATGCAAAAACTGAATATCTCCTGTCTGGTTTGTCACCATGACAAGGGGATTATACATGGTTTTCCTGAAAAAAACGTACTGTATGCGCCGGAAGGCGATGAAGAATACCCCGAGGAGAATCACCTGAGAGTAAAAAGAAGTCCCATCATGAAAAGATCTGTCATGTGTGGTCAGTGCCACGGTCTCGGACCGAACTTTGAATTTGAGTACCCGATTCAGTGCGCCACCCTCTATGGAAGCTATCTTCATGCCTATATCCCTTCCGGCGGTACCAGAACCTGCCAGGATTGCCACATGAAGGAGGCTAACCATACATGTCCTCCCAACTTCAATGACAAGAAAGATGTGTCTGCAAGGCTGGCAAAGGCCCTCCCGATGGAGGTGCGCACACTGTCGTATGCGCCGCAACTCACACCAGGATCTTTTGTGCAGACCATTATTGTCGAGACCAGAATTTTCAGCAAGGCCGGTCATCGAATTCCTGACGGCTGACCTTCCAAGAACAGAGTGGTCCTGGAAGTGACCGCAACAAGTGATCAGGGGAAGAAGATATTTGAGACTGCAAAGATCTACATGCCGCAATCAACCAATTCGCTGGACAGAAGCATGGTCTACGGGCCTACCGAGAAGGTTGCGATCATCAGGGATACAAGCATCCAGCCCTTCAGGCCCAAGGAGGAATCATTTGCAATAAAAGTGCCCGGAGATATCGGAAAAGTGAATGTTGAAGTCACTCTCACCTACCAGCCGCGGCCGGGAGATATCTATCCGATCCATAAGGTAAAAAGAGAAATATTGATTGAGTCTTATTGAAAAAAAATTTGGTGCTGAGTGTTGTTGTGCAAAAAAAAGTAAAATCTGCATTTTGGACAGCACTGACTGAAAATGATGTTTTCAGGAAAATCCTGTTCTGGTGAGGACTTGGCACAGGCCGGGAGAAAAACAGGACTGAGAATGGGATAATGATAAGAGTGAAAAGGTGAATTGAATGGAGGTAATCAAGAGAGGTATGAGGCATAACAGCGTGAAGAATATTTTCTTGTTTGTTGTAGGTATAGCGGTGCTGATGGGTTTTCCAGGAAATCCGCCCGCGTCATTCGCCGGTGATCGTGGCGATGCGACAGTGGAGGGAACCTATCCCGGACTTGTCATGGGTATCCTGCGGCATGCGCAACTGGCTTCCCTGGAATCGGGCGTTGTGCTGACTGCGGGAGATTTAAAGGTAAGTGAGGTGTATCTGACGGGCATTGTTCAAAATGCAGAAAGTAGTCTCAAGGCCCAGCTCGAGAAAAACCTCCTCTTTGTCCTTGAACAGGAAATTACGAGTAAATTACTACTCAACGAGGCATTGAAAGGTGATACGCGAAAAGACATTGCTCCAGACAAACGTATTACCTCATTTCTCCAGGGAAAGGCTGAAAAAGTAACCGTGTCGGAGGGTGAACTTCGGACATTCTATGAGCAAAACAAAGATGCTATCGGCGGGGCGCCGTTTGACCAGGTAAAGGATTCCCTGCAGGGTTATCTCCTGAACGAAAAAAAACAGCGGGCGATCGCAGAATATATAGAAAGGATGGGGAGAGAGGTCTTGCTTCGAATCGACGCGGCCTGGCTCAAAAAACAGTATGTCCCAGCGATGGATAACTCCGTTGACCGCGCCCGCCACTCGGGAAAACCCACCATGGTGGAGTTCGGGGCATCAGGCTGCAGGCCCTGCGATATGATGCAGCCGATCCTGACGAACCTCCGGAAGAAATACCGGGAAAGGCTGAATGTGATTTTTGTGCAGGTGAGACAAGAGCAGATCCTGGCGGCGCGCTATGGGATCCATTCTATTCCCGTACAGGCTTTTTTCAACGGAACGGGGAAAGAGGTGTTCAGGCATGTGGGTTTTTTCCCGCAAAAGCAGGTGGAAAAAATAGTTGCCCGGATGGGGGTGGCGGAATAGAGCGTGACCGGACGATCCGGTTTTCGGTTTGTCGCGGAACGTTCGAAGCCGATACAACAACGGAATTCCGAAACGAAAACCCTTTGCCCTGGAGGATACACATCGGGGCCGGGGCAACAAGGGCTGGACAGGACAAGCGGAACCAAAATACTTGACAAAAAATGAACTGGCCATATAATTCGTCATATGGCGAAACGCCGAAATAGATTATGCGTACGTTTATGAACATCACAAAGGCCCTGGCGGAAGAAAAGAGGGTAAGAATTATTCTCGCATTGCGGAATGGCGAACTGTGCGTGTGCCAGATCATCGAACTCCTGGGCCTCGCACCTTCCACGGTTTCCAAGCATATGTCGGTTCTTCGACAGGCGGGTATCGTGGAAGGCCGGAAAGATGGTCGGTGGATGTACTATCGGCTTGCAGGCAAAGAGGCCCCGGACGAAGTAAGGGGAGCCGTTTCCTGGGTGTGTGAGTCTCTTGTGGGAAATGCGGCGGTCAGAGAGGATAGTGTGCGATTGGCCGAAATCCTCAGCCTCGGACGGGAAGCCTTGTGTGAGAAAAAGAATAAAGGGGAAGATGATGACTGAAGGAGGAACAATAAAGCGTCTTTCATTTCTGGACCGGTTTCTGACCCTGTGGATCTTCCTGGCCATGTTTGTGGGTGTGGGCTGGGGATACCTTTTTCCGGGCGTCAGAAACGTCATCAACTACTTCCAGGTGGGCACCACCAACATCCCCATCGCCATCGGCCTGATCCTCATGATGTATCCCCCGCTGGCAAAGGTGAAGTACGAAGAGATGGGATACGTATTCCGGGATTACAGGGTCCTTTTCCTTTCCCTGGTTCAGAACTGGATCATCGGGCCCATCCTCATGTTTCTCCTGGCAATCGCCTTCCTGTCCGGACACCATGAATACATGGTGGGGCTCATCATGATCGGCCTGGCGCGCTGTATCGCCATGGTCCTGGTGTGGAATGATCTGGCCTCCGGTGACGCGGAGTACTGTGCCGGGCTCGTGGCCTTCAACTCGGTCTTCCAGGTCCTTTTCTTTTCCGTCTATGCCTATATCTTCATCACCGTGATACCCCAGTGGCTCGGACTGAAAGGGGCGGTGGTGAACATCTCCATCGGGCAGATCGCGGAGAGTGTCTTTATCTACCTGGGGATTCCCTTTATCGCGGGCGCACTTTCACGGCTGATCGGGCTCAAGACAAAGGGACGTGAATGGTATGAAAAGAAGTTCATCCCTAAGATCAGCCCCATTACCCTCATCGCATTGCTTTTCACAATCCTGGTGATGTTTTCCCTCAAAGGAGAGTATATTGTCCAGCTTCCCCTGGACGTGATCCGGGTGGCCATACCCCTCTGCATCTATTTCGTCATCATGTTCTTTGTGTCCTTTTACCTGTCCATGAAGGTGGGTGCCACCTACGAACAATCCACCACCCTGAGCTTCACGGCCGCTTCCAACAATTTTGAGCTGGCCATCGCGGTGGCGGTGGCGGTCTTCGGGATCGACTCGGGTCAGGCCTTTGCAGCAGTCATCGGCCCCCTGGTGGAGGTGCCGGTCCTCATCAGCCTGGTCAATGTGGCCCTGTGGTTCAAGAAAAGGTATTTTCCTTATGCCGTGGACACGCCCACAGGCGTCTGCCATGTCACCTGTGAACCATAAAACCTAACATTTCAGAGAAAGAACGGTGACATCCTGACGTCGATCCGGAGCATCCCACACACCTTCGGGCGTGGATTCTTATCTGTCCTTTTCACACAGACAGCCATGTTGGGGGTGCAAGACACGCGGGCAAGACGGCCATGAGCCTAGTTGAAGAAGGTTCGGGGGGCCTTTCCAGACTATAAAGTTCGATGATCCTATGGGAAAATCGGCATGCAGAGGCTTACGCAGGGATCGGATCAGGACGTTGCAGGACTTTTTCGCCCTTTGTGTCACGATTGATATACACGGCACATTGCTCACAATGTCCACTGCAGAGCGTTCCCTTTTCTCTTCTGATCTCGTAACAGGGATTGTCGTAGAACTCAAAGGCAGGGCATTCCTTTTTCAGTTCACAGTTGAAAATATTCCAACAGGGTGCCATTTGAAGGAGGGTACGAAGGCAGGAAAGGGTGAATCCTTTGCCGTGGAGGAGGCGGGCTATCTGCTGTATTTGTTCAAGTTCGAAATCGCTAAATATCCTGTTATTTGTCATGGGATGACGTTTGGGCTTTATGAGGCCCCATTTCTCATAATCTCTGATAGTTTTCTGTGAAAGCCCGACTTTCAACGAGATATCGGCAATAGTATACTCCCCATTCTTAAGCATCTTCATTTTTTTGCTAATGTATGCACAATAAACGAATTTGGTTTACTTTTTGAGCAGTTCATCTATCTTTTCCAGAAGCTTTTCCCTGTCCACCGGTTTCTCGAAGAAAACATCCGGGTTGAAATATTCTTCATCCCGTTCCTCATCAAACTTCAGCCCCAGTTCATCCCCCATACCGGATATTCCGATAATTGGGATAGCCTTGAGCGCCGGGTTTGTTCGGAGCCTCTTACACACTTCAAACCCGGAAAAAAGGGTTTCCATCATGATATCGAGCAAGACCAGATCAGGTTGCTCCTTTTCCACCAATTCCAGGCCGGCCTTACCGTCCTCGGCCGTGAGTGTCTCGAACCCATTCCGGTTCAGAAACGTGGACATAGTGAAAAGCAAATCTTTGTTATCGTCAATCAGGACTATCTTTCCCTTTTTTTCCATATTCTCCTCCAAATTATGGCAAGGAATCGAATCCCTTGATATCAGACTCGATATCCACCATCCTATCTCAGGGGCAAAATAACCCTGAATGTAGTGCCTTTGCCTCGTGCTGTCAACAGTTCAATTCGGCCGCCATGGGCCTCCACAACTCTATTGACCACGAGCATACCCAAGCCTGTGCCACTGTCTCCCTTGGTGGAATAGAATTCCTCGAATATCTTTTTGCGGGTAGCATCGGTCATTCCTATCCCATTATCTTCAACTTCAATCATGACATGCGTCTTGTCATAAAAATCAGTCCGCACCATTACCTTGTGGAAATGCTTCTTTTTATCAACCTGACAGGCTTCCAGGGCGTTGCACAAAAGATTGTTCAGCATCCTGCGGATGCCCGAGGGATCCAGTCGGGTGATCAGAAGCGAAGGGTTTGTTTTTGTCTCAAGGACAGCCGCAATGGCCTTTGCCCTTTCGCTGAATAAGACCGCCACATCGCCAATTAAGGTCCCCAGGTGGATATTCTGACGCTTGAGGAAGCGCTTCTTTGATGAATAAAGGATATTCCGCGTGACGGAGGTTATGTCGCCAATGTTTCTCTTGACAACCTCCCACCCTTTTCCGGCGAGTTCCATGTCACCATCTTTGATGCCCTCATCTACCACATAAGCGCCTCCCTGAAGCCCTTCGAGGATGTTCTTGATATCATGAGAGAGCACAGCTACGGATTGACCCAGAAATGCAAGTTCTCTCTGGGGTTCTTTGAGCTTGGTGATATTGCCGGATAGCTCTATTACTGCTTTCACATCACCGAAAATATCCAGGATGGGAGCGGAATAGACAGCCAGATCAGCACGTTCACCGTTTGACAACCGCACCATTTCTTCACTGACATGGACACGCTTGTCTTCAAAGGTTCGCTGAACAGGGCAGGAAGGACAACGCTCGACAGTTCCCTTATACACTTCGTGGCAGATGCGCCCGACTCCGGAACCAAAGTCTTTCTCGAAGCTCATGTTTGCAAAAAGAATGCGCAGGTTGACGTCCTGGACGGAGACGTAGCAGGGGAGAAGATCGATGATGCTTCTATAGCCCATGTCTCCCAAGAAATCTCTATCTCCGGAATGCGTCCGGCCTTCCGGAATCCCACCATATGCCTCTTTTCCGGGGGCAGTCATAGACTCCATCCTTTGCTGCCTGGCAGCGTAGAAAAGTCATTAAATCCCTATTCAAGGGACGTCCTGATTGCCTCAAGGAGTTCCTCAGGTTCGGCTGGTTTTTCTATATAGGCATCGGGTTCCGGGATCTGTTCTTCCCTATAGTTATCGAGCATTTTCTGGGAATGGAAAAATGTCTTCTTGGATAAGGCGGACAGCATGATAACGGGCACTTCCTTGAGTTCAGGATCATTTCTCAATTGGCGGTACATGTTGATGCCACTCTCCTTTGGCATCATGACATCAAGGATGACAAGGACGGGTTTCTCCTTTCGGGCAATGAGAAGACCTTCCTCACCGTCAACAGCGGACAGCGGCTTATAACCGTTTGTTTCCAAGAGTGTCGTGACAAATATCCTCATATCCATTTCATCATCAACTACCAGGACTTTTTTAGCCATCGTGCTTCCTCCAATGCAGAAAGAAAAGCCTTAGCGCATCTCGCCGGGTAATGTAAATTGCTTTTCTGGGTTTCGGATTGCAATGACATGACAATGGGCATACTTGCTGACATTTGCCACGGTGCTGCCATGTTCAATCCTGTCCAATTCGGATTTGCCCAAGGCCCCCATAACAATAACATCTATGTCATTCTTCTTGGCATACCTGATAATTTCCACATCAGGAGAGCCGACTTTTACGGCAAGGACATAATTTTCGAAACCCTTGAGTTTATCGCTGTAGGTTTCTTCAAGGACCTCTTGGGCCTTTTTTTTCACTTCCTCTCCATAGAAAGCCTCGCCCCCCTCGGAGTCTTCGGGCACATGTTCATCAACAATGTGTCGACAATAGGCATACGAAGAATGAGGAACATGGAGAATATGGAGTTTCGCTCCATATTTCTTGGCCAAATCCAGGGCATGGCCGAATGCGATGTTGGCATCCTCTGAAAAGTCTGTACAGAAAAGTATGTTCTTGTAATCAATCATAGTGGACTCCTTTTCCTTTTCCGATTCTATTGGGCCAAATCACCTGACAAATTTTTGATCGGCAGTCTTATGATAAATGTGGTCCCTTTTCCCTTTTCTGACGTGAATGTGATCTCCCCCCCGTGTTCTTGAACGATCTTCCGGGTGATCATGAGGCCCAAGCCGGTGCCTTTGCTCCCTTTCGTGCTGAAAAACTTATTGAAAACACTGCCCTTCGTCTCATCGTCCATACCGCAGCCATTGTCCATAGCCTCATATTGAACGGCCCATCCGTTCTCTCTCAGGGATCGTAGGACGACGCGACCGTGTGGTTGTGTGCAGTCCATATCCAGGCATGCGTCCATTGAATTGGTGAGCAAATTCATAATGCAACGGTGGATGCCATCGGGGTCGATCCAGACCTTTGGAAGCTGGTCATCTGTTTCGAGGTCAAGAGAGATCTCTTTGTTTCGCGCTGTTTCGTGCATGAGCTGCCAGACGCGCCTCAAAGGTTCGTTGGGGTCGCAGAGCTGATAATTAGGTTCCCGTTCTCTGCTGAGGTTAAGCAAATCCAGGGCCAAACCTTTGATTCTTGATACATTGGAACGGAGCATTTCCCAGCCTTCATGGAGATACTTTTCGTCTCCAAGGTCGATCCCCTTCTCAAGGACAAACGATCCGCCCGTCAAGGCCCCGGCAATGTTTTTTATGGCATGAGCCAACCCGGATACCGTCTGCCCGATTGCTGCAAGACGTTCGGCCGCCAGCAGCTGCTCTGTTTTCTCCTTTACAAGTGTTTCAAGATTTTCGGTGTAGGCCTTTAGCTGTTTTCTCATGTTTATTCTTTCAAAGGCCCTTTTCAGCGCAATTTCAAGCACTTCATCTCTTATGGGCTTTGTAACAAAATCCGTCGCATCAAATTTCAGGCTCTGTATGGCAAGCTCCATATCACCGTGTCCGGTGATCATGATGACCTCGGTTTCCGGGTTGCTGGACTTTATCTTCTGAAGCAGTTCAATTCCGTCCATTCCGGGCATTTTTATGTCTGTCAGGACAATCGAGGGTTCATGCCTGTCAAAGATTTCGAGCGCTCTGTCCCCCCCTTCAGCAGTGAACACTTCGTAACCTTTGTCACGTAATGAAATTGCGAGTACCTTGCGAATTCCTTCTTCGTCATCTACCAGGAGTATTCTTTTCGCCATCGCTAATCTTTCAGAACCGGGAACTGAATAATAAATTTTGAACCGGCACCCTCTTCTGTTTCAATGCTTATGGAGCCTTCAAAATCCTTGATAATACTGTAACTGATGGAGAGGCCCAACCCGGTTCCTTTTCCAACGCCCTTGGTTGTAAAAAAAGGCTCAAAGATCTTGTTCGCGGCAGCTTTTTCAACGCCGGTTCCGGTATCTTCAATCTCAATGAAAACGATGTCCCCCTTTGAGAAGGTCTTGAGGAATATCTTTTTGTCTTTCATTCTATGGTCTTTGGTCCTCGTTTTTTCCTCAATGGCATCCCTCGCATTGATTAGAATATTGACGAATACCTGTTCAAGCCGGTTTGAATCAGCAAAAATATAAGGAATATTTTCTTCCAGATCGGTTCTTAACTCTATTTCACGGAGTCTTAGTTGCTGTCCGAAAAAATCAAGGGCCTTCCTCACAGGGTCGTTTACATTGACCTTCTCTCCTCTGACTTCCGATTTCCGGCCAAACTCGCGCATATGGTTTATGATCTTGGAAGCCCTGTCTGAATAAGACTCTATCTCTTTTACCAGGACGCCTAGAGTCTCCTCGTCTATCGCCTCTCTCCTTTCCACTTTCTTGCCGAGGAAGCTGCTGGCGGTCTTGATAACCGTCAGCGGTTGATTGAGCTCGTGGGCCACCCCTGTCGCCATTTCTCCCAGCATGGCCATCTTGCCGGCCTGTATCAGCTGCTGCTCTGCCATAAGCCGGCTCGTGATATCACTGGTGGTGACCAACAGGACTCCAATACCCAAGTAGACAGATGAAGAAATGCGAATATTGACATAGATGCTTTCCCCGTCTTTCCGGACCTGCTTTGCCCTGTTCACTATATTGTATGATTTCACCTCGCTGTCGTAAAACATTCGATCAGCCGCATCAAAAAACGAGAGAAAAGATTTCCCTATAAGCTCATTCTTACTAAATCCGTACACGAAAAGCACGCTCTCATTGCAGTCCAATATGGTCAACGTGCCGATATCAAGGACAAAAACCGGATTGGGAATGCCATCAAAAATCAAACGATATTTTTCTTCAGATTTTCTTACTTCTTCTTCGAGTTCCCTCTTATGCGTGATGTCAAGGCACATTTCCATGGCTGCGATAATCTCTCCGGCATCATTCTTTATGGGAGAAGTCTTGACCAGCCAGGATGACAGGTTGCCGTCTTTGTCAATGCCGACTTCTTCACTGCTATGAGGGGCGCCATCTTCAAAGGTCCTCTTCACAGGGCAAATCTCACAGCGTTGAGAACGGCCTTTATAGGCCGTGTAACAATGTTGGCCAGGTTGGGGAGAAAATTTTTTCTCAAACTCGAGGTTGTAGCGGATCAGCCTGAATTCCCTGTCTTGGACAGTGACATAGCAAGGGACGTGATCAAAAAGCGACTTATAGAGATCCTTCCCTTTGTTCAATGCTGCTTCTATTTTGGCAATATCTTGAACCATGTGAGAGATCCCTGCCCCGGAGCTCCATGCATATGGTGAAAGCGTAATCAGTCCGTCCGTGCAGTTTCTTCTCACGGAATCCGAAACTCTGGATTTTCAGCGTTCTCTTTATCTTATTCTTACCACATATTATGCTTCCCCTTCAACACGCGATCAAGATTCATCATTGTCGGGGATCATTTCATCCGGAATCTCCATGAGCTGGGTTATGGCATCTTTGAAATGAATCGCCTTGATACCCAGGTCGTATTCTTTGGAAAGGTCACGGATCTGGTCGATGCAATTGTGGCATGGAACAAAGACGATCTTTGCACCTGTATGGCGAATTTGCTCGGCCTTCATTTTCCCGGATTTGAGGCGGTGTTTTTTCATTTCGCCGCCCATGGGCATTGCGCCTCCTCCACCGCCACAGCAGTAGTTGTAATTTCCCTGATATTCCATTGGCCGAAAATCATCTGAAAGAAGCTCCGCCAGCCTTCGATTCTTTTGAGCGAGCCCTCCGCTCCGAACAATATTGCATGGGTCCTGGAGGGTAGTGGGTTCCTTTAGCCTCTCCTTGAGCTTTATCCTTCCGTCTCGAATGTAGTCGTGAAAAAGCTCCACGGAGTGTATGACTTCCTGTTTGGGTGTGTATCCCAGCCAGCTGGGCGCTTCGAACCGAAGCGCACGATATGCGTGGCCTCATTCGGTTACGGCGACTTGCTTTACGTCCAACTCCTCGGCACGCTTGAAGGTGTTCGCGACAATCATCGCCGCAGTTTTTGAATCGCCGCAGAACATGGCGAGATTCGTATCATCCCAACCCTTTTCGCTGGGAACAGTCCAGTCCTCTCCCGCCAGGTGAAAGATCTTGGCTACCTCCATGATATCCTGGGGATAGAACATGGGCTCACGGGCATTTACCGTGTACATGATTTTGGCACCCTTTTTGTCTATGGGAATCTTAAGTCCCAGCACCTCCTCGGCCATTTCCTCCTCGCACCATTCGATGGTGTCCACCCAGTCTTCCTTGGTGACGGCCATCTGGTTGCCAAATTCCTTGTAGTTCTCAATCGGCTTAAGGAGGCCTTTAGGGGCCATGCCTTGTGAAAACAAGAGCGCCCTCAAGAGAGATATCATCAGCGCAATATCTATGCCGAAAGGACAATACATGGTGCAGCGCCTGCACATGTTGCATTCATGGTACACTGTTTTGTACACATGCTCGAGGTAATCCTTGTCCACTCGCCCTTTTCTTTTGAGAATGTCCTTCAGAAACCTCACCTTATAGGACGGGATCATTTTTGGATCGTTGTCGTTCGCGTTGTAATAGTGGCAAGTGTTCGCGCACAGGCCGCAATGGGCACATATGTTGAGCCAGGTCTTAAACCTGGCGCCCATTTTTGGCTTAAGAAAATCCATAATTTTCTTGGAATCAACCTGTCCGTTCATGATAGATCTCCTTTAAGTCAAACAGCGGTAGCGGGTCACATGGAATAGCCCCTGCGACCGAATTCAATGCCGGTTGCACCTCTGGAAAAGAAAAAGAGAATGAAATGTGAAAGTTTGGTGAAAGGAATCAAAACAAGCATCAGCTCAGCCGAAAGCATGTGGATCAATTGTATGTTTTCAGAAAAGAAAGCAATAGGATCCAGTGTGCCATGGGTGAGAAAATAGCCTGTAAGAAATGGAAGTGCAATGATCACGATCAGGAAGTAGTCTGAAAAGGTTGAAATCAGGCGGATGTCAGCAGAAAAGATACGCCTTAACAGGAAAAAGAGGGCAATGGCCAGGAGAATAAGCGTCATCCAATCGCTCAATCCGTCAGGCATTGATGTCCAAGTCCACTCAAACCTTGATTCTTCCCAAAGGCTTATATGCCCTGAAAAGAAGATGGGAACAGCCAGGAGGCAAATGTGGAAGATATATCCCAATATCGTGAATACAGGATTCTTGGCCACATCTTTATTGAGAGGGAGCAGCCACCGTGCAAAGGTTGCCAGAACATATTTCCAGCTGAAATGCTTGTATATGATCTTGTCTCTTTTTCTGGAGAGGGACAAGATCAGCAGTGCCCTTAACAGGCTACCGATTATAAATGTCAGGAACGCGATCCATAGCAATGGTCCCTCGACAAATGAAAAGAAGTCCATGGCCTTCGTCTCCTTTCTAGGTTCTGATAAATTGCAGGTACAGGTAAGTTTACAATGGTTGAGAGCCAATCGCGAACAGGACGAAAGAACGTGAGCAGCCTTCCCCATAACACCCAGGAAGAAAGAGTGTCTAAACAACAAAATGTATAACTAAACTAAAGTATATAGGATAATCTTTTCATGTGTCAAGCCAAAATAGAAAGGTTTCGGGTGGGTGGTTTGTCGCGTCTTTGGCTCACCGTGGTATCTGCACCGATGCTGTACCGGGTGCGTGCAAGGCTGAAATCCCGCGGATTGACGCTGAGCTGTCCCGCTTCAGGTGGGGGATTGCAGGAAAAGGCCGTTTATCGATGGAAACAAGATAGAGAATGAAGCCCGCATCATCTGCCATGGCACAGTGGGATCAAATATTGATGAAATCGTAAAAAGCTGGTTTATGCCGCGAGTGGCAGCCTATGAGGTACGAAGAGGAGCCGAACCTGACACTCTTTTTCAGACCTTTTCTAAAGACTTCGGAGGGGATGGACGCCGATTTGGGGCTCAGCGGTACGTCATAGAGGCACGTGGGGCTTGGGAGGTGTAAACCCCAAATAGTCGTCCATGTCGGTGTTTGCTACCAAGTGCGCTATGAGAAAGGGTCTGAAAAAGAGTCTCACGCCCTGCTCTTTGACTCCGGCGGATGAGACGACTTCGTTGGAAGTCCGTCCATGGGCACGATGATGACTTTTTATAAAGTCATCAAATATTGAAAATCACAAAAATTCAAACTGTTATGCAAATATCTAATGATAAATCATTGAATCAATCAGCATAATTTTATCCGGCGTCTAGCCTTTGGGCGGGTCAACAAAGAGGCCTATGGAATGTATGCTATGGACACAACGGCCCGTCCAGCTGGTGGTTTCAATGACCCTGCCTCCTTAGAAAGACAGGCTTGGAAACCACGGCAGGCCGGGTTCCATACGGTGAAAAATGGATGGGAAAGATTGCGGTCGGGGAGAAAAGGGATTATACTAATTCTGATGGAATCGTAAAAAGTCCGTCCGTGGACATTTTACTGACGAAAACCAAAAAGTGTGATTTTCGGTTTTCTTACAAATCAAAGGGTTGCGATGCACCCCATTGATTTGCGTGCCCGTCCACGGGCACGATGATGACTTTTTACAAAGCCATCAATTCTACAGCAGAACAAAAGAGGTTCATTTTTTTTCAGGAAGGCGTTTTTCTATGAAATATCCGCATATCGATCCGGTTCTCATCCACCTGGGCCCCATACAGGTGCGGTGGTATGGCCTGATGTACGTGATAGCCTTTACGCTGGGCTATTTCATTCTTGTCAGGACCTCCCGGGACGAACGTTACCCTATCACCAGGGAGGAGGTGGGTGACCTCCTATCCTTTTGTATCGCCGGCGTGGTTGTGGGTGCACGTCTGGGGTACTGTCTTATCTACAATTTTCCCTACTATTTTCACCAACCCTTGAAGGTCCTGGCGGTCTGGGAAGGCGGCATGTCGTTTCACGGCGGGCTGGCAGGGGCGGCCCTGGCAGGGTGGATCTACGCCCGCAAGAAACATCTGTCGCTCCTGATGCTCGCGGACCTGGGGGCTGTGGCAGCGCCCCTGGGGCTCTTTTTCGGCAGAATCGGCAATTTTATAAACGGGGAACTCTACGGGAGGCCGACCAAACTTCCCTGGGGGATGATCTTTCCGGAGGGCGGCAACATTCCGAGGCACCCCTCACAGCTTTACGAGGCATTTTTCGAGGGGTTGGTGCTCTTTGTGATCGTCTTCTGGGTGAGCCGAAAGCAGCATCCAAGAGGTTTCTTGATAGGTACTTTTCTGGTGGGATACGGCGTGTTTCGATTTTTCATTGAGTATTTCAGACAGCCGGACCCCCAGCTCGGATTCATCATAGGACCATTTACGATGGGACAGATCCTGTCGAGCCTCATGGTACTCACAGGGATTTTTTTGTTCTATATCGGCCGAAAAAGGGATCGGCATCACGATGAGGGTTGTTGATGATAAAAGACCCTCAGTCTCTCCTCATGAGTTCCGATGAATGAGACGACTTCGTTGGAAGCTGGTTTATGCCGCAACCGACAGCCTATGAGCAACGAAGTAGAACCGAACCTGACAATCTTTTCCAGACGCTTCCTAACCACTCCGGAGGGGATGGACGCCGATTTGGGGTTTGTCCCCACATTATAGAAGCGTGTATAGCTCTGGAGTAGTAAACCCCAAATAGGCGTCCATGTAACAGTGAGTTGCCAAGTGCACTGTGAGAAAGCACATGAAAAAGATTCTCAGATTCGCTTCTTTAGGCGCGTTTAATAAAGCGACTTCCTTGGAAGGGAGAGGTGAGAAAAATGGCTGAATATGAAGGGATCGTGGCCGCCTTGAAAGAAAACGGGGAGGCCGAAGTGGTTATCCGGCCGGGGAGCGCCGGTATACCGGGGGTCTCTGAAGAAGTGAGCAACAAGGTCTGTCACTGTACCACGGACAGTTCCGCCGTAACGATCGCGGCGGAGAACGAGCCGGGGGCCCATGTGGGGGACCAGGTCCTGATCCACCGAGAGACCGGTGCATTGATAAAGAATGTACTCGCCCTGACCGGTTTTCCCGCCATCGGCCTCATCCTGGGGATTATTGCAGCCTATGGATTGACCGACGGCTTCTCCACTGGCGCGGCTGCCGGGATTATCGCCATTGCCGTGGGCCTTTTCATTGGAATTGCTGTCGGTGTGGGGATTTTCAGGCGCATTTCAGGCGCCAGCCAGGCCTCCATACGCCGGGTGATCAGGACCCAGGCTTCCATATCACAAGAAACCTCATGTCCTGTGAGAAAAAAGGACAGCTTGTGCGATTCATGCGCCGGGCCTTTCTCATCGTAGAATGCAGTGTTCAGCCCTCCTGATCTCCCGTAGACCAGATGGGAAGAAAGCCCATGAACACGGGCCTCTTATATATGGCCTTCCCTCGATACAGGGGTGCCGGTGAATTCATCCTGGAAATTTCCCTTGACAGGATACCGCGAATACAAGATGTTTCCGTGAAGGGATATACTCAAAAAGCACCTGGCCCGGGTTTGGCTATTACAATGAGGTTGATTGCTTATGAAACGGTTCATCAAGGTTACTAAAGCCCTGTCGGATCCCAACAGGGTCAAAATCGTCAAGATGCTACAGCACAAGACCATGTGTGTCTGCGAGATGCAGGCCGCCCTGGGAGTGGCACAGCCAACGGTTTCAAAACACCTGAAAATTCTGGAAGAGGCCGGTCTGGTGAATTATGAAAAGGATGGCCTTTGGGTCAATTATCGTCTGAACGACGGGAGCAGCAGTCCTTATGCGGCAAGTCTTCTGGGCAACCTGCGGCACTGGTTGGAAGACGAACCGGAAGTCATGCGTCTGAAGAAGGAACTGCCAATGATCAACCGCGAGAAGATCTGCCGAAAGTAACTCTGATAGGGAGGAAGGGATCATGAAAAGTAGAAATCGCGTCTTTGGATTTCTGGTAGGGATTTCCATGCTGGCCTTTTTGATGGTTTCGTGTGCAACTGTACCGGAATTGAAGGCCCTTTACAGGCTCCCGCCCAGTTCGAATCAACTGGGAGGCCATGAGGTATTTTTTTCCCTGGATGATGCAAGAGGGTCCAAGGACATACTCAAGGAGGGGGCCAGAAATGAATTCAAACATTTCCCCGGAAACATCATTTACAGTATCGCCAGATACAAGGAGGCGGGTTTCAGACTCGGCCCTTATGAATTGACTGACATGATCAAAGACGCGTTCAATCGCAGGTTTGAAAACATGGGTCTGAAGGTCCTTCACACGGCGGAAACCGGGAAGCCCGAGTTGAAAATCGTGCTCCAGAAATTTACACTCGGTTTTGCCAAAAGGGACTGGGTGGCCAAAATGCGGTATGAGGCCAGGCTGATAAAGGATGGCAGGGTATTGGCCACTCAGGACATCAGTGGTGAGACCGAGCAATACAAAATTGTGGGCACCAAGGGAGCCGACCAGGCCATAGGAGGATTGCTTACGGATGCCGTAAACAGGCTGGACGTTGCGAAGCTTCTTGAGCAGGCCCGGTTGCTTTGATCAGGACATGTATGTTTGATGGAATCGTTGTAGAAAGGTGAAGCATTACCTTCATGGAAGAAGAAGAGAAAAAAGGTGACCCAACTGAACGGAAGCACGGCCTGACCAGCTGGCTCAAGGCCAGGTTTTTCGGGGTGAACAGGGATGTGCGCAGGTTGGATGATGCCTTCGTTGCTGAGCTCTCCGGCGTGAGACGCGTTGGGCGCTACGAGATCGTGGATAAGCTTGGTCAGGGCAGCATGGGCATGGTCTACCTGGGGAAAGACCCCTATATCCAGAGGGATGTGGCCATCAAGATCTCCAGTCCGTCACCGGATCTGGAAGGTTACAAGGCGGAGAGATACAGGGAGCGGTTCTTTATCGAGGCCCAATCCGCCGGACGGCTCATGCAACCCAACATCGTCGCCATATACGACGCCGGTTTGTTTGGAGAATTCTGCTACATAGCCATGGAATACGTAGACGGGCCAACTCTCGTCAAATATTGTCGAAAGGAGAATCTCCTTCCTGTAAGCAAGATCGTGGAAAATACTTTTGCCGCCTGCAGGGCACTCGATTATGCCCATAAACGCGGCGTGATTCACCGGGACATCAAACCCTCCAACATCATGCTGGACCGTGCCGGGGCCATCAAGATCGCCGACTTCGGGATTGCCTGTATTGAAACGGATGTGCCTTTCCAGAGGGGAATTGTCGGATCCCCAAGTTACATGTCTCCAGAACAGGTCAAAGAAGAGCCGATCGAGGACAAAAGTGATATTTTTTCGCTGGGTTGCGTGATGTATGAACTCTTGACAGGGGAAAGGGCCTTCCCCGGTGACAACTACTTTTCCATCCTGTACAAGATCACCCATGAATATCCGGCTCCACCATCCAGTATTCGAAGGGAACTTCCTGAAATCTTTGATAAGATCATCCATAAGGCCCTTTCCAAGGACCCGGGGGAACGTTATCAGACGTGCATGGATTTTGCCTATGACCTCAGGGTGGCCTTGCGGGGACTCAAAGGCACAATCAAGAAATCCAAGGTGGAAGACGTGGTGGATTATGTTCACCATGTGCCTTTTTTTGAGCATTTTACAAGGGATCAGGTCAAAGAGATATTGATGACCAGCAATCTCGTCAAGATCAGAAAAGGAAAAGTAGTGGTCAGTGAAGGAGACATCGACGACGCCTTTTTCATCATACTCAGCGGCCGGGCAGCCGTGAAAAAGAATGGTCGTTTTATTGCTGAGATAACCAGGGGTGAGTGTTTTGGCGAGATGTCTTACCTGGGTGGCCAGACGCGAGCCGCAACAGTGGTGGCCGCCTCGGATTGCATCATGATGAGGATCAGCGCCACTCTGCTGGATCGATCTTCCAAGACCATTCAGCTGCAATTCATGAAGCAATTTGCCCTCACGTTATTGACCCGTCTGGACAGAAGCAATCAGAAAGAATCCTAAATGCGCAAGGCGCAGGGCGTAAGGCTTAGGGGAAGACATCGAAAGGGTCCTAACGATTGATGTCACCCCCCAAAGTCCGTCCATGGGCACGATGATGATTTCTAACGAAGTCTTCAAAGATTGTGTCGGTGCCTTTCGGCCTGGAGCACCTTTATGGCGCCTATTTCTAAAAAGGTAAGCAGCGAATGGTGCAGAAAAATCCGGGAAAATAGGATATGAATGTGAAACGAGAGAAGATATTCCTAATCAGCCTCGGGTGCGCAAAGAACCTGGTGGACAGTGAGCACATGCTGGGCTCGCTGAAGAGCGCCGGTTATGCATTGGCCCGTGATCCCGAAGAAGCCGATGTGGCGTTGATCAATACCTGCGGGTTTATTCAATCTGCCGTTGAAGAGGCTGTAGATACGATTCTTGAGACGGCAAGATTGAAAGAAAAGGGTTCTTTGAAGAGGCTCGTCGTGGCCGGGTGTCTGGTCCAGAGGTATGGTTACAAACTGGAAAAAGAGATCCCTGAGGTAGATGCGTGGTTGGGGACAGGCGAGATCGGCCGGGTGGTGGAAATCCTGGGAAACGGTTTCCCGGCTGCCTTGTCTCGGTTTCATTTGAGTCGCCCCACATCCCTGGCCGACCACGCTGCTCCAAGAGCCAGAACAACCCCGTTCTATACGGCCTACCTCAAAATAGCAGAAGGGTGTTCTCACGGTTGTTCCTACTGTATCATTCCCCACCTCAGGGGGCCCTTTCGGAGCCGTACGCCTGATTCCCTGCTTCGGGAAGCGGAAGAAATGGTTGCCGAGGGCGTAAGAGAGATTAACCTGGTGGCCCAGGACACCACATCCTACGGCAGAGATCTGGAGCCGAAAGGGTCTCTGGAAGACCTTCTGGAGCGACTGGTCGGTATTAGAGGGCTCGAATGGATCCGTCTCATGTACTGCCATCCCGACCGGATTTCCGATCGTCTTCTGGCATTGATGGATTCCGAAGAAAGAATCTGCCCGTATCTTGATCTGCCGTTGCAGCACATTAATCTCGGTATTCTGGAGGCTATGAGGCGCCGACCGGAGGGCCAGACACACCTGGAACTGGTTAGGCGGATTCGTTCCGGTAACCGCAGAATTCACCTGAGGACGACGCTTATGGTGGGCTTTCCGGGTGAAAGTGAGGCGATCTTCCAGGAACTTCTTGCGTTTGTGGAAGAAGCCCGGTTTGAACATCTGGGGGCCTTTGTTTTCAGCCCTGAAAGAGGGTCTCCCGCCTACAGACTGAAGCCGCGTGTTAAACAGACAGTGGCGAAGGAACGGATGTCAAGAATTATGACTTGCCAGGCCGGTATCTCCAAGACCCTGAATCAGGAAATGATAAATCGGACGGTTCCCGTGCTCATTGAAGGCGAGAGCCGCGAGACCTCCCTCCTGCTCGCCGGCAGGACGGCCTCCATGGCCCCGGATGTGGACGGGTGCGTCTTGATCAACAAAGGCACCGGGGTCGCCGGGGAGATCATGCCGGTCAGGATAACGAAGGCTTATGCCTATGACCTGGTGGGGGAAATTGTCTAGATTTTTTTTACAAGTGTCGAGCATGGTCTTTTAATGTAAAGCGGATTGCGAGCCAGCAGTTAAGAACCTGAAGGAAGCCTTTGAAAGCGACAAATCAAGAGCAACTCGAGAAACTGGAAAACATGAATGACAACCAAACCTTATTGAGCAAGTATGAGCAGTATTTCCATAGGATAAATGATGAGTTGAAAGATGTCCTCAACTCAAGGATATCCCTTGCGAAAAAGATCGGTGACCATACCCTGCTAGGGGGGGGGAAAAGACTTCGTCCCCTGCTCTTTGTCCTGTCTTGTTTTCTCTGCGACTACAGGGCCGACAATCTTTACAGGCTTTCCACTATCTTCGAATATATCCACACAGCTTCTCTGCTGCACGATGATGTCCTGGACAACGCAGACCTGCGTCGGCGAAAGCCCAGTGCCAACTCGCTCTGGGGCAATCATGCAGCCGTCCTGGAAGGCGACTTCCTCTACTCCAAATCCTTCTCCGTGGCGGTTGAAGCCGGCAACCCCGCATTCATGAAATTGATTACCGCCACCACAACACGGATGGCGGAAGGGCAGATCCTGGAATTGATTCACACAAACAATTGGGACATGGACCGGGATCTCTACCTGGATATCATTGCCGGCAAGACCGCCGTGCTGATATCCGCCGCCTGCGCCTGCGGGGGGATTATGGCAGGTGTGAATCATCGTGCTGTCCAGTCTCTCCGTAAATTCGGACACAGAATGGGAATGGCCTTTCAATTGGTGGATGATTTACTGGATTACACCGCCAGCCAAAAGACACTCGGAAAGCCGGTGGGAAACGATATCAGGGAGGGAAAGATCACTCTGCCGCTCATATATACCCTGGGAAGAATGGCGAGTCAGGAAAAAAAACGATTACAGGATCTCTTCCAGGACCATCACCCTTCTGTGGAAGATTACGCTGCCTTGGTTGAGACGGTGCGCGAGAATGGTGTCTTGGACGAGATACTTCTTGAAGCCCGCGAATATATAAGAGAGGCAGCCATCTGTCTGGACGAATTTCCGGATTCCGAGGCCCGAAGGAACCTCCTTGAGTTGAATCAGTTTATTGTCGAGAGGCACTGCTGAGCGCATCTCTTCTTACGAAGCCGTCGGTTGGCCGGGCCTAGCCGGGCCGTCCGGGAAAAAGCATTCCAGAACCAACAGGTCGGCCCCCCGGGCCTTTGAGAGAACTGAACATACTGATAAGGCAAGTGTATGTTTTCTGCCACCTGAACTGCAAGTCAAAAAGAGTGGGGTTGGAACTGGTAGGAAGAAAGAATGCCGGAAACTCTGAGGGTTTCAAGGTTTCTCCCGGGATGTTTGAAAGGTGACGCCCGATTCCCGGGGAATCTTGAAATCCCTCATGCTTTTTGCTTGACAGCCCGCAGAGATAGTATATAAAAGGTCTTGTGCCAAAATGCACAAGGAAAAGTGTTCGGCGGGCCGGTTAACGATCGTTCAATAACCTTAATATATTGATACTAATGGAAAAAGGAGGGTTTTGTATGTCGAATTTGATTCCACCCCATGGAAAAGAAGAGAGGTTGATGCCGCTGATGCTGGAAGGTAACGCACTCAAGGCGGAAACCGAAAAAGCAGAAAACCTCAAGAAACTCACCGTCACAACCAGGGAAACATCGGACCTCATCATGATGGGCATCGGCGCTTTCACGCCCCTGACCGGATTTATGACCAAGGCCGACTGGCAGGGCGTCTGCGACAAGTTTCTCATGGCGGACGGGACTTTCTGGCCCATCCCCATCACCCTTTCCACAGACGATGAAGACGTCAAGGCAGGCGATGACCTAGCCCTGGTCGACGTTGAGACCGGCACCATCATTGCGACCATGAAGGTTTCGGAAAAATACACCATCGATAAGGATTACGAATGCAAGGCCGTATACACAACCACCGATTTGGAACATCCGGGTGTGGCAAAGGTCATGGCCCAGGGCAAGTACAATCTGGCCGGTCCTGTAAAGGTCCTGAGCGAGAGCTATTACCCGGAAGAATTCAAGGGCCTTTACCAGTGGCCTTCGGAATCCAGGAAGATTTTCGAAGATCTTGGATGGGAGCGGATCGCAGCCCTTCAGCTCCGCAATCCCATGCACCGTTCCCATGAATTCCTTGCCAAGATAGCCGTGGAGGTCATGGACGGTGTCTATATCCATCAGCTGGTCGGCAAACTGAAAGCCGGCGACATTCCGGGCGATACACGCGTGAAAGCCATCAGCGCCCTGGTGGACAACTACTTTGTAAAGGGCACGGTGGTCCAGGGTGGTTACCCCATGGAAATGCGTTATGCAGGCCCGAGGGAGGCCCTGCTGCATGCCACCTTCCGCCAGAACTATGGATGCAGCCATATGATTATCGGACGGGATCATGCAGGCGTGGGTGATTATTATGGTCCCTTTGATGCCCAGAAGATCTTCAAGGATATCCCCGAAGGCGGCCTGAAGTGCAGGAATCTGAATATCGACTGGACATTCCATTGTTACAAATGCGGCGGCATGGCCTCCATGAGGACCTGCCCCCATGGCAAAGACGACAGACTGCTTCTCTCGGGGACTATGGTTCGCAAGACCCTTTCCGAGGGTGGTGAGCTTCCGGCTGAATTCTCTCGGCCCGAGGTCGTCGCCATACTTCAGGATTATTATCAGAATCTTGAAGAAAAGGTGGAGATCAAACTTCACGGTGCGGCAACGGGAGATGTGAAGAAATAATCAGGGTGCAGCCCTGAACATTCACAGAAAGGAGGTATGGATCAGACTTTTTTAGATGTCAGTGTATTGAAATTATTTAATATGTCAATCCAGGAGGTAGAATTATGCCAAGTTATGTTATAACGGAAAAATGCGATGGTTGCAAAGGGCAGGACAAGACCGCTTGCATGTACATCTGTCCCAACGACCTGATGGTCCTCGACAAAGAAAAAATGAAGGCCTACAACCAGGATCCCATGATGTGCTGGGAGTGCATGTGCTGCGTCAAGATCTGTCCGCAGCAGGCCATGGATGTCCGCGGCTATGCCGACTTCGTTCCTTTGGGAGCGAGCGCAACACCGCTAAGAGGTTCCCAGGATATTATGTGGACAGTGAAGTTTCGCGACGGCAGCCTGAAACGGTTCAAATTCCCCATCAGGACCAATGAGGAAGGATCTGCTGATCCGTTGGGCGGTTTTGCAACCAACGATGATCTCAATAATCAGGCCCTGGCAACCGAGCCCGCTTCTCTGGGCCTCGATGCGGTTCCGACACTACAATAATTAAGGAGGTATCTGAATTATGGCAAATTTTGAAACTGTAGAAGTTAAAACCGACCTCCTGATCGTTGGTGGAGGATTTTCGGCATGTGGCGCTGCCGTTGAGGCAGCATACTGGGCCAAGAAAAACGGCCTGAAGGTCGCCATCGTGGACAAGGCGGCCCTGGACCGGAGCGGTGCCGTGGCCATGGGCCTTTCGGCCATCAACCAGTACGTGGGCGTGAAGGACGGCGATAATACGCTTGAGGACTATGTGCGTTATGTCCGGCAGGACCTCATGGGAATCTCGAGAGAGGACCTGGTGTACAACATTGCCCGTCACGTGGACTCCTCCGTGCACCTGTTTGAAAAATGGGGCCTCAAGATCTGGAAGGACGAGGCGGGAAAGTATGTCCATGAGGGCCGTTGGCAGCTCATGATCAATGGTGAGTCCTACAAGATCATCATTGCAGAGGCCGCGAAAAACGCCCTGGCTGAAGCCGGCGGCGAGGTCTATGAGCGCATTTTTATCACCGAACCCCTGGTGGAAAACAACAAGGTGGTGGGCGCTGTGGGTTTCAGCACCCGTGAAGATAAATTTTACGTATTCAAGGCCAAGGCCGTGATCTGCACCATGGGTGGTGCGGTGCACGTGTTCCGCCCAAGATCAATCGGTGAGGGCTTCGGCCGCTCCTGGTATCCGCCCTTCAACAGCGGCTCCAGCGCCTATTTTACCCTGAAGGCCGGTGCGGAGATGACGTGCCAGGAAGTCCGGTTTATCCCGATACGTTTCAAGGACGGGTATGGCCCGGTGGGTGCATGGTTCCTTCTTTTCAAGTCCAGGGCCATAAGCGCCGGAGGCGGCGAGTACATGACGGTCAGGAAAGACGAACTCCAGAACTGGGCGCCCTATGGCCTGGCCAAGCCGATCCCGGCCAATCTGAGAAATTATCTCGGTATGCTGGATCTGGACGCCGGTTTCGGCCCCCTCTACATGGAGACCAGTGAGGCCATCAACAAGATCGCCGATCAATACAAGGAGGACCCAAAGGCCTTCAAGAAGAAAATGAAGGAACTGGAGAGCGAAGCATGGGAAGACTTCCTGGATATGACCATCTCCCAGGCTATCCTCTGGGCCTCCATGAATGTCAAACCCGAAGAAAAACACTCTGAGATCGCCGCGTGCGAGCCTTACTTTATCGGCTCCCATTCCGGTGCATCCGGCGCCTGGGTGAGCGGTCCCGAGGATATGGACACGCCTTACAAATGGGGATACGCCAACATGACAACCGTAGAAGGTCTTTTCGCGGCCGGTGATGCCAGTGGTGCATCGAGCCACAAGTTCTCCTCCGGATCCCATGCGGAAGGTCGTATTACCGGAAAGGCGGCCATCAAGTACATCGTTGAGAAGGGTGCCGATCCTGCTGTTGATATGGCAAAGGTGGAAGAACTGAAGGCCAAGATCCTGGCCCCTCTGGACCTGTTCGCGGCCCATTGCAACGAGACCACGGAGCCGGAGGTCAACACCAACTATATCATGCCCAGGCAGTTCATGTTCAGGCTTCAGAAGATCATGGACGAGTATGCCGGTGGTGTGACCGCTGCCTTCAAGACCAGTAAATTCAATCTGGAAAGGGCGATGGAACTCTTTGTCTTTCTGAAGGAAGACTCCGATAAACTGGCTGCCCGTAACCTCCATGAATTGACGAGGGCCTGGGAAAACGTCCACAGGATGTGGCAGGGTGAGGCCCATGTGCGCACCATGCTCTTCCGCGAGGAGACCAGGTGGCCGGGCTACTATTTCAGGGCTGACACCCCGAAGATGGACGAAGCCAACTGGCACTGCTTTGCCAACTGCAAAGTCGATCCCGCTACGGGTGAGTGGGAGATGATGAAACGGGATGTGTGGAATATTCCCGGTGTGTAAACCCTAACCTGAACCAAGAATGCTCCAGGCATCGTTTTGGGATGCCTGGAGCATTTCATTGCCAAGGCCTGATCAGCGCTGAGACCCCGGGCGCGTGCTTTTCTTGGGGAGAAGATCTTCAATTGAGGATGACGTAAGCGTATTTGGTCAAGGGACATTTTCGCGTGGCCATTGAGCCCGGATGAAAATGCCTGTTGACGAGACACGCTTTTTATATTAATTGAGCATGTCAATTCCATTGACAATCTCGCAAGAATCTGAAAACAGTCTGTTGCGAGGTGGAAAGGGGGAAATTCAGGCCGGGCCTGATCTCCTGCGATCTGTTGATGGGATTCCTGCGATTTAATCAATTCCATTTTGTGAGCAAATCATAACCTTGGAGGAGACAATGGTAGACGTACAAACGACAAACCAGACGATATTGGTGGTTGGTGGCGGTATGAGCGGCATCACGGCCGCACTGGAGGCGGCAGAGGCCGGTTATGATGTGTTTCTGATTGAAAAGAACCCTCATCTGGGTGGCCGAGTCGCGCAGATGTATCACTATTTCCCAAAGCTTTGTCCTCCCAATTGCGGTCTCGAAATCAATTTCAGAAGAATGAAACAGAACCCGAGGATACGTTTTCTGACCATGGCGGACTTGATCGGTCTTTCCGGCGAGGAAGGGAATTACGATGTGACGGTAAGGTTGTCACCGCGCTTTGTGAACGAAAACTGTACCTGCTGCGGGAAATGTGCCGATGTCTGCGAGACGGAGATAGACAATCCCTTCAACTTCAGCATGGACAAGACCAAGGCGGCTTACCTTCCCCATGAATTCGCTTTTCCCATGAGGTATGTCCTGGATCCTTCCATCGTTGATACTGAGGAAGGGAAGAAATGCCGGGAGGCCTGTGAATACGGGGCCATTGATCTGGAGATGAAGGAAACCACATTTGATCTGAAGGTCGGGTCCATCGTCTGGGCAGCCGGTTGGAGCCCCTATGATGCCTCAAAGATAGAGTACTACGGTTTTGGTGAGTACAAGAATGTGATCACCAATGTGATGATGGAGAGATTGGCCGCGTCCAACGGGCCAACGGCCGGAAAAATATTGCGACCTTCGGATGGCAAAGAAGTTAAGAATGTGGCTTTTGTTCAGTGTGCCGGTTCACGTGATGAAAACCATCTGTCCTATTGTTCGGGCATCTGCTGCCTTGCTTCTCTAAAGCAGACCACCTATCTGAGAGAGCAGTATCCCGATTGTAATGCGACCATCTTCTTTATCGACATACGTGCACTTGACCGTCTGGAAGACTTTTATACCCGGGTACAGGGAGATGAAAAGGTCAGCTTTGTCAAGAGCAAGATTGCCAATATCAGTGAAGACGAGGAGACCAGGGATCTTCTGGTGGAGGGTGAGAATACCAGGACCGGTGAGCAGATCAGGATGACCTTTGATATGGTGGTTCTGGCGACCGGAATGGTCCCCAACGAAATCGAAATTTCGTCATCCCCGGATATCCCCCGTGATGATTATGGCTTCTTGATCAACGACCCGGAGAAGGCCGGAATTTACGGTGCAGGCTGTGTTCGGAGACCAACGGATGTGGCATCCTGTGTCCAGGACGCGACGGCGGCAGCGCTGAAGGCCATCCAATCAATCGCTAGGAGGTAGCTCAATGGATAAGAAGACAGCACTATATATATGCACCGGTTGCGGTATCGGAGACGCCATGGATGTGGAAAAGCTTTCGGCGATTGCAACCGATGATTACAGCGTTCCCCTTTGCAAAAGCAATCCCTTCCTCTGCGGGCCCGATGGCGTGGAGCTCATCAAACAGGACGTGGAAGATGAAGGGGTCAACACCATCATCATTGCTGCATGTTCCCAGCGGGTGAACTACGATGTATTCAATTTCGGTGCGGACAAGATCGTGGAACGGGTCAATCTTCGCGAGCAGGTGGCATGGAGTCAGGAGCCCCAGAACGAAGACACCCAGATGCTGGCGGAAGACAACATCCGATTGGGTTGCGTTAAGGCCAATGACACACAATTGCCGGTGCCTTTCAAGGCAGAGGAGGCGTATTCTAAAGATATCCTCGTGGTGGGCGGGGGCATAGCAGGTCTGACCGCTGCAATGGAAACGGCAAAGGCCGGTTTCCAGGCCATCATCGTGGAAAAAGAGGAAAAGCTCGGCGGCTTCATGGCCAGGATGAAAAGCCTCGTGGCCATGCCGTATAAGGAACTGAGCGACACCGGGATCAACGAACTCATCGAGTCGGTTGAGGCCCATCCCAAGGTCAAGGTCTACACCGGGGCGACAGTGGAAAAGGTGAGCGGCGGTCCCGGGCTTTTTTCGGTGGAAATCAAGTCCAACGGCGGCGCGAGCAGTGAACGCGTGGGCGCGGTCGTCCAGGCGACCGGCTGGGTGCCGTATGATGCCAACAAGCTGGATGACCTGGGTTATGGAAAGTTCAAAGACGTGATCACCAATGTTGAGATGGAGGAAATGGCTGCAGCCGGGAAGATTACCCGTCCTTCCGACGGCAAAGAGGTCAAGAACGTCTTCTTTGTCCAGTGCGCCGGGTCTAGAGACCCCGATCATCTGCCCTATTGCTCATCCGTCTGTTGTCTCGTTTCGCTGAAGCAGGCAACCTATGTGAAAGAACAGAATCCCGAGGCTGTAAACTACATCCTTTACAAGGATATACGGACGGTGGGACAGGCCGAGGATTTTTATCGAAAAGCCCAGAATGACAACGGCGTTTTTATCCGTGGGACGGTTGTCGGAATAGGCGAGGCCGGCGGCAAACTCTATGTGGAGGCCGATGACGAGTTGCTTGGAGAAAAGATCAAGGTGGAGGAGTTGGATCTGGTGGTCCTTGCCGTCGGCATGGTTCCGAGGGCAAAGCCGGAGGTGCCGCCCAAGATCAAGGCCCCGGCGGATGCCGAAGGGGCCGACGAGGAAGGGATGATCGAGGTGGTGCCGGATTCCGGGTTTTTCGCAAATTCCGCCCTGCATCTCGACTATCGCCAGGGACCTGAGTTGCCCACACTCAAGTATGGGTTTCCGGATTCCCATTTTATCTGTTTCCCCTATGAAACAAGGCGAACCGGGATCTATACGGCGGGGTGCGTCCGCAGGCCCATGGAAACGGCGAGGGCTGCGGATGATGCCACCGGGGCCGCCATGAAGGCGATCCAGTGTGCCGAACTCACTTCTCAGGGCATGGCCGTGCACCCCAGGGCGGGCGATATGTCCTATCCCGAATTCAACATGAACCGTTGTACGCAGTGCAAACGGTGTACAGAGGAATGTCCTTTCGGGGCCATCAACGAAGACGAAAAGGCCAACCCGCTTCCCAACCCCACTAGGTGCCGAAGGTGCGGGATCTGTATGGGCGCCTGTCCGGAGAGGATTATCTCCTTTAAGAACTATTCCGTGGGCATGATCGGAAACATGATCAAGGCCATAGAGGTCCCGGAAGAAGACGAAGAGAAACCAAGGGTCATCGCGCTGGTTTGTGAAAATGATGCCTATCCCGCCCTGGATATGGCCGGTATCAGGAAGATGAAATGGAGCCCCTACATCCGGTTCATTCCCATGCGGTGTCTGGGTTCCATGAACCTGGTATGGATTGCCGACGCCATGTCCCGCGGTATTGATGGTGTCCTTTTGCTCGGGTGCCGGCATGGCGATGACTACCAGTGCCATTTCGTCAAAGGCAGTGAACTTGCGGAGACGCGGTTGAGCAAGGTGTCTGAGACCCTCGACAGGCTCGCATTGGAATCCGAAAGGGTCAAATTTGTGGAGGTGGGTATTACAGACTACGACAAGATCCCGGGAATAATCAGTGAGTTCATGGAGGCCATCGAAGAGGTGGGCCCGAATCCCTACAAGGGCTGGTAATCCTGTGGAGGCCACATCCTGATTGAAACGGTACCTGAGATAGATAAGTCCGTAAAAAGCCGGTTTATGGCGCGAGCGGCAGCCTATGAGCAACGAATGGGAGGAGAGCCTGACACTGTTTTTCAGACCCTTTCTAAACACTCCGGAGGGGATGAACGCCCATTTGGGGTTTAAGGGTAGCGATTAGAGAGCACCAGGAATTCTGGAGGCGTAAACCCCAAATAGCCGTCCATGTCGGAGCCCCGTGCCAAGTGCACTATGAGGAAGTGTCCGAAAAAGACCCTCAGACTCTCCTCCTGAGTTCCGGTGAATGAGATGACTTCGTTGGTAGCTGGGGAGCGGACTTTTTACGATTCCATCAAGATGGGGCAAGCGAAAAGGGGAGGAAGGGGAAAACTATGGCAAGTTATGAACCGTCTTTTGCGCTGGAAGTTTTTCAAAACGTGGATGCGGGTGAAGAGATAAATATGTGCATGCAGTGCGGTGTATGTGCCGGCTCGTGCCCTTTGCGTGATCATATGGATTATCCCCCCAGACAGATATTTACCCTGATCAGGGCAGGAAAGCGGGAAGAGGTCCTGGGCAGCAAATCGATCATGCTCTGCACTTCGTGTTATACCTGCGTGGTGAAATGCCCAAGAAATATTCCCGTTATGGATGTGATGCATGGACTGGCTCACTATGCCCTCAGACAGGGCTATGTGCCCCGCAAGGAAACAGCGGCCTTCGGGCAGGAATTCTGGAAACAGGTCTACAGGCTGGGCCGCATTGATGAAAAGGACCTCCCGAGGCGCGTCTTTTTCTCCGCCGGACTGGTCGAAGGGATAAAGAGCACCCTCACCTTCATGGATGTGGCCATCAGATTGCTCCTGCACAGGAGAATGAAACTCCTCCCTGAAAAAAAGATTAAAGGGATCCAGTCCCTCAGAAAGATGTTGGATAAGGCGGAAAGGATGGGGAAAGGAGGTTCCGTGGCATGAAATACTTCTTGTATTGGGGATGCAGTCTGGAGGGAACCGGCGCCAATTTTCTTTTGTCGCTCAGACCGGCCTGTGAGGCCTTGGGAATGGAATTTGAGGAGATCCACGACTGGAACTGCTGTGGTGCCAGCGTTTCCTATGCGGGGGCCAATGATCTTTCCATCAAGGTGCTCAATGCGCGCAATCTCGCCCTTGCCGAGTCCAAGGATAAACTTGACATTGTTGCGCCATGCAGCTCCTGTTATGTCCAGATGGTCAAAGTAAACCACGAAATCCAGGAAGACGCCGAACTTCTGATAGAAGTTAATGAATGTCTGGCCGAAGGGGGCCTGCATTATAATGGGGGGATAAAGGTCCGGCATATCCAGGATGTTCTTTACCACGATATCGGTGTGGAAAAGATAAAGGCAAGAGTGACCAAACCACTGAACGGGCTTAAGGTGGCCGGTTACGTGGGCTGCCAGTCCGTCCGGCCCTACGGAGAATACGACAGCCCCATCAAACCGCGGGTCCAGGATCAGATTCTCGAGGCTTTGGGTGCCGAGGCCGTACCCTTTCCCAAGAAAATGCTTTGTTGCGGATCGGGGATATTCCTTCCGGAGATGGATTATTGCATGGAGCTTGTGAAGACGATCCTGGAAGATGCCATCGCCCACGGGGCCCAACTGGTTTCCACCGTCTGCCCCATGTGTGCCATGAACCTGGAGATGTATCAGGATCGGATCAACAAGAAATACGGGACCCAACTGGATATGCCCATTGTGTACCTGACCCAACTCATGTCCGTGGCCTTCGGGATGGACCTGAAAAGGGATGCGGCTTTGAACTGCAATGTCATACCACCTGAAGGCATCTTGAAAGCAGCCATCGGGTAAACTTATCGACTTTCAGCCCTTTCCCTGAACCAAACCCTTTGTGGCATGCCTGAAGGGTTTGGTTCTCCTTTTTTGTGAATGGAGGAAAACATGAGCAGAGATGAAATTCCCAAGTGCCCGCACTGCGGGGAGAAAATGAAAAAATGGCAACCGCCGGAGAGTTCCACCTGGTCGGATTCGCAATTCCAGTGGGTATGCTTTAATGATGCCTGCCCCTATTTTGTGAGGGGATGGGATCATATGATGAAGAGCCAGAAGGTGAAGGCCTCCTACAGGCATCGCCGTGACCCCGGAACAGGGTCGGAGGGACCGCTGCCCTGCTGGTCGCATGATGCCCACAAGAGCTGTATCCTGGAAGAATGATATCAATGAATAAAATAGGAAGAAATGATCTCTGCCCTTGCGGTAGTGGCAAAAAGTTCAAGAAATGCCACCTGGGAAAAGAAGAGGACCTTATCCAGGAGGGAATGAGTGAGTTTACCCTGGAGATGAGTCAAAAGATAACGGATCTTCCCCAGGTCAGGTACGGGCGCTCCGGTGAAATGGTCGATGTATTGGACCTGGTGGATCTCACCGGGACTTCTATGGGAATCCGCTTCATTGATCTCCATGCCTATGAGGAACTCAACTTTTCAGGTGGTGAGTCTCCGGGCCGGCAAAAAGCGGTGACGGGCGGGGTGGTGGTGAATATCCATAAGACGGTCAAGAGCGACCCGGATCATATCTATGTTGCCATTACTCCGGGCATTGGAGACAGCGCACTTATCCATGAAATGGCCCATGTCCTTGATTACCTGGCGGGATCGAAAATAGTGCCGGGTCTGGCACAGCCCTTGAGCTTCGAGCTGGGTGTCCCCTTGGAGCATGTCGAGCATCCCCATGAATTCGGCTACTGGCTCATGTACCTGAAAGAAAAATTTGATGTGATTCTGGACGCCGATGACAGGATCATCATTTATCTCTATGACCATGGATTGCTCATCAAAGGAGCTGATATCGAGCGTCAGAATGCCATGATCATACAGACGAAATCGGAACAGATGCTCAGGTTCCTTTCAGAGCATAGCATCGAACTGGATGCCCTGATTTGCGAGCGCCCCGGCTATATTGGGTCGCGCGTTAAGAAGGACTGAGGGTCTTCTCTCCGAAGAGACTGAATTTGAGCCAGTCAAAGGCGAACAGTAACAAGGCCTGATCGTCGGATGCCAATGACTCCTTCCTGGCAGGAGCCACATCGAAAAGCGAAAAAAACCGGCTCTTAAAGATAAATTCACGAAATTTATCCAGGTTATAGGAAGCCATGAAAAACATTTTGTGCTTTTGGGCCAGGTGTTTTTCGGGACCTAAACTCTTTGGGGAGTTCACAAGTTCGAGCCACTTGTCATTGATCTTCATATAGTCCCGGAGACCCTCGTCGGTGAGCCATTCATCAAGGGTCCATCCCTTTTTTTCCGCAAAACCCAGACAGTGCGCTTCATTGACCATGAAATACTGTTCCCTGACCTGGCCTTCTCCCTCCACAAAAGCTGATGCCCGTCCCAGGGGGTAGAGACGACATGCCCCCGGCCGATCTTCATAGATGCCGCATCCCTTTTCTGTCACGAAAGGGCAGCGTTGTTCCGCATCGTCCTGCATGGCCAGTTTGACCATGGTAAAACGGGGGTGCTCATGGATGAGGGTGTTTGTAAACCGGTCAAGGAACGCACCCGATGAGATCCCCAGGCGGTTTTTTATGCGAAGGATATCATAGGGCGTCAGAATCAGGCGCAGTTTCGCACAGCAGCGGTTAAAGCAGGCGATCTTCCTATGACACTCGAAATGGAAAGATTGTCCCCGCAAGGGAGTAAGAAGGTCTTTGGCCTTTTGGGTATGCATGACCATCGAGAATTTCTACTTTGCGGCCTGTTCAGGCTTGACTGCAAAGGTCTTCTGGCCGAGAATTCCAAATTTGACCCAGTCGTATGAGAATTTCAGGAGTTCAATGTCGCTTCCCTTGATTTTTTCAATAGTTATCGGATCAATTTCAAAACGTTCCAGAAAACTGCTTTGGAAAACAAACTCCCTGAATCTGTCAATATTGTAAAGGGCCATGAACATCATCTTGTGGATCTGGGGGTTATCGATGTCCAGGCTGTCCGCCTGCAGAGGGATTGTCACATGGGAAAGAAGTTCGTTCATTTCTTGGTAGATGGCCACACCCTGGCCGATAAGCCACTCTGAAATCGGCCAGGCTTCATCGGTCTGGAGACCCCGGCACAGGGAATCATCGGCAATAATTCTGAATGTGCCGTCGTCGTTCGTATCCAGGGGATACATCCGGCAGGGCCATGGACGGTCCTCATAGATAGAACACCCATCTTTTTTCACAAAGGGACATCTCTTATCCGAATCGTTCATTTTCAGGACGACCAGGGGTATGAGTTTGTCTTTCCTGCCCAGTATGATCGTATAGTTGTCAATAAAATCCCCCGAAGAAATTCCAAGGGCCTTTTTCATTCTTACGACATCATAGGGGGTCAGGACGATGGTGACGTCCTGGCAGCATTGGGTGAAACAGGAAAGGCCGGGCGAGCAGTTGAATTCAAAGACGTGATCGGCATCCATCCTGTCAGATTTTCCGGGTTGTTTTCCTGGTGTACCAGCCATTATTTATTGATCCCTTTCCAGACCCATTGCCCATTTTCTCCTTCAATCTGTATCGCTCCTGCCTTGGCAAAAAATGGGGGCTTTTCCCTCCTTTTTGTCGAGCAGATGAATAAATGTCTTGACTATGGGGCTGTATTATATTTTTATAAACATATACTTATATCAAATGAGAAAGCAAAAGGTCAACAAAATTATTGTGAGGAGGATTTCAGTTTCATGGGAGAAAAAACGCTTGCCATCATAAAACCGGATGGTGTGTCAAGACATTTGATAGGAAATGTCGTGGGACGCCTTGAAGATAAGGGCCTCAAGATTGTGGCCATGAAGATGATCAGGATGACAAAAGATCAGGCAAAGGGCTTTTACAAGGTCCACGAAGGTAAACCTTTTTTTGAAAGCGTTACCGACTTCATGTCATCCGGGCCGTGCCTGGTCATGGTGCTGGAAGGCGAGGGGGCTATCAGAAAATACAGAAAACTGATGGGTGCGACCAACTACAAAGAAGCGGAAGAAGGGACCATCAGGCAAGACTTTGCAAAGGACATTGAAAAAAATGTGGTTCACGGGTCCGACTCGGAAGAGACGGCCAGGTTTGAAATAGGGTACTTTTTTAGCACCATGGAGATCGTCGGCGAGTAAGATGAAAAGGCCTCCGAACAGCAAGAAAACCTGTCCGGAGGCCTTTATTCCATTTGGTGTTTCAAAGGCCCGACAATGGAGGGAGCTGTGTCAGGGAATCCCAAAAAGGTCCATATTCAGGGTTCCCCTCCGATCAACGGGCTCCGAGTCTATTTGGATTCGTCTTCCTGAGCTGCTTCCTTGGCAGGTTCCTGCTCTTTCTTGAGTCCCTTGATTTCCTCTTTGAGACTCTGAACCTCTTCTTTCAAGTCCGCCCCGGTATCCTGAAATGAATCAGCCGCACGTTTGTCCTTGAGTTCTTCAAACCCCAGATACGCTGCCAAGGCACCACCCAAGAGGAGCATCAGGGGGACACTGCCTTGCAAGATATTAAGGAAGGGAACCCACCAAAAAATGATTCCAAGCAAGCCCAGCACCAATGCAACCAATCCACCCAATAAAGCTGTCATTTTTTTCCTCCTACCTTAAGATGTCATTTTTGTGCTGATCAGTGAACTATAGCTTTAAAAATATTATTATTAGCACAACGCCGTGCAAGGTTCAAGTATTAATGTCAGGGTTTTTCCGAAATTTCAAAGAGTCTCTGGTGTTGTCATCGTATGGAACTTTCTAATAAAAAAAACGCCAATACGTGAATTCTTTTCATGATATCTGAAAAAGCTTGCTTTTCTTACCATTTGAAATTAGACTAAAATATTTGATGACTTTGCAAAAAGCTGGCTCATGCCACAAACGGCAACTAATGAGCAACGAACGCGATGGGTCATGTTCAAGAGTATCGGCACATTTCGTCGCATATTCACCTGTGAAAAGGGATTGAGGATTTTGCTTCAAGCGACTGAAGTCATAAAACGAGATAAATGAACGAAAAAGGGAGAAAAAGAGAGAAAAAAGACCTTGAATAGCTCTCACGGATAAAAACAGATGATTATGACTATTGATATAATTTTTGTATCTCATTAAATTTACTTCTTACATTTTTTTAGCTGGTAAGCGTCCAGCAGGATATTTTGAAAACTGGCTATGAACGCCAGCGTAGCTCAGATGGCAGAGCAACTGATTTGTAATCAGTGGGTCGGGGGTTCGATTCCCTTCGCTGGCTCCAGAGGCGAGTCCAGGGGAATGTCGGCAACAACATACTATAAGGGGGCCAGGCGTTTCCCCGTCTTTTCAGGTACCCTGCGTGGAGAGGTTCCCGAGTGGTCAATGGGAGCAGACTGTAAATCTGCCGGCTCAGCCTTCGGAGGTTCGAATCCTCCCCTCTCCACCACATGCCCCATCGATGATGTTTTCTTTGGAGATTGCCTTATTTGCCTTTGAGGCCTGCGAAGAGGTGCTATTCACTCAAATCAGCGTCTTGTTATTTGCATAGGTTGGAGGTCAGTGATTAATTCTGCCCTTACTTTTACATTCTAAAGGGAAGGGGAGGTTAACTACGGCCAAATGTTTGTTTATACTCAAAGGCGGGAATAGCTCAGTTGGCTAGAGCGTCAGCCTTCCAAGCTGAGGGTCGCGGGTTCGAATCCCGTTTCCCGCTCCATGAGGATATATCCGCCCACGTAGCTCAGTAGGTAGAGCACATCCTTGGTAAGGATGAGGTTCACCGGTTCGATCCCGGTCGTGGGCTCCAGAATCATAGCTCAATTTTTTTGAGGAGGTAAGAGATGTCTAAGAAGAAATTTGAGAGGACGAAGCCGCACGTAAACGTAGGGACGATAGGGCATATTGATCATGGTAAGACGACGTTGACGGCAGCGATCACGAAGCATTTGCAGA
>JBAPTR010000176.1:0-1708 GCA_049282265.1 Desulfatiglandaceae bacterium | reverse complement strand
ATCGTGGCTCGATCAACAATCTCAAGCACCTCTTGATACTTATAAGAATCGGATTTCCTAATTTTGTGTTCTTTCAAAAAATGTTCGAAATCGTTCAGACACGTTCTCAGAAATCTAATCAGGGAAGGATCCGCTAGCCCTATATCTTCGGCTGCATAGCCCATCAGTTTATTGAGGACACCATTTGCGTGCCCTCGCTTTACCTTCTCTTGGGCAAAATATCGTGAA
The DNA here is from genome assembly GCA_049282265.1 of Desulfatiglandaceae bacterium. Taxonomy (GTDB): domain Bacteria; phylum Desulfobacterota; class DSM-4660; order Desulfatiglandales; family Desulfatiglandaceae; genus CAYUCJ01. The sequence continues at coordinate 1,480 of JBAPTR010000176.1, read as the reverse complement.
GCGTTAACCTCGCACCATCTGACTGATTTTTGAAGGGCACTTGTTAATACATACCAATTTATTCCTTTTTTTTTGGTAATAGCGATTCCGCGGATGGCAGCTTTGTGCTGGTTTTCTTTTATTGCTTCCCCAATTCTCTCTATAAACCTTCCATAATTCACTGAGAATTCGATTAACTCTTTTAGCTCCCTTTCGATCTCGATTTTTTTTGTTTGAGCTCTCTTCAACAGATCTTTAAGATTATCGATATCGTGCTCCAGCAAGGATTCCATTTCAGTTGCCGGTTTGTATTCATCGTTGAATAGGATTTCGGGATTGCCTATGATGCGTTTCAGGCCCTTTGTGGCTCCGGTTCTTTTGGATTTGGCACTCTTTACTTTCGCAATTTCCTCTCTGAATTGAACGACAGTAAGATCCTTTTTGACGGCCTCATCTATCAGTTGTTCCTTCTGCTTCCTGTCGTTTATCGGTAGAAGCAATATCTTATGACTCAAATTGAGTTTTCCATACGTATGGAAATCTTTGAGGTCGTGGCTTTCCACCACAAGTTTTATGGCATTGTAAACCCATGATTTCGAAGGTCCTCCGTCTTCCCTTGGATGGAGTCTTGATGTAAGTTGAAAAAATGATTCACCATTTATCGGTTCTTTTTTGCGCGCTTTTTCAATGTCGCCCCCATAGAACTTGTCTATAAGGTATTGCCCGGCCTCCATTATAGCGTTTTCATAGTGCCTCGAAAATATTTCGGCTAAATGCTGGTACGCCTGGTCAACCAGATCTGTGTCGGGTTTTGCTATTAGAATTTCAGGGAGGTTTATCAGCTTTGAAAACGCAGCAGAGAAGGTATCAATCGTCTGAGGTATACTATCTGTATCTCGAAAGCCTTTAAATTTAGTTTCCAACTGGATGGATTGGACTTTGGAGAGGGGATAGCCATTCTGCTTGAAGTACTGGTTCATAATGTTATCGTTGTGACCGCAATAGTCAGAGCCTCTTTTTGCGTGTACGGCCGACACTTTCTTCCCATTGCCGTTATCTCGCAAATAGCCAATAAGATCTTGGACCGTCTCCGTTTCAGCTGTGAATCTTTCGGGATTCCCTTGACCAACGCCAAGCAACACATGAACTTTCGATGGATCCCCGTCCACGGACCTCGCATTGATGTTTGGGTCTTTGATTCCGTGTATCCACAAAATCGTTGCAGAACTATATTTTCCTATTATTTCCTTTACATATCCCTCAAGCGGTTCCAAGAATTCTTGTTTCAGATACTTTTCGACCTGGTTCTTTCGATTCAGGTTTATTATTTTGTTTATCGGATCAAGGGCGGCTTCGGTTTTGTCCCCAGTCAATTGGTCTATGGTTTTCTTAGGTTTTTTGTATACTTCGTTAATGATGGCATAGCAGTTGAGTTTATTGGCTATCTCCCTTGCCAAGATTCCAGTATTTTCGTCGTCGTGTTTATTCCCATGTGGTGCAA
>JBAPTR010000175.1:0-1948 GCA_049282265.1 Desulfatiglandaceae bacterium | reverse complement strand
CCCTCACTCTGTTGCGGGTCAGTAGAATGAAGCCCTCGAATATACAGGATTGCCGGGACTGACCGGATCTCATATCGGGAGTATAGCAAGGGGTCCACATTGACGGTGACGTGGAAGAGATCACATTTCTGATCGGAAGCATCGCCTGCCTGTGCGCCTGCCTGCCCCGATGGGTCGGTAGCTAGGTCGCACGCAGACAGGCAAGTCGGATCCTTCACAAGGATTTTCTCGATGAAGCTGATGGTCGGTTTGATGTAATGCATGCCCCCTACAAACCCTCTCATGACCATGGTGATGTGCGGGTCTTTTAACCTGTCCATGTCCGCCGCATAATTTCTGAGGGTCGATAGGGGCATTGATGATGAAATGAACAGGTAGACCCGCTCGTCCGGCAAGAGGAATGCCTTTTCGCCGGCTTTTGCGGTACCGGTATTTTCTTGTGCCGTGACGGAGTCAGGAAACAGCCTGGTTTTGAGCCTGCCTATTTCCTTGCGAAGCCTGGCCTGATACTTTCGGGAATGGTAAATATTCGCAGTCTCCCTTGCCGCCTCATTGTCTTTCATCGAAGGGACAATCAGCTGATTGCTTTGCCGATCGGATCTGTCCAGCAGACCCTGTACATCTCTCATGCCCTCACCCCTGACCGGGACCGGCCGTTCGATCCGGTTAATGGCAACCAGGGCAGCCAGCAGGATGGCCATTGCTATGAGCCGTTGTTTATCCCACACAGCAAGCCCTCTTTCTGAACAGGATATACATGAAGTTATCCGGGGAATTCCCCTCTGCAGGGAGTGGAGGGTTTTTTCCGGCCCCCCATATCAACGACGATCTGCCAACAGGAATGCACTGGTACCCGGTAACGGGCTTTGCTATGGAAAACCTGTAATTATGCTTGACCCAGATGGGAGTCGGCACGCAGGAACATACATAAAGGCCCGTATCACAGATGGACCCTATCCTCCCCATCTTGTAAATTAGGCGGGAGGCAGCTGAAAGACTTGCCTGGACCAGGTTGTCGTCGGTTACATGGCCGCTCATGGGATAGGTGCTCCCCCACGATCCCAGGCACCAGAAAAGCGGGGAAAGGGGAAGCCCCGCATTGGATGCCACTGCATCGGCAATGCAGGAGAGCTGAGCGGGAAGATTCCCGAAGAGGAGTGTCTCCGGGTATATGGTCAGTGCAAGGAGATCGTCATTCCAGGTGGGATCGACCTCTGTGAGGTACGCAATGTCAAAGCCGCTGGCTTCCAGGCAGGCGAAATCAACAAAAATCTCGAGCATTGACCAGATGGGATAGATGGCGTAGTGGGCCTGGAAAAAGGTCGAAGGGTCTTCCTGATTATCTCCCGCGTCTTCGCTTCCCCCGTTCAGGAATCCTTTTTTCGGCGCACTGAAACCAACCCCGATGGATGGAAAACAGTAGGCGTCCTTGACCACCTCCACGAACCTGGCAGGCTCCCAGAAGCTGACGGAGATGCCAATCCTGAAAAACGGGGGCACGGGTATGGGACAGACGCATACTGGGGCAGATGCAGCGTCAGGGGCATCCGGGGTATCGGTCGGGGCCCTTGCCACGGTAACCCCTGCGATCTTGAACGGGAACATGCACTGGTAGCAGACCTCGGTCAAGGGATTGTGGGGTGCGCCCTTGCATATGGCATGTGCACTCGCAGAAAACAGGCACAAGAGGAGGGGCAGCAACAACCTACTTGTGAACTTTTTGAATCTTTTGAATCTTCTGAATCCTGGTCTTGGAAAGGGCAACTTCTCTCACCTCCATGTACCTGCCTTTCTGGTGAACTATTGAGGGCACGGCTCCCAGTTGAAACCGTTTGACCATATCGGTCGTCGCGTAAAAGACCGGACGCTTTAACTTTTTACCCAAGTCATAGTACGAACCGCCGGTCAGGAGCAACATGCTGTCGAATCCTCCGGCATAATCAGATCC
>JBAPTR010000174.1:0-60424 GCA_049282265.1 Desulfatiglandaceae bacterium | reverse complement strand
TGTTTAATCCCGTCATTGCGAATTTGCGTTAGGGCAGGCTCTGATAAGAGGTGCAGGGAAGTTCAGTAACGTGGGGTAACTAAAGCAAAACCGCAGATGTTCCAAAATACTTCCGCAAGCCGCTCTCTGGAATCTTCACCATGGCCGAGGGACTCCATGTCAACGGTTGGTCTGTATGACGGACCTGTCCATGCCGTGAACAGCATGGCTCCCTTTAAAACAAAGTCCCCGGCGTATTTCGAGATGAAAAGGCGATAAAGAAGCCTCTCGGTGAGGGCCTTTCCGGAGAAACGCATGATCCGCATCCTGGGATGCATGGTCCGGGGGCGTGCGGCTCGGCGGTCGATGGGCATCCAGACTTCATGGGAAGCCTGTGTTCCGATCTCATGAAAGCCGGATATCCCCAACCAGCAATTCCAGTTGGCCATAACAGAGGCAGTCGGTCTGATTCGATAAAACCCATAATACTATCGGAAATAGCGTTTGACAATACTCCTTCGTATCATATATTTTATCCTTGTTTATCTATGTTTTCCGGGAACACCGCCGATGTCACCACCAACGAGAAGGTCAAGGCTGACCTCAGGGGATGGGATCCGGATCGTGCCATGTTCGTTGCCGACGCGGGCATGAACTCGGAGGCCAACCGCAAAGAGCTTGCAAGGGCCTGCGGTAAATGCCTGGGGGTGCGGTGAGCGAGGTCAAGGATGAAGTGATCACCAAACGGGGCCGATACCACGTGATCCCTGACAACCTCCATGCAAAGGAAGTCATCGTGGGTGACGGAGAACGCAGGCGGCGATACATCCTCTGCTACAACCCAAAAGAGGCGGTAAGACAGAAAAAAATACCGCGAGAAGGCAGGATTCCTTGAGAAGGATGCTCGATGGGTTATAGTCCTCAGCCCCGGAGATAATGGCGAATGGCGTCCTCCACATCGGGGGCAAGGGGAATCCCCCGCTCCCTGAGACGTGACTTGTATTTTGCAAATGAGCGCACATGGCGGACGGATGAGACGAGAATCTCAAGGTAGCCTTTCAGGCCCTTTTCCGCCTTCCTCCTGAAACCTTCTTTGGCAAGGAGAAGGTTCTCCACGCGCTTGATGAGCCTGAGATTGACGGGCCTGCATACGACCCGGTAAAAGATGAAACGCTGGAGCTGGCCGTCTTCCACCGTATCCTCCTCAATGGCCTTCCGCACCCGGTCCAGGTCCAGGCTGTCGCACACCTCCACATTGAGTTCCCGGTCCTCGAGGGCCTTGAAGACCGCGGCCAGGGGCCGGGGGATCCCGCAGGTGTCCATTTCATCCAGGACACAATCCCTTTCCCGGAGGTAGACCACGAGATCCATGTCCGATGCCTTCCCGGCCATGCCGAAGCTCAGGGATCCCAGGAGGTCGAAGGCCACCTCCATACCCTGCTTTGCGATATCCCGGTATACGCCGCGCAGCTCCTGGATGAGTTCCAAGGTTTCCGTGGTTTCGTGTTGAAGAAAAAAGGTCCTGATGCGTTGAAGCCGGCGGATGGGCCGAATATGCGAAACCCTTGGAACAATCCCTCCCATGCGGGCATATCGTTGTTCATCCAGGATGATTTCTTCGAGCCCCTGTTCCGTTACCCGGTAATCGAGGATGTCCCTCACCTCTCGCCTTTCAATCCTGCGAAGCGTTCCCACCTCCGGGCCTTGGGCATCAATAATCAGGTCGAGGAAATATCCGCCGGGGCGAGGCCTTGTAATCCCCTCGGTCCTCCCGAAATTGGAGGGGTTGAAGAAATACGTCCCGCCAATGCACTGCCCGCCCCAATTTTCGTGGTAGTGGCCGGACAGAACGATCCGGCCGGGGAGGTCATCCAGGTAGGTGCGGACGCCTTGGCTTCCCGTGTGTCCAATCCCGGGGACCAGGTCGAAAAAACCATAGGGGGGTTCGTGGAGGACCAGGATATCGGGCGATACTCTTCTGAAAAATGAGAGGGGCTCGGACCGGATCCCTTCAGGGGTCATTTCTTCGCGGAAGGGGACCTGGAGATGGTCCGGCATCCCAGGCGTGCGGACCCGAGCCCCCCCGTATCCGGCCAGCCGCAAGCCGTCCCTCATGAGTGTTTCCAGGTGGAGGTTCCGTTCGTGGAGAGCGGTGTCGTGAAGGCCCATGTCGTAGTTGCCGGGAAGGACGTAGATGTCACGATGCGGAAACTGCCGGCAGATATGCTCCAGACGATCATAGGCCCTCCGCAGAAAGGCCTCGGCCTGGTCGGCCAGTCTCACGTATTCTTCGGCTTGAGTGCGCAGGGTACGATCTGATCTGATCTTTGTAAGCCGGCGCGCAATTTCGTAGAGAGATGCCTCTTCCCCCACCTTGTTCCGGTGCCCCTGGAAAAGTTGCTGGAGGTCCATGAAACGCCAGGCCGTCTCGTACCGGTAAAAGGCCCTGGATACCAGGTCACCTGCGAGGATGGTGATGTCCGCTTCCGTTCGGGCAAGAAGATCGGTTATGGATTTGAAGGCATGGTGTATATCCGTTGTAAAAATCAGGCGCATAAACTGCTCCTTTCAGGACAAGGCAGAAAGATTCCTGGCAGGAAATCCCGGTTTTGTCAAGCGTGGTTTTCCTTTGCCGGGGTTTGGAAATTGGGATTGATAGTCTTTGACATGCCAGGTATAATTTACCATACAAGATTTCTTCACATGGTCTCGAAATATTCCCAATAGGCCTGTGGTTGGTCCCGCCCTGGCGAGATCGTCTCCCACTGCTCGAAGTCCGGGATCTTCGACTTGAGATTGAACAAACTGAAACGTTTTGATAAGGGCTCATACGAATGGAGATTATTCGCAAATGCTGTCTTGAAGGGGCACGTTCCGCTGAGGGGACAGCGGTCGTCATCGATGTCTTCAGGGCCTTCACGTGCGCCCCCCTCTTTTTTCATTTCGGTGCCGGGCGATTGATCCTGGAACCGGATCCTGAAAAGGCCAGGGCATTGAAGCATGAAAACCCGGGATGGGTCCTGGTGGGTGAAGTCAACGAGGTACCGCTCAAGGACGCGGACATGGGGAATTCGCCTACGCACATCATTGAGAAAGGGGAAGCCTTTTTCAGGGGCAGGACCGTTGTTCACCGGACGACAGCCGGAGTGACGGGTGTTGAGGCCGCCTCGGACACGGCCGATGAGGTGATCCTGGGGTCCTTTGTCATGGCGAGGGCCATCGCTCAATATATCCTGAGAAAGAACCCTCTGAAACTGACCCTGGTGGCCATGGGGAATCGGGCCAAAAGACCCGCTCCGGAGGATGAGGCGTGCGCCGATTACCTGTCGCACCTCCTGATGGGCACGCCTTTCGATTGGGTCCGGACCCTCCGGAAGGTCGTGTCCCAGGAGTCCGCACAGAAGTTTCTCCAGGGGAAAAAGGTGTATCTTCCCAGAGAAGATCCCCTGTTCTGTCTCCAGCGTGACGTCTTTGACTGGGTGCTTGCGGCCAGGAAAACGGATCGTTTTCTGGAGGCAAAGGCGGTTCAAAGGGCGGACAGACCGGAAAGTTTGCATAATTGTCCTGCTCATGATAAATTCACGCCATAAGTAACCCACTCACAAGATCCCACAAGACATGAGGCAGCATGGCTGAGAATAACAACGCGACACTCACGGAATTCTATTCCCACTTCAAGGCCTTCCACGAACTGATGGCCGTCAAAATCAGGGAAATCCTCTTGGTTTCAAGCCCTTACGATGCCTTCATCATCGAGGAGGATACCAGCCTGGCATCCCAGATTATTAATGAATACAGTGGCCTCAATCTCAGCCAGCCCCCGAGGGTGATCCGGGCTTCTTCTGCAGAGGAGGCCCTGTCGCTCGTGGACCGCAAGAAGGTTGACATGGTGATCATGATGCCCCACCTGGGTGACATGGATGCCTTTTCCCTGAGCCTTGAGATAAAGCGAAGGAATGGAAAGCTGCCCGTTATCCTTCTGGCCCACAGCGTCAGGAGCATCTATCCCCTTCCTGAAAACAGGAATTGTTCCGGCATTGACAAGATTTTCATCTGGTCCGGTCGTTCCGATTTGCTCCTGGCCCTGGTCAAGAATGCCGAAGACGCCATCAACGTGGATTTCGACACCCGGAAGGCCATGGTGAGGGTCCTGATCCTGGTGGAAGATTCGCCGGTCTATTTTTCTTCCATACTACCCCTGATCTATAAGGAGGTTGTGAAACAGACCCAGGCAGTGTTGCAGGGGGGGCTCAATGAGGAACACCGGCTGCTTTTGATGAGGGCGAGGCCGAAGATCCTCCTGGCGCAGAGCTACGAGGAGGCCATGGAACTCTATCAGAAATACCGGAAGTTCCTTTTCGGGTTTATTTCCGATACCCGCCTCCCTAAAGAGGGCATGTTGAAGGACGATGCAGGCTTCCTCCTCCTCTCCAGGATCCGAAAAGAGATCCCCGATCTGCCCCTGCTGCTCCTGAGTTCCGAGTCAGGGAACAAGGAAAACGCCCATCAGATCCCGGCCGTTTTCATAGACAAGAACAGTCCGAACCTGCTTGCGGAATTGCACGAATTTTTCATGACCCACCTTGGTTTTGGGGATTTTATCTTCTGTACGCCCGATGGCAAGGAGATTGACCGTGCTTCAAATCTCCACGAACTCGAGAATAAAGTGGCCACCGTTCCGGATGAATGCCTCTGGTATCATGGAAAACACAACCATTTTTCCAGGTGGATCATGGCACGTTCCGAATTCACCCTTGCCTCTTCATTCAGGGCGGTTGATGCATTGGATTTTCAGGACTGTGACGAAATGAGGACCTATATCATTTCCAAGATCCATACTTTGCGGAAGTGGCGCCAGAAGGGCGTTGTCGCCCAGTTCAAGGATCTCTATTACGATCCCGATGCCATGGATTTTGTCAAAATTGGGCAGGGGTCTCTGGGCGGCAAGGCGCGGGGCCTGGCCTTCATGTCTGCATTGCTCCAGAAGGAACGCGAACTCCACGAAAAATATCCCGAAATCAATATCGTGATCCCCAAGACACTCGTCATCTGCACCGACGGGTTCGAGTCTTTCGTCAACGAGAACAATCTCCATCATTTGGCCAAGGAAGGCTACAGTGATCAGGAAGTCATGGAGACCTTCCTGAAGGGAGAGATGCCCGAATGGCTGGCCCGGGAGCTTGAGGCCTTTCTGTCCCATGTCAACCACCCGCTTTCGGTTCGCTCGTCAAGCCTTCTGGAGGACGCCCATTTCCAACCGTTTGCCGGGATCTATCAGACCTACATGATCCCCAACAACCATCCGGATTTCCATATACGACTCCAACATCTCATAACAGCCGTCAAACTGGTTTACGCTTCCACCTATTATGAAGGCCCTAAAAGCTACTCCAGGAGTATTTCCAGCCAGCCGCAGGAAGAGGCCATGGGCGTCATCATCCAACAGCTCGCAGGCCAGGAACACGGGGAGTTTTTTTACCCGAGCCTGGCGGGGGTCGCCCAGTCCTACAATTTCTACCCGATTGACCCGATGAAACCCGAAGACGGCATCGCCGGTATTGCCCTGGGCCTCGGAAAGACGGTCGTGGAAGGTGAGAAGTCCTTGAGGTTTTCACCAAGGTATCCTCAGGCCACTCCCCAGTTTTCCACGGTGGATGATATCCTCGAAAATGCCCAGCGTTATTTCTATGCCCTGAGAATACGAAATTACCCGGAAAATCTCAATTTTTCCCAATATTCCAACCTGGAAAGAAGGGATGTGGATGATGCCGAAGAGGAGCTCCCGGTGAAAACACTGGCCAGCACCTATATCCCCGAGGAGCATCGGTTGCGGGATACGGGGTTTATGCCCGGCCCCAAGGTCCTCACTTTTTCATCCATTATTAAACACAACCTCTTTCCCCTGCCTGCCCTTCTGACCGACCTCTTGTCCCTGGGAGCCAGGAGTCTTGGATGTCCCGTGGAGATAGAATTCTCTGTAAATCTGAGATCGGAAAAGGGCCGAAAAGGTGATTTCTTTTTTCTCCAGGTGAGGCCCATGGCCTCCGATGTGGAACGTTTCGATGTGCACATAACCGAAACGGAACTGGAAAACGCCGTTTGTCGTTCCGCCCAGGCACTGGGCCGCGGAATAAAGAAGAATATCAAAGATATCGTCTATGTCAAACCGGACGATTTCAAGACGGAATCCACCGTGGAGATAGCCAGGGAGATTGCGAGGATAAATGCCGATCTGTTGTCTCAAAATTGCCCCTATCTCCTGATCGGCCCCGGAAGGTGGGGCTCGGCAGACCGCTGGTTGGGCATACCCGTTCAGTGGAAAGATATCTCGGCAGTAGGCGCGATTATTGAACTCAGAAATGAGAAGATGAAGGCTGATCCCTCACAGGGGTCTCATTTTTTTCTGAACATCACCTCGCTTGGGATCCACTATATCACCGTAACAGAGGGTTCCGGGGATTTCCTGGACTGGCCATGGCTCCATAGCCGGTCGGTCATCAAAGAGACGTCATTCTTGCGACACGTGCGACTGGAAAAGCCATTGACTGTTAAAATAGATAGTAGTAGATCTCTATGTGCGATAATCATCGACGGTTCCCCTGAAACCGCTGATGAAATATCCCAGAGTTGTCATTGGTGGCTGGGGAGGTGAGCCGGCGGGTGATTGCGGTCTTCAAAAGAATAAAAGAATTTGACGCACTCAATCGAAGGAGACAAGATATGTCAGACATAATGGAAATCATAGGATCACGGGATCCTGATCAAAAGGAGTTTCACCAGGCGGTTCAGGAGGTTCTCGAATCCGTCCAGCCGGTCCTGGACAGAAATCCGCAATATCGGAAGATGGCCGTCATGGAAAGGATTACGGAACCGGAAAGGGTCATTCTGTTCCGGGTGCCCTGGATGGATGACCAGGGCCAGGTGAGGGTGAACCGGGGATTCAGGATAGAGATGAACAGTGCCATCGGCCCCTACAAGGGCGGACTCCGCCTGCACCCTTCTGTCAACCTCAGTATCCTCAAATTCCTGGCCTTTGAGCAGGTTTTCAAGAACGCCCTGACGACCCTTCCCATGGGGGGCGGCAAGGGCGGGTCCGATTTTGATCCCAAGAGAAAATCCGATGATGAGGTCATGCGATTCTGCCAGTCTTTCATGATGGAACTCTTCAGGCATATCGGGCCGGATACGGATGTCCCCGCCGGCGACATAGGCGTGGGGGCAAGGGAGATAGGCTTTCTGTTCGGGATGTATAAAAAATTGAGGAATGAATTCACCGGGATCCTCACAGGCAAGAGCCTTGGTTGGGGAGGGAGCCTGATCCGGCCCGAGGCGACCGGGTATGGGTGCATCTATTTTGCCGCCGAGATGCTGGCGACCGGGAATGATAACCTCGAGGAAAAAACCTGCCTCGTATCCGGGGCGGGGAACGTGGCCCAGTATGCCATTGAGAAGATCATCCAGCTGGGCGGCAAGGTGATTACGGTCTCTGATTCGTCCGGGTATATCCTTGATGAAAAAGGCATAGATGGCGAGAAACTTGCCTATGTCAAGAAACTTAAGAATGTCAAACGTGGCAGGATCAGGGAATATGCGGAAAAGTATCCGGAAGCCGTTTACACGGAGGTGGATCTGTCCCTGGACTACAACCCCCTCTGGGATCACAAGGCCGATTGTGCCTTCCCCTGTGCGACACAGAACGAGATCAACGAAAAGGATGCCCGGCACCTGGTGCGCAATGGCGTGACCCTGGTTTGTGAAGGATCCAACATGCCTTCAACGCCGGATGCCATCCATGTTTTCCTGGACAACAAGCTCCTCTATGCGCCCGGCAAGGCGTCCAATGCAGGCGGTGTTGCCGTTTCCGGGCTTGAGATGTCCCAGAACAGTATGCGGTTGAACTGGCCGCGGGAAGAAGTGGATCAGCGTCTCCAGCACATCATGAAAAGCATCCATCAGACCTGTCTGGATGTGTCAACGGAGTATGGAGAGCCGGGAAACTACATGGCCGGGGCCAACATCGCAGGGTTCATCAAGGTGGTGAACGCCATGCTGGACCAGGGACTTGTATAGATCGGCGAAGTATTGATGACTTTGTGAAAAGCTCATTTATGCCGCGAGCCGCATCCTTTGAAAAACGAAAGCGATAGTGGCCTGGAGCCCAACCTGACAATCTTTTTCAGACGTTTTCTAAACACCCCGGAGGGGATGGACACCTATTTGGGATTTAGCGCGACATAATAGAAGTGCGTGAGGTTTGGGAGGCGTAAACCCCAAATAGCCGTCCATGTCGGAGTTGGCTGCCAAGTGCACTATGAGGAAGCGTCCGAAAAAGACCCTCAGGTTCTCGTGGGCAATTGGCCTTGAGCTGCTGTTTATGGAGGGACTTCGATGGAAGCCATCGGGCTTCAACGGAAAACAGGGTGAAAATGGGTCAGAGCAGAAAAGCGAAAAAGACCAAAACGTTGTCCGTTCAGAGAGAATGGTGCAAGGGATGCGGGATATGCGTGGCTTTCTGCCCGGAAGATGCCCTGGACCTGGACAGGGAAGGAAAGGCCCGATGGGCCCATCCCGACAAATGCAGCAGGTGTGGCCTCTGCGAGCTGCGGTGCCCTGATTTGGCCATAGAACTGCTTTGAGGGGAAAACCTGTGGAGCAAGACGTAAGGTTTGTACAGGGGAACGAGGCTGTTGCCGAAGGGGCAATTTACGCGGGATTGGGATTCTATGCGGGATACCCCATCACGCCCTCGACGGAGATAGCCGAGATTTTGTCCGAGAGACTCCCGGTTCTGGGGAAAACCTTTATCCAGATGGAGGACGAGCTTTCGTCCATGTGCGCCATCCTGGGGGCATCCCTGACAGGACAGAAGGCAATGACCGCTACCAGCGGCCCCGGATTTTCATTGATGCAGGAGGCCATTGGATATGCCGTAATGGCTGAGGTCCCATCGGTGGTGGTCAATATGCAGAGAGGCGGCCCAAGTACCGGCCTTCCCACGTCTGTGGCCCAGGGAGATGTCATGCAGGCCAGGTGGGGGACCCATGGTGACCATTCCATCATAGCGCTCACCGCATCAAATCTTCAGGACGCCTTTTTGATGACCGTAGAGGCCTTCAACCTGGCGGAGACATTTCGCACCCCTGTCATTCTGTTGTTTGACGAGGTCCTGGCGCACATGCGTGAAAAGGTCGTTATCCCTCGTCCCGGTGAGATCGAGGTGGTTGAACGGCTCCAGACGTCTGTTCCAAAAGGGACAAACTACCACCCGTATCTGGCCCGAGAAGACGGTCGCCTTCCCATGAGCGACTTCGGCGGCAGACACAGATACAATGTCACCGGTCTGGTTCACGACATGTGGGGGTTTCCATCCACCGATCCGAAAGTGGCCTATGATCTCCTCCACCATCTGGTGGACAAACTGGAAAACCGCGCGGATTCCATCACCTACTACAAGGAGCATTACCTGGAGGATGCCGAGACTGTCCTGATTTCTTACGGGAGTCCGGCGAGGAGCGCACTCCACCTGGTGGAAGATCGACGTAAGCGGGGAGCAAAAATAGGCCTCCTGGAACTCCAGGGGCTGTGGCCTTTTCCTAAGGGTGTTGTCCGGAAGAAATGCGCGGGACGCGAGCAGGTGATGGTGGTTGAAATGAACCGCGGACAGATCTGCCAGGAAGTCACGAAGGCCGTAGTGGAACCGGAAAAGGTGTTCCTGTCCAATCGCTTCGATGGAATCTTCATTTCCCCGGCGGACATATTACAATCACTCAACATGATAAAGGGCAAAGGGGTTTAGCGTGGCCGTAAAAGACTACGTGCGTCAACGGTTTTTTCCGCATCTCTGGTGCCCGGGATGCGGTCACGGCATTGTCATGTCCAGCATGATCCGGGCTATCGATCGCCTTGGGTTGGAGAAAAACGAGATCGTCGTGGTCGCCGGCATAGGCTGTTCATCACGAATGCCCGGTTATCTGGATTTCCACACCATGCATACCCTGCACGGCAGGGCTCTTGCCTTTGCCACCGGAGTCAAGATGGGGAGGCCCGACCTGAAGGTCATTGTACCGATGGGTGACGGTGACGCCCTGGCCATTGGGGGAAACCATCTCATCCATGCCGCCCGGAGAAACCTGGACCTGACGGCCATCATCATGGACAACCGCATCTATGGCATGACAGGGGGGCAATTTTCTCCCATGACGCCCTTTGGGGAAAAGGGCACGACGGCCCCTTTTGGCAATATCGATCACGCCTTTGATATCGCGAAACTTGTGAAGGGCGCAGGGGCCTCTTTTGTCGCCAGGACAACCACCTATCACGTTCAGGAAATGATCAAGATTCTGGCGAAGGCTATCCAACACAAAGGGTTTTCCGTGGTGGAAGTCATGTCCCAGTGCCCCACCTATTACGGCCGAAAAAACCGGCTCGGAAGCGCCATAGAAATGATGTCGCAATATAGAGACCTGACTGCGCCCATAGGGTCCAAGAAAAGCAGGGAAAATCCTGAACTCGTCGAACGCGGCATCTTTGTGGAGGAGGAACGCCCGGAATACTCCCGGACCTATCTGGACCTGGTGGAACAGCACCGGATCTCAAAAGAAGAAGCAGCCCCGGGCGAAACACCATGATGATGGATCTGAATAGGGCAGGAACGTTGGTGACACCACCCCTCGACCATGATCGGCCCGGCCTTTCGGAGGTGGCCAGCCATGGAAACTAAGCGCATCGTTTTGACCGGCTCCGGCGGCCAGGGTGTTATTACGGCGGCTATCATTCTTGCCGAGGCCGCGGCTATTTATGAGGATATGAATGCAGTTCAGACCCAGGCCTATGGCCCCGAGGCCCGTGGTGGTGCAACCAGAGCGGATGTGGTGATTTCCCATGATCCCATCCGGTATCCCAAGGTGATCAATCCCCACCTTCTGGTCTGCCTGACCCAGGAAGCCTACAACAAATATTCAGAGATAATCACGCCGGGTGGTCTCCTGTTGACCGATACGGAGTTTGTAGCCCTTGAGCACAGAATCGATGCCAAACAGGTGGAGCTGGGCATGTACCGGGCCGTTTTGGATGAGATCGGCAAGCCCATCGTCTTCAACATCTGCATGCTGGGGGTGTTGATCGGGTTGACCGATCTGATCAAGACGAAATCCATCATGGCGGTACTGGAAGGGCGAATCAATCCGGACTTTCTGGAGATGAACAAGAAAGCCCTGCAACTGGGCCTGAGACTCGCTGAAAATCAGGGGTGATAGACAAAAGCCCTTACTTTCCTAGCCCGTATTTCTTGATTTTGGCAATGAGAATCGGCCGACTGATCTCCAGGATTTTCGAGGCCTGTGTCCGGTTTCCCCCGGTTATTTTGAGGGCCTTCTCAATGAGTTCACGTTCCAGCTGTCTTGAGGCCTTCTTGATGGAAAGGGTGTCTCCATGTGCCGGCCCTGGAGAGATCCTCGAGGGTTCGGTCAGGGAGGGGGGAAGTTCCTGCGGGGTGATCCAGCTGCCCTTGGCAAGAAGAACGGCCCTCTCCATGACGTTTTCCAGTTCCCTCACATTTCCCGGCCAGGGATGTTCCATCAGTATGGGCATGGCCTCGGAAGACAGCCCTTCGATCCCCTTGTTCAGCTTCTTGTTGAAAAGGTCAATGAAATAGCCCACCAGCAGGGGAATATCCCCACGTCTTTCCCTCAGGGGCGGCAGGTGAATGGCCATCACGTTTATGCGGTAGAAAAGGTCCTCGCGGAACCTGCCGGCTTTCACCTCTTCGATCAGGTTTCTTGCCGTTGCGGTGATGATCCTCACATCAATCTTTTTAGACCCGACATCACCCAGCGGGGTGATCTCTTCTTCCTGCAGAACCCGGAGCAACTTGACTTGCAGAGGGAGAGGGAGTTCCCCTATTTCATCAAGAAAAAGGGTCCCTGTATGCGCCTCTTCAAAGCGACCGGGCTTGTTTTTCAAGGCATCGGTGAAGGCCCCCTTCTTGTAGCCGAAAAGCTCGCTTTCCAGAAGATTCTGTGGAATACCCCCGCAATTGATACTCACAAGCGGCGCAGAGGACCGGATGCTGCTCGTGTGTATGGCCTTGGCTATGAGTTCTTTTCCCGTGCCGCTTTCCCCGGTGATCAGGATGGTGGTCTTGTGATCCGCCACGGTCTGGACAAGATCAAAGACCTTGGCCATGGATTCGCTTCGGGCGATGATGTTCCCGAAGGAATATTTCTGTTCGATTTTCCTGATCCGGTTCTTGAGTTGGACGTTTTCCGTCTTGAGGCGTTCCCGTTCTTCCGCCTTTCTGAGGGTCAGGAGGACTTCGTCCGCCTTGAAGGGCTTGGAGATATAGTCGTAGGCCCCCTTCTTGATGGCATCAAGGGCGGTTTCCACAGTGCCGTAAGCGGACATCATGATATAGGTTTTTTCGGGGAATGAGGCGATGGATTTTTCCAGAAAGGCCATTCCATCCATTTCGGGCATGCGGATATCGCAGAGAATGAAGTCAAAATCGCTCGTTGCCATTTTTTCAAGGGCTTTCATGCCGTTGGCTGCGCTGTCGACGTCATAGCCCTGCTTGCCAAGCATGGTCTCAAGCATGTGCCGCATGTTTTTCTCGTCGTCAATGATCAAGACCCGTTTCTGGGACATGAATCCTCCTCTCCTTCTCTATACAGCGGAATGTCAATCGTGATGGTCGTGCCGGTCCCCCGGTTGTTTTCGGCCCGGATGATACCCCCCAGGTTTCGGATGATCTTGTGAGACACGGAAAGGCCCAACCCGGTTCCTTTCCCCGGAGGCTTCGTGGTGTAAAACGGGTCAAAGATCCTTCCCAGGTCTTCTTCGGGTATTCCGGAACCCGTGTCTTTGAATTGTATCCGGATTGTGTCCGGCGTGTTGGAGGTTTCAATAGTCAGCCGCTTTTCCTGCGACATGGCATCCGCAGCGTTCATCATAATATTGAGCAATACCTGTTGAACCTGATTGGGATCGGCCCATATGGTGTCCCGAGAGGCATCGAATGCAATGTCCAGCTGGACGTCCGACATCAGGGGTTGGGGTTTCAGGATCCGGATCGTCGCCCGTAACAGTTCATGGAGCCGCACCCTGTCAGGTTCTCCGCCTGCAGGTCTCGAAAAGTCCAGAAGCTGCCGGATGATGTCATTGATTCGTGTGATTTCCGACTCGACCCGCTCAAGAAAATCCGCCCTTTCGTCGGGGGAGAGATCTCCCCTTTTGAGGAGATCCATATAGCCGAGAATAATGCCCATGGGGTTGCCTATTTCATGTGCAATACCTGTCGCAAGACGGCCCACTGAAGCCAGTTTCTCTGACATGATAAGCTCTTCCTGGGTCTTTCTAATCTCCACATTAGCCTGTTCGAGGGAAGTGATGTGCGCCTGGAGTTCCTTCTTGTTCTCATCCAGCCGCGAGAGCATAAGGTTGAGCGATCGGTTGAGCTGCCCTATCTCGTTTTCGCCGGCGTCAGGGAAGAGAGGCAGGAGTTCTCCTTCCTCAAAGGTCTCTGTTAAGCGAAGCAGCCTGTTGACGGGATTGACGACCGTTCGGGACAGGAGGTAAAGACCCACGCTGATAAGGACCAGTGTGTTCAACAGGATGTAGATGAGAACGAGTTTCTCCGACCTCCTTATCTTCCGGTAAATGGGTCGCAGATCGCCCCAGACCGCAATGCTGCCCAGGAGGCCTTTCTGCTCGATCAGGGGGGTGGTGATCATCATCATGTCATGGGCGGGCCACAATACTCCCCAGACCTGACCTGAAAAACGCACTGCCGTCTGTCTGGTAATCAAAGAATGGCGGGCTTGGGCAAGACCCATTTTTCTCTCTTCACCATCGGGGAGGCTTGTGAAAAGAGCGATGCCCTTCCGGTCAACGAGGGCCGCTCCTTCAAAACCGGCCCTTTGGATCAGGGCGAGAATTGTCTGTTTCTTTGAGGTGAGGGAAGGGGAGCCATAGGTCTTCCTCCCAGGCCGCATCAATTCATCTCCGACCATTTGTTGAAGACTCCGGGAAAGCAGATCTCCCATCTGCAACTTTCCTTGGATTAGATCGCGTTCTTCAAACTTGACCATCACGATGCTGATCAATAACATTGCTGCCACGATGAGAAACGTCAGGTTGGCAAGGATATTCAATCGAAGGCTGTTGCCTGGAAATCTCAAAGCGGGTCCTCACTAAAAGAACGATTGCAAGTACCATCTTACAAGTTGAGGGCCAAAAAAGAAGTAGATCATTGCGCCTACAGAGAGAAACGGTCCAAAGGGGATCCGTACGCGGTATCCTTTCCCAGCCATGAGAAGGGCTCCTCCACCAATGAGGATTCCCGAGAGGGAAGAAAGCAGCAGGATAAAGGGGAGTGATTGCCAGCCCATCCATGCGCCAAGCATGGCCAGGAGCTTTACATCACCGCCGCCCATTCCATCCCTCCCTGTCACTTTTTTGAAGACGACGGCGACGAGATAGAGGAGCCCTCCGCCCCCCAGGGCGCCGATCAAGGAATCTATCCACTGGACATGGCCTGGGAAAAAGGATAGGCCTATCCCCACGACAATCCCTGGAATGGAAAGGATATCGGGTATGATCTGGTGTTGGAGATCGATAAAACTGATCACCACGAGGGACATGACGAACAAATAGAACATGAAATATTGATAAGTCAGCCCATATCTGATAAACAAGATGACGCTCAGCAGGCCCGAAAGGGCTTCAATGAACGGGTAGCGCAAGGGAATATGTTCATGGCAGAATCGGCATTTGCCGAGTAGAAAGACATAGCTCAGAAGGGGAATATTATCGTAGAATCTGATATGCCGACCGCATTTTGGACAGCTTGAAGGGGGAAAAATGATAGATTTCTTTATGGGAATTCGGTAGATGCAGACGTTCAGAAAGCTTCCAAAAATGAGGCCGAAAAGGCATGAGAAAAGGATCATGACAGCCATCACATCCATTGACTCCTTAAAAACGCGTAACCGGTAAACTATGAATAATCAGAGATCGGACCCCAGGTCCCGAAAAAAATCCCAAGTTTTTTCAATTAATCCGGACAACCCCCAGCACCGTCTGATTTCACGGGTTGCACAGGCACTGGAGGACGGTGGGCTGATCGCCTATCCCACCGATACCTTTTACGGTATTGGTTGTGACTTGTACAACAAAAAAGCGATCCAGCAGATATACAGGCTCAAGAACCGTCCACTCAAGAAGCCTTTCTCCTTCATTTGCGACAGTCTGAAGGGCATCAGCCAGTATGCCAAGGTTTCCAACTATGCCTATAAGACCATGAAAAGCCTCCTGCCCGGGCCGTACACATTTGTCCTCGAAGGGACAAAACTGGTCCCAAAAATCATGCTGACCAAGAGAAATACGGTGGGTATCAGGGTCCCGGACAATCGGATTTCCCTCGCCATCGTGACGGCCCTTGGAAGGCCCATCATAAGCACCAGTGCCGGTTTTAACGAACCCCATGCGATCAATGAGGCCTATGGGCCTTTTATCGATATCATTATTGATGGTGGTGTGGTTGATCCGGATCCATCCAGTGTGGTTTCTCTGATCAATGATCGACCTGAGGTGATCAGAAAAGGGAAAGGGGACGTGAGCCGCTTTATCTAAAAGCGGGATTGAGGCTGTTCTGCCAGGAATATTCTACCCTTGTTTGTGTCTTCTGCAGCCATTTCAGGGCTGACTTTGAAGCCGAGTCGAAAATGAGATCCCAGAAATTTATTCCGCGTTTCTTGGGGTATACCAGCGTCACATCTCCCTTGATCCCTGCCATCTTCTTGGCCAATTCGACAGCATCTTGAAAATTTCCAAGGGCATCCACCAGACCCAAGGCTTTGGCCCTCTCGCCTGAAAAGATACGTCCGTCTGCGATTTTTTCCACTTCTTCCTTTGGAAGATGCCTGCCCTTGGCAACGGCCCGCACAAATTGCTGCTTTATATCGCTGATGACCTGGTTGAGGATTTGCTTGTCACCCTCGGTCAGCTTTCTCTGGGGATAGCCCATGTCCTTATATTCACCGCTCTTGAGTACATCGATACTTACGCCTATTTTCTTCAGGAGTTCTTCCAAACGCACAAACTCCATGATAACCCCGATACTGCCGGTGATTGTTCCTGGATTGGCAACGATCTTATCGGCTGCGGCCGCGATGTAGAATCCCCCGGAGGCGGCAACGCTCCCCATGGAGGCAATGACCTTTTTGGATTTTCTGGTTCTCCGTAATTCTTCGTAGATCTCCTGGGAAGGGCCGACCCCTCCGCCCGGAGAATCAATCCTCACGATAATGGCCTTGACAGCCTTGTCTTTCCTGAACCGGATGATTTCCGAAAGGGTGGGTTGGGCATTCAGAATGGTGCCGTTGATGGTAATAACGCCTATCTTTTTTCCGAAGGAAATACGGGAAGAAGGTGCGAGGGTTCTGACAACAATAATGGAAATGGTCCCCAGCAACAGTGCAACGGCCGCGATAATGATAAAGACAGTAAGTACGGTATGTTTCTTTTTTGCCATTACTTACTCTGTTCCGGACCTGCGCCGAGCAGGCTGCAGGTCACACGGTCGCCGGGGGGGAGCAAAGGCCTCTTGAACATGGAAATCAAGTGGTCTCGGTTTCTTTTTCAGCCTCTTCCGGTTCGTCAGAAGGGCTTTCAGCGGATTCCACTACGGCTTCTGATTCCGCTTCCGGTTCATCAGCAGAGCTTTCAGCAGACTCCATTACGGTTTCTGATTCCGGTTCCGGTTCAGCGGGGACGTCGTCACTGTCGTTTTCCGGTAGGCCGTCCTGCTGGAGGTGCATCATCTCCTCTTTCAGGAGTTCTCCCAGGTTGGAGGTAGCCCCCGTCTTGTTGTTCAGGTAACTGGCGTAAACGGCCTTTTCAGAGGTCTCTTCGAGTTTCCGTATGGACAGGCCGATCTTCTTATCATCCCGTGATACGTTGACCACCTTTGCCTGTATGACATCATCCACCTGAAATCGCGAAAGGCTTTGGCCCTTTTTGTCCTTCGGCAGCTCAGACACGTGTATCAGGCCTTCGATTCCTTCTTCAAGTTCAACAAAAATGCCAAAATCCGTCACATTTGTCACGGTGCCTGTTACCCGCGTGCCGGCCTTGTATCTTCTCGGGATTTCAGTCCAGGGGTCTGTTGTCAACTGTTTGATGCCCAGGGAAAAACGCTCATTGGCTTTATCGATATTCAAGACAACGGCCTGGACTTCCTCGCCCTTTTTGTACACCTCGGAAGGGTGTTTGATGCGCTTGGTCCAGGAGATATCGGATATATGGACCAGGCCGTCAATGCCTTCGTCAATCCCGATGAAAATCCCGAAATCCGTGATGTTCTTGATCTTACCCTCGATGGTCGTCCCCACCGGGTATTTCTCTGCAATAATATCCCATGGGTTGGGTTCGACCTGCTTCATGCCCAGGGAGATGCGTTTGTTATTGGCGTCGATATTGAGTACGAGCACGTCAACCATCTCCTCAACGGTCAGGAGTTGGGAAGGATGACGGACCTTCCTGGTCCATGACATTTCAGAGACGTGGATGAGGCCCTCCACACCTTCCTCTATTTCAATGAAGGCACCATAGTCGGTGAGACTCACGACCTTGCCTTGAATTCGCGTGCCCATGGGGTATTTTTCACCGGCATTGCTCCATGGATCAGGCGTCAACTGCTTGATCCCGAGAGAAACGCGTTCTCTCTCCCGATCAAACTTGAGGACCTTGACCGTGATGGTGTCCCCTACACGGTACAGCTCTGAAGGATGGCCCACGCGCCCCCAGGACATATCGGTGATATGCACGAGGCCGTCAATTCCTCCCAGGTCAATAAACAGGCCGTAATCCGTGATGTTTTTGACACTCCCTTCAAGCGTTGCGCCCTCTTCAAGGATCTTCAGGGTGGTTTCCCTGAGCGACATCCTTTCGGCTTCCAGAATGGCCCTTCGCGACAGGACGATGTTCCCCCTCCGCTTGTTATATTTGACAATCTTGAATTCCTGCGCGGTCCCCACCAGGGCATCCATGTCCCGTATCGGCCGCAGGTCCACCTGGGATCCGGGCAAAAAGGCCTGCAGGCCGATATCAACGGAAAGCCCTCCCTTTACCCGGGAGATGATTGTACCCACTATGGTCTGGTCTTGTTCGTAGACTTTCTTGATTTCATCCCAGACCTTGATCTTGGCGGCCTTTTCCTTGGAGAGGATGATCAGCCCTTCTTCGTCTTCCTTTCGTTCCAGAAGGACATCGACCTTGTCACCGACTTTTGCTGTCAGGCCGCCATTTCCGTCATAGAATTCCTCTATGCGAATTTGCCCCTCTGATTTATATCCAATGTCCACAAGGACAAATTCTTTGTCGATCTGAACGATCTCCCCGTTGATAACCTCGCCTTCCTGAATGCTCTTGAGGCTTTCCTCGTAGAGTTCCATGAAACTGCCGTCTTCATTGGCCCCCTCTTTATCCCGGGTCAGTTCGCCCTCTGGATCATCTAATGCTTTTATTTCATTAGGAAACTCAGGTGTCGCTATGTCGCTTGTGTCCGCTGTTTCTTCAATGATTTCATCTGTGCCTTTTTCCATTAACCCAAACACCCCCTGCGCATATTTGCCTCACCGAGAGGCTTAACCTTTAGTAAATAACAAAGTATTTAAAGAAATACAACTTATTTGTAGAGCAGTCCATATTTCTCCCCCTCAGCATCGTCACAGGTCTTCCTTCAGGTGGGCCAGGATCGTGTGGACCACCTGATCCTGTGTGAGCTTCGTGGAATCAATGAGGATCGCATCCTCTGCCGCCTTGAGAGGTGCCAGGGGCCTTGTCTTGTCCTGCTCGTCCCGTTTAAGAAGTGCGGCCTTTACTTCTTCTGCCGCCACGCTCTCACCACGGCCCATACGTTCCAGGTATCTCCTCCCGGCGCGTTCATCCTGGCTGGCCGTCAGAAAAAACTTATTACGGGCCTGGGGAAAGACGATGGTCCCCATGTCCCTTCCCTCCGCCACCACGTTGGTTCCCTTGGCCATGCGTTTCTGAAGTTCGGTCATGGCCTCTCTCACCTCACTCACAGCCGAAACGATGGAAGAACGCATGTCCATGTCGGGCCGACGTATGGCAAGACTGATATCCTCTTCATCGAGGTAGAGTTTGAGACCGCCGCCTTCGGATTGAAATCTCAAGGCCATGTGGCGGCAAAGTTCTCCCAGTCGTGCACCTTGATCCAGAGGTATATGGTTTCGTTCTGCGGCCAATGCGACCGCCCGGTACATGGCCCCTGTGTCGAGATACAGATAATGGAGCTTTTCGGCGAGCAGTTTGCTGACTGTGCTTTTCCCTGATCCTGCAGGCCCATCAATGGTAATGATGTTACTCAAAGACCGACACCTCTTCCTGCAGAAGGCTTTGCATGGCCCTGATGAATCGCTCATTCTCTTCCGGAAGCCCCACGTTGATACGGATGTATTCGGGCAGGGAGTAACTGTCCATTGAACGGACGATGACGCCTTTGCGGAGGAGTTTCTCATAGGTGTCTTTGCCGCCCAGGGGAACTCTTATCAAAAAGAAGTTGGTTTGTGTCGGAACAACCTCCAGTCCCATCCGGGCCAGGTGCTCCTGAAGGTAGGCCAGGCCGTCTCGAATCGTACCCAGGGTCCGGTTTGCAAAGTCCGTATCATCCAGGGCGGCGGTGGCTGCTGCCTGTGCCAGGGCGTTCGCGTTGAAAGGCTGCCTTACCCGGTTGATGTAGTCCGCGATTTTGGCTGAGGTGAATCCGTAGCCTATCCTCAGGCCGGCCAGCCCGTAGAGTTTGGAAAAGGTTCTCAGCACGACGATACCGGGATGCGTATCCAGCAATTGGAGGCCGTTGGCACAACCAGGGTCCGTAACAAATTCAATGTAGGCTTCATCCAGGACCACAATAAGATCCTTTGGCACGGCCTCCAGAAAAAGCCTCATCTCTCTCGCACCCAGAATGGAACCCGTGGGGTTGTTGGGATTGTTCACAAAGATGATCTTTGTCCCGGGGGTAATGGCGGCCAGTATCCCCTCGAGGTTGATTCCAAACTGCTCCAGCGGCACGGAGATGGTCCGGCCTCCGGCCCCTCTCACGATTTTCTCGTAGACCAGAAATGTGGGGAAGGCCTGAATGACCTCTTCTTCAGGTTCGAGAAATGTGCGGATGATCAACTCGATGATCTCGTTTGAACCGTTTCCCAGTAGGATTCGGTCCGGGGAAAGACCGAACTTTTCGCTCAATTTGGATTTCAAATAGTATCCACTACCATCCGGATACCGGTTGAGGGTTTCCAGCTTTCCCCGAACGGCATCGATGGCCTTCGGTGAAGGACCGAGGGGATTTTCGTTGGAAGCGAGTTTGATGGACCCCTGAATGCCGAGATCGCGTTCCAGTTCTTCAATGGGCTTCCCCGGAGGATAGGGCACAAGGCCTTCAATGCCTCGGCGGGTCAAAGTTTTCATTCTGGCATTCTCCTTCTTGTGGACAAGCAATCGCCTTATAACGCAATGTCAGCAAAAAGTAAACATCTCGATGATTCATTTCTCTTGACTTCATTTTCGTGATGGACTATTTTGAACTACTCATCAGGTAACCACCTTTTATTACTCTATATCGAAAACGAGGGAGGACATGAACAAATCACAACTCATAGAGGCTCTTGCAAAGGCGGAGGACCTGCCGTTAAAAAGGGCGGAAGATGTGGTGAACACGGTTTTTGAAGATATGGAAAGCACCCTTGCCCGTGGTGAACGTATTGAGATTAGGGGGCTTGGCAGCTTCAAAATCAAGGAGTACGAGGGCTACAAGGGCCGAAATCCAAAGACCGGAGATGTTATTAAAGTCTCTCCCAAGAGACTCCCCTTTTTCAAGGTGGGAAAAGAGCTGAAGGAAAGGGTAGACGTCTTTTAGGATTTCTAGGGATGACGGCTTCGTGAAAAGTCCTGAGGACCGGACTTTCCACGTTCTATCAAGAATCCTTGGTCGTGCTAGACGGGGAGCTAGCGGTGCCCTTTAACCCGAAATCCGCTCATGCGGGGTTGAACGTCCCTCAGGAGGGCCTTGGTTCGGGTCGTTCCGCGTCACTTTCGAGAAGGAGATGGACCTCACGTGACAGGCGCTTATGAACCCCGTCAGATCCGGGAGGAAGCAGCGGTAAGTAAGAGAGCCTGTGTCGTGGCGGAATCTATCTCCAGTCTCCGGGTGGCAAGGACTTCGCGGTCATGGCTTGAATAGGGATGCACGGCCAAGGATTACCCCTGAAATGCAAGAATCCGACCCCATCTCCTCTTCAAATTTTTCTCATATTCCATATTACACACCATCTGAACTTATCCGGCAGGAACATCCTTTTCCACACCTCTGTTACCCCGGGCTCTCGGCACACGCCGATCTTGTCCACGGGATTTTCACACGCTGCGGGGGCGTGAGTCGGAAGCCCTATGACAGCCTGAACGTGAGTTCCTCAGTGGGCGATTCAGCCGAATTTGTCAAAGAGAATCTTGAAAGGGTGCGGAATACCCTGGGTGCGGACTCCCTGCTACAGGTGAACCAGGTCCATGGCGATCGGATAGTGGTCATGGAGAAAGAGGGGGATATGGGTCTTCACACACCTCCTTCGGCCGATGTCATCATGACCCGGGTTCAGGGGCAGGGACTCATGGTAAAACTGGCGGATTGCCAGGGCGTGATCCTGTACGATCCTGATAAAAGGGCCGTGGCCGTGGTTCATTGCGGGTGGCGGGGAAACGTTGGAAATATCCTCGGAAAAGCCGTTCAATCTATGGTGGAGGTCTTCAGCTCCCGTCCGGCCGCCGTCCTGGCAGCCATCGGGCCGTCCCTGGGACCCTGCTGTGGGGAGTTTGTCGGACACGAGACCATCTTTCCGGAAAGCTTCCGCCGGTTTCAGGTGCGGGAGAACCATTTCGATCTGTGGGCCGTCAGTTGCCGGCAGCTGATGGATGCAGGCATCCGGGCAGACCATGTGGAGATATCAGGCATCTGCACCCGTTGCAGGACGGACCGCTTTTTTTCCTACAGGAAAGAGGGAAAGACGGGGAGGTTCGCCGTCGCGGTCATGTTGAAGAAATGAAAATGCCGAGGCTATTAAAGCCTTCTCGTTTTTGCCTTAAGCCTTACCCTCACCCTCCAGCGCCTCGAAAAAGGCCTCCAGACGGGTTCGGGCCTGTTCTTCTGAATAGACCCTTGAATCGGTCATGTCCGCCTCTATAACCACAGATTTGACATCCAACCTTTCCGCCAACAAGCGCTTGAGATCATATTGTCCTACGGAATAGGGCTTGCAACTCCGGTCCGAGTGGACTACGAGCCCATCCACCTGGTAGTCCTTGATCATCCGCTCCATCAAATTGAGCCTGTGATTCAGATTGTTGTTGAGGATGACCAGGCTGTAGGCCCTGGCCATGGACTCGAAGGGGGACTTCTCGTCGAGATAGTGAATGGTTTCGGCCCAGGCGTTGGTATAAGTTGCCGCCACGAAATTGAAACCCCTTTCTGCAAAGAGATGGGACCAGTCCCGGAGCTTGAACCACACGGCTATGTTATCCCACATGAGCCGTTTTCGTTCATTGGTGACCGCGCCGATACCTGATTTGACCCTCTCCCTCAGCTCATTCAGAAGGAGATCATAATATTCCATGGAAACGGGAAGGCCTCTGAGAGAGACAATCGGGGCGAGATGAACGAAGGCGTCGAAGATGCTCATGGGCGCAGGGCGATTTTTCATGGTCCCAAGGACCTCGCCCCATCTGACCGAAGATTTCCTGGCAAGGGAGATGGTCTTCTGGAAATGTGTTTCAGAGAATTTCGTGCCGGAAATGCGCTCCAGCTCGGGAATCATCTCCTCAAACTGGCTGACCATATACCGTATATCACGATCCCTGATCTCCTCAAAGTTGTAAGGGGTGTCAAAGAGGATGAGGGGGATATCCCAGTAGTGGGAAAGGGCCTTGAACCAGTAGAGCACGGTCTGGCAGATATTGTTCGAGCAATAAAGGAGGTCCGGTCTCGGGAGGCGGCCTGCCGGGGTCTTCCCGGAGAAGGCGTGTCCCAGGTCGATGCGGGCATAGGAACAGAGATCAGGATGGTAACCCCTGGCTTCTGCCTCGGAACAGATTTCAGGCCCCATCATCCGGGCTCCGCAGAGTGCTCCGTGGTTTTCAGGATAGACCGTGTAGAAGTCGAAGACCCTCAGGAGTTCCACGGGGGCGCCACTGGTCACCCAGGCGACAGGTTTCGCTCCGGGCGCATACCGCGAGAGATAGTAGTGCCTGGTCATGATTTCCCGGAGACGTCCTGCGCATTTGAGCGGCGGCCCCAGGTAGGGACTGGGTTTTCTCGGGGGCTTCTTTTTCCTCATTTTCTGGAGGCTGAGGAGCGCGGGTGCACCCACGTCCTTCATGAAATGGTACCTGGCTGATTGATAAAGGGACATAAACTACCTCGGAGTTCATTAAGTCATCGAGCGTCTGAGCCGTTGCAACGGCTTTGCCGGTGAACGGGCGAACGGGCCAACCGGTTAACCCTTGTTGAGCGTCTCGATAAAAGCCTCCACCCTGGTCGTCATTTGGCCGCTGAGCCCCTGGTTCAATTCCGTGTCCAGGGTCAGGGAGGGAATACCGCGTTTCTTGAGGCCCTCCTGCAGACTGGGCACATCAAACCACTCGGGTTCGCAAAATTTCACCACATTGAAAATGACCCCTTTCGCCCCGGTGGCATCGATCATCTTGAACAGATAATCCCTCCGACGCTCGATGGAAGAGCCCCTGGTTGAACAGGGCGGCATGGCAAAATAGGCCTCTGTAAGCTGTTCGAACGGGTCCTTGAAATCATTCCCTGGAACAAGAAGACGACGGCTGCCGTTGAGAAAATCGTCATAGGCGACCAGGACACCCAGGTCGTCCAGGAGGGTCAGGAGTTCCGGGGGATTCGGCAGGACGCCGCTCAAAATGACCGGTGTCAGGAGTTTGTCGGGTTTCCCTCTGTCCCGGTTCAGATGGGTCTCCAGGAGCGGGATCCAGTCATCAGGGAAGAGATATTCACCCTGCCGGATGAGTCCATAAAATTCCTCGTTGCTCAGGCGCAGCCGGTCCTGCGCCCTGAGAGAATAGAGATCCTCCACCAGACGGGAAATATGCTGCCCCTGCTGCACACGTTCCTTGACCGCACTCATATGCAGCGGGCCGAAATGATCAGCCAAGGCGTCGGCCAGATCTTTCAGCTGCTGCAGATAGAAATCCCTGGCAGAACCACCATAGGGGGCCTTGGGATGATAGAAAAAATAGCAGGGTTTGTCCGCCTTGATGTAGTCAAAGATGATCGAGGCCATGTTTTGAATGGAGTCACAGGTGTGGGGGAAGAGAAACCCGTCGAGGAACTTGCATTTTCCCTGCAAAATTAATTCAAGACCCAGTTGAACCACTGAACAGATATAGGATTGCAGGTGGGCGCTTGCAGAAGTGATCTGCAGCGGAGGGTCCCAGATCTCCGCAGGCACAATATCCAGGGCCCAGAGGATTTCTTTCGGGTACTGGGCCGGGAAGACCCCCATGAGATGTCTACCCTGCTTTTTCTGCAATAACAGGTATTCTTTTCGCTTCATGATGTTCCTCTGCCGGTGATCATAGGTTATTGCGTTTACGCAGACAGATCAACCTCTATCATTCCATCTCGTACATGTCCAGCCATCTCTCCCTCTTATGCGAGTACCAGACCACCTGGTACATTTCCCGCTCCGTTTCACGGATGATCTTTCCCTTTAGGTCCCGTCCACCATAACGGAGACCGGCAACAAAGCAGTCTTCTCCCACCCCCAACGCCGAAAGATCCGCCACGAGGATTTCCAGGGCCTCCTTTCGAAAAGATCCGGCGAGTCTGAGGGGAAATATCATGGTCCCCTTGGCCCAGTACCCGGCCGTTACGGCCACGTGACCGTCCTGGGCTTCAGGAATGCAAAAGTCCGGGAGTCTGCACTGTCTGAGGATGTCCATTTTATGCAGGGGATGCGGCGTTTCCATGGGCGGGTCAAAGGGGACAAATTCGAGAAGGGCCTTGCCTTTTTTTTCAAGCACGATTTCAAAAAGACCGATGCCCTCTTTTCCGCTCCCAAATCCCAGCACCTGATGGAAATGATTTACAGCGCGGTAGCCTTCCCAGTGAGCGCCCTGCTCCGAAAAGAGATCTTTCATGGTGCCGTCGTCCCCATACCAAAACCGTTTGATGGTCTCCGGGGAGACGTAGTCGGGGCATCGTTTGAGCAGCCAGGGAGGTATCTCGGCCTTGTTTCGCGTTCGAAGGATGCGACGGGTAAAGGCGTGCTTGCAGCCAACCGGGATCTCACCGCAGAAAACCTCGCTCACGTAACCGCTTACCTTTATCTGAATGTCGTTGATGTCCAAAATATTTCAAAAACGATATCTAACAGCTCTATATTTAAGGGCATTTCCTGTGGGCACACTCTCTTCACATTAACCATGCTTTCACTTTGCAACATAGACGTTGTCCCTACAGGACGTTTCACCCTTTCTCACTGTAGGAGCGACCTCCCGGTCGCGATCATTTTCTTGTCTATTGATCTGCTGCAAGATCCCCACATGGGTAAACTTACGCATTAGCCGGATGAGTCTATTTTTTCTTATACGACCGAGGCAAATTGCTCAAGGGATTTTTCTGCTGGGAGCTTTGTCCTCGCCGGATCTCTTATTGCGCATATCTCGGTTTTTGTGTAAAGATATTCTTGGCGTCAATAGGGCGACAATGCAAATAAAAGGCCTTCGATTCATGACTATTGTTGAACACAGAGCGGAAATCCTTTCGAATGACGAGGTGGCACCGGACACCTTCCTGATGAGGTTGCGATCCCCGGAGATTGCGACCCGGGCCGCGCCGGGCCAGTTTGTTATGGTGCGGGTGGGCCATGGGCGTGATCCCCTCCTGAGACGGCCGTTTTCCATCTGCGGCAGCCGGAATGAGGGCACTCTGCTCCTCCTCTACCGCGTGGTGGGAAAGGGAACCCGTATCCTGGCGGAGACGGGAACCGGCAGACATCTCTCCCTTATGGGCCCCCTCGGCCACGGATTCCGAGCTCCAGGGAAAGGCCAATCCGGCCTCCTCGTGGCCGGCGGCATGGGTCTGGCGCCCCTGGTGTTTCTTGCCGGCCTTCCGGGGGAGGGGCGTTGCACCTTGCTGACGGGCTATAGAACGGCCACTGAAATCATCTCTCTGGAACGGATCGGTGCGAAAGAGCTTGAAGTTTCCATTGCCACGGAGGATGGCTCGGCAGGACACAAGGGGCTCGTCACGGAACTCCTCGAAGATGAACTTGCCGGAACCGGCGGCGAAACGGTATACACCTGCGGACCCATGCCCATGCTCAGGAAAGTGGCCGCCCTCTGCCTTGAAAGAGGCGTGGACTGCCAGGTCTCCCTCGAGTCCGTCATGGCCTGCGGCCTGGGTGCCTGCCAGGGATGCGCCGTGAAGGCCGCACCCAAGGAAGACCGAACCTATCTGCACGTGTGCCGGGACGGCCCTGTTTTCAAGGCATCCGCCATTGACTGGGGGGCACAATGAGCCAGCTGGAACCGGATCTCAAAGTCCCCCTGGGTTCCCTGGAACTCAAAAACCCGGTCATCGCCGCCTCAGGGACCTTCGGCTACGGTCAGGAATACGCGCCCCTGGTGGACCCTAATCTGCTCGGCGGCATCGTCGTGAAGGGGCTTTCCCTGAAACCCCGTCCCGGGAACAGACCGCCGAGAATCGTTGAAACCCCTGCGGGTATGCTGAACGCCATTGGCCTTGCCAACATCGGTGTCGAAGCCTTTCTCAAGGAAAAACTGCCATGGCTCAGGACCCTTGACACGGCCGTTATGGTGAACATCTACGGGCACACCCTGGAGGAATACGGGGCTGTTGCCGCGGCGCTCAAGGGTGCCGAAGGGATTGCCGCCCTGGAGGTCAACATCTCCTGCCCCAACGTGGATCAGGGCGGTATGGCATTCGGGACGGACCCGGCCGTCTCTGCCGCCGTTACTGAAATCGTCCTCCGAAATACGGACAAACCCGTGATCGTAAAACTGACACCCAATGTGACCGACATCTGCGCAGTGGCGCGCGCGGTTGAGCACGCGGGCGCTCATGCCGTCTCTCTCATCAATACACTGACCGGTATGGCCATTGACATAGACACCAGGAGGCCGCGGCTTGGGAACATCTCGGGGGGGCTTTCAGGTCCTGCCATCCGGCCGGTGGCCCTCTACCTGGTTTACCGTGTGGTGCGGGCGGTGAAGATTCCCGTGATGGGAGTGGGGGGGATTATGGATGCAGGTGATGCCCTTGAGTTCCTTATTGCCGGTGCCCGGGCCGTGCAGGTGGGAACAGCCAGTTTTGTAAATCCCCATGCCACGCTCGACATCCTGGAAGGTATCAGGAAATATTGCGTTGAAAAAGGCATTGTTCGGATTGGGGATCTCATCGGCACAGCCAGTGCGTAGGAGCAAGCTTCAGCTTGCGATTGTTAATCCGTAGGATCAGGCTCCGCCCGCGAGTGTCAATGCGTAGGATCAGGCTCTGCCTGCGAATTGCTCCTGCTTGCGACAAACAACAGGTGAAATAAAGCTCCAGCTCGCGAATATGGGCCCATATCGCAACCAGGAGGTTGCTCCTACGGATCACAACAACTAATAAAACGGAAAGGAAATTGAATGATGACGGCACAAAAGAAGCTGACCAAGAAAGAGATTAAGGACCTGAGCGAAAAACTCTTCTACACCCCGCGCCTCGTGTGGGATGAAATCAGTGAGGCTGAAAAAAGACAGGTATTCGCTCTTGCAGAAGGCTACAAGTCCTTCCTGGACCGGGCCAAGACGGAGCGGGAGGCGGTGTCCTGCATCCGGGAGATGGCTGAAGGGGCGGGATTTTCAGCCCCATCGGGAAAGGCCTCTTCCGCCCCTTTCATGCGCGTTTTTCACAACAAGGCCATCGCTCTCGTGAAACCAGGCAAGGGGCCGATCAAAGACGGTGTCCGCCTCATCGTATCCCATATCGATGCGCCCCGCCTCGACTTGAAGCAAAGGCCTCTTTACGAGGACGTTGATCTGGCCTTCTTGAAAACCCACTACTACGGCGGGATCAAGAAGTTCCAGTGGTTGTCGCGTCCCCTTGCCCTTCATGGCCGCATCATGAAAAAGGACGGCGGATCACTGGATCTCTCTCTGGGTGAGGATGAGAAGGATCCCGTATTTACGGTGCTGGACCTGCTTCCCCATCTGGCCCAGAAGGCCCAGTATGAGAAAAAACTTGGTGAGGCCATCGTGGGTGAGAAACTTAACCTCATTGTAGGGGGCATACCCCTGGGGAACAAGGATACGAAAGAGCGTTTCAAGCTCGCGGTCCTTCAGCATCTGAACACGGTATACGGCCTGGAGGAGGAAGACCTCATCAGCGCGGAACTGGAGGTCGTGCCCGCGGGCAAGGCAAGAGACGTGGGATTTGACAGGTCCCTCATAGGGGCCTACGGCCAGGATGACCGGATTTCCGCCTATACCGGCCTCCGGGCCATACTGGACATGAACCCAGCTTCCAGAACGGCCGTGGCCCTCTTCGTGGACAAGGAAGAGGTAGGGAGCGACGGGGCGACCGGGGCCAAGTCCCGGTTCATCGAATCGGTTGTCGGTGACCTGATCGAGCAGATGGGGCAGGGCGCAAGCGCCCTGGAAGTGGGCCGGATCCTGGCCGGTTCGAAGGCCCTTTCGGCGGATGTGAACGGTGCCCTCGATCCGGACTACCAGGATGTTCACGAAAAGCAGAACGCAGCCAGACTGGGCTACGGGATTTGCATGACAAAATTTACAGGGCATGGGGGAAAGTCCAATGCCAATGATGCCGACGCGGAATACGTGGGATGGTTGAGACAGCTTTTCAACCGGAAAAAAGTGACCTGGCAGACCGGCGAACTGGGAAAGGTGGACGAAGGGGGAGGCGGGACCGTAGCCAAGTTCCTGGCGTCCTACGGCATGGATATCATCGATTGCGGCCCGGCCGTCCTCTCCATGCATTCGCCTTTCGAAGTCTCCCATAAGGGGGATATGTTCATGGCCTACAAGGGGTTCACGGCCTTCCTGGAGGCGGAATCATAAATAATTTACATCGGCGTCGAGATGAGAATAAAAATGGCTCTACCCTTTTCCGCGAAAATAGAAAGGACATGATTTGACAAGTCTTTCAATACGTATTATCGTTACACATGCACAACAGTATTACAGTTTAAAAGGGGGTTTTTCAGTGTCTGTCAGAGTCCAGGTTATCCTTGATGAGGCTGAAGCGGTGAAATTCAAATCCCAGGCCGCGAAGGAATCAAAATCGCTCAGCGCATGGTTGCGTGACGCGGGGAAAAGAACGCTAATGAAGAATGAGAGAAGGCAGGGTCTGTCCGATCCAGGATCTCTGAAAGCGTTTTTTGAACAATGCAGTGAAAGGGAGAAGGGCACCGAGCCGGATTGGGAGGAACAGAAAAACCTCGTTCTGGAAAGCTATCGTGGAGGGAATGAGGCATGATCTTTGTTGACAGCAATGTCTTTATCTACGCTGTCGGCCGATCCCATCCTCTGAGATCCGAGGCCCAAAAGTTCTTTGTCGAGTCCAGAAAAAAGGGTCTGAGGCTTATCACCTCGGCAGAAGTCCTCCAGGAATTGCTCCATGTCTACCTGCCTGTGAATCGCATGGAGACCCTTGATGCCGCTCTTGAACTTGCAACGCTGGGCATTGATCAGATTCTCCCCATTGATCAGGATATGGTCTTACATGCCCGTCATCTCGCTGACGGTTTTCCGGGATTGACTGCGAGAGATCTGCTGCATTTGGCTGTCTGTCAGCGAAACAAAATCAAAAACATAAAGACTTTTGATCGAAATCTGCTTTCGGCGTTCAAAAGGTAACTGTGCACTAGAACGCCCCAGGGTGCCTTTACCAAGCCAATGCCCTTTCCACTTCCCCGATTATCTACATCTGCCTGACGACGCAGTCTTATCGGGAAAGATGGGTGCAACTGAGGTCTTGACAGAGGGGCAGATCTTTTGAGAATGAAGATCTTTTCCGAACGCTTCAATTTCAGACTACAGATGACGTCTGAACGGTGCAGCCATATTGCCGGCGGACAGGATCACTGCCCTGGTGATATTGAACGCTGCCCCTATTGCGATTCTGCATTGGATTGTATAAAGTCCGGGGGAACGGTATTCACGACCTCTTATGCCACAAGCGACAGCCTATGAGCAACGAAGTGGAGGAAAAGATAATAACGCGATACAGAGGCAGTGCTAATGCAACCTATAGATCAAAAGACATTCCCTCACGCCCGTTCACTTCGTTCACTAGAGACAACAGAGATAGCAGCGAAAATATTTTTTGTTTGGCCCTAAACTGACCGAGGAACCCTTTAGAATTCATGACAGGGAACTCCTCGGCACCCTCGTGAACAACCTGGTCGTGGCCCTCAAGAATGCGCTCTCCTTTGAACAGATCACCAGCCTCAACCGGGAACTGCAGGTGAAGAATGAAGAGCTTGAAAAGACGCTTGGTGAACTCCAGGCCGCGTTGCGCAAGGTGGAGATTCTGGAGAGCATCAAGGCAAACCTGTGTAAATTCGTCCCTGCCACCGTGACCAGCATGATCGAGAAGTCTCCCACTTCTGAAACCCTGGATGCCGGCGAAAGAGACCTGTCCGTCATGTTTCTCGATATCGAGGGCTATTCGCGGCTTACTGAAGAGGTGGGGGGCACCGAGGTCAATAACCTGGTGGAAAAATATTTCTCCGTGTTCATGGACGCCATTTACACCAACAACGGGGATGTGATGGAGACGGCCGGTGACGGGCTCATGGTGTTGTTTTTGTCCGATGACGAAAAGGCCCATGCGCTGGAGGCCATCAGGGCGGCTGCCACCATCAGGAGCCAGACTGACAGGATCAACCGTGAATCACCGGCCCTTTTGCGGCCCCTCGCGGTAAACATAGGCGTTGCCTCGGGTGAGGCCTATCTCGGTGCCCTGAAGTTTGAAAGTCCCACCGGTTCGCGTTGGACCTATACGGCTCATGGAACACTGGTCAACATCGCCGCGAGAATCTGCGATAAGGCCAAAGGCGGAAACATCATGGCCGTCAGAAATACGGCAGAAAGGGTGATCGAGGAATTCCCGTTTGTTTCATTGGGAAGCGTGCCTCTGAAGAATATCTCCGACGAGGTGGAGATTTTTGAGCTGCAACAACGGCCGTAGGAGCGACCTTCAGGTCACGATGTTCGCAGGCGGGAGACTGCTCCTACGGAGGGTGGTGGATCTAGGTTTCGCAAGCAGGAGCTTGCTCCTACGGTGGGGTGGTGAATTTGGCTTCGCAAGCGGAGCTTGCTCCTACAGGGGCCGGCCTCGGACGGTGTTGCGGCCCTCTTCCTTGGCCTGGTAGAGGTTGTCGTCGGCTGCTTTTACCAGGGCTTCCGGTGAGATGAGGGAATCAGGTGTGTCTGCATCGATTTCGGACACCCCGAAGCTTGCGGTGATCTGCAGGACCCCTTCTGAAGTCTCGATCTCTTCGCCGGCGACGGCGGTTCGGAGCCTCTCCGCCACCAGGTTGGCGCCTTCAAAGGGTGTTTCCGGGAGCACAACCAGGAACTCTTCCCCACCGTATCTGTCCACCCAGTCAATTCCCTCTCGAACGGAATCCAACAGGCAATCGGCAAAGGCCTTGAGGACCGTGTCCCCCGCCTGGTGACCATAGGTGTCGTTCACTTTCTTGAAGTGATCTATATCACAGAGGATGACGGAAAGGGCGCGGCCGTACCGCCTGACCCTCTTGATCTCCTGGGGCAGTTTTTCGTTGAGATAGCCCCTGTTGTAGCATCCGGTCAGGGGATCCGTTATGGAGAGCGCCTTGATCTCTTCGTTGGCCTTCTTAAGGGACCTCTCCAGTTCCAGTATGCGGGTGGCCGTCTTCAGGCGGGCCATGAGTTCGGCCCGGTTGAAGGGTTTGGTGAGGTAATCGTCGGCTCCGGCCTCCAGACCCTCAACAATGTCCTCCTTGGAGTCCTTGGCCGTCAGGAGGATCATGAAGACATAGCCGTTGCCGGACTTTCCGCGGATGGCCCTGCAGAGTTCCGGTCCACTCATTTCGGGCATCATCCAGTCGGTCAGGACGATGGGAAAGAAGCGTTCATCAAAAAGACCGAGTGCCTCCTGTCCATCCCGTGCCGTGGAAACCTCATACCCGGCCTTCGTAAGGGTCTTTTCAAGCAGCTTGCGTGAGACCGGGTTGTCTTCAGCGACCAGTATGGGAAAATGGTTCTTCAATGGGGCACTCCAACGTGTGATCCTAAGCCTGAACGAGCGCGACGATTGGTTCAAATTCAACCTTGAGGAGCTTGATATTCTCTTCCATGTCGGTCAGGTCCTGCTCCCTGGCCTTGAACTCGATGACTTTGGCTATCTCCGAAAGTTCCACAAGACCCATGTTGGCCGCAGCTCCCTTGAGGGAATGGGCAGCCTTGACAGCCTCTTCCGCGTCGTTGTTTCCAGCGGCGGCCTCCAGTGAAACAATGTCGGCAATGCCGGAATCCACAAGAAGTTCCAGAATCTCCATGTATTCTTCCTCTTCCAGTCCCAGGCCTTCCGCGAGTTTCTTGATGTTCATGTTGCCTCCTTGCTCAAGACGAACCTGTCAATCACTTGAAATACGAGTTCTCTCTTGATGGGTTTCGTGATGTATTCATCCATTCCGGCCTCGAGACAACTTTCCCTGTCCCCTGCCATGGCATTGGCGGTCATGGCAATGATGGGGATATGGTTCGAGGCCCCGCCGTCAGGGGACCCGTTTCCGGGTTTGGATTTCCCGTTCTCCAGCTTTCTGATCTTTGCGGTGGCCTGCATCCCGTCCATTTCGGGCATCTGGACGTCCATGAAAATGAGATGAAAGGCCGTGGGATCGTCTACATATTTTTCCACCGCCTCTTTGCCGTTGTTTGCGATTTCCACCTGGTAGCCGGCCTTCTTGAGCATCATGGTGGCCAGTTTCTGATTGACGGGGTTGTCCTCTGCCAGGAGAATGGAGACCGAGTGTTTCATCTCCTCCCGCACGGAATACTGGGTCACGAGCGGTCTTTCTTCCTCTCCCTTGGCCTCCATTTTTCCAATGAGTTGCTCGATCATCTTGAAGAGTCTCTGCCTGGGAACGGGCTTTGGGAGAAAACCATCAAATCCTGCTTCCTGACATCTCTTGGCGGCACGCACGACCGACGAGGAGAAGGCCAGTAACGGCAGGTCGGATAAAGGGGCAGGGGCCTTCCGGATGGCAGCGGCCACTTCATATCCATTCATTCCGGGCATCCTGATATCCGTGATACAGAGATCAAACGGGTCGTCGGCTTCGAGGGCCTTTTGCGCGGTTGAAAGGGCCTCACAGCCATCCTTGAGCGCATGCACTTTCATGCCCAGGGATTCAAGCTCATGCCGTAGAATATCCAGGTTCGTCTGGCTGTCGTCCACGATCAGAATTTTCTTCCCCCCAAGGGAGGCCGGCAGGAATCTCCTGGCTGCTTTTTCAGGGGACCCCTTGACCTTGCCAGTGAAATGGAAGCTGGTCCCTTTGCCCGGCGTGCTTTCGGCCCAGACGCCCCCTTCCATGAGTTCAGAGATCTTCTTGCAGATGGAGAGCCCCAGGCCCGTCCCGCCGTATTTCCTGGTAGTGGATCCGTCAGCCTGCTGAAAGGGTTCGAAAATGGTGGCGAGTTTTCCCTCAGGAATCCCTATGCCCGTATCACTTACCGTGACATGAAACCCGAGTTGCCCATCTTTTTCATCCTCCATTTCGAACGAGAGCACGATCTCTCCGATCTCGGTAAACTTGCTTGCATTTCCCATCAGGTTGACGAGGACCTGCCGGAAGCGGTGCGGATCCGCCTTGATTCGGGTGGGGACATCATCCCCTATCCGACAGAGGATTTCGATATCCTTTCCATCAACCTTTGGACGGATCAGGTCGCATACATCGTGGCAGAGTATCTCGGGGTCGAAATCAATTTCCTCGAGGTCCATTTGGCCGGCCTCGATCTTGGAAAAATCCAGGATGTCGTTGATCAGGGAGAGCAGGGCCTCACCGCTCCTCTTGATGGTGCTTGCATAGTCTATCTGTTCGTCGGAAAGCTGCGTATCCAGGAGCATGTCTGTAAAGCCGACCACCCCGTTAAGCGGGGTGCGTATCTCATGGCTCATATTGGCGAGAAATTCACTCTTCGCCAGAGAAGCCAGCTCAGCCTGAACAGCCATCTGGTTGGCCTTTTCGATGGCTGATT
Organism: Desulfatiglandaceae bacterium; assembly: GCA_049282265.1. Lineage (GTDB taxonomy): Bacteria > Desulfobacterota > DSM-4660 > Desulfatiglandales > Desulfatiglandaceae > CAYUCJ01. Next base: position 26,071 of record JBAPTR010000174.1, on the reverse strand, counting down.
CCAGTTGTTCGTTGCTTTCCTGAAGATCGGCCAGGATCCCCTTTTCGCGATTGATTCTCTCTGTCTTGGCCTTCAGTTCCTTGAGGTCAAAAGGTTTGGGGATGAAATCGGAAGCTCCGGCAGCGATGATCTCAGCGTAGCTGTAATCAACGGCATATCCCGTCATAATCATGAATGGCAATTCAGGATAGGATTCTTTTGCCTTTTTCATGAATTGGATGCCGTCCATTCCAGGCATGGAAATGTCGGAAATGACCAGGTCGAAAGACTTTTGTGAAAGGACGTCCAGGGCTTGTTCAGCGTCCTCAGCAGTTTCACACTCATAACCGATCTTTTCCATGAAGGCACCTGCCGTTGTCCGTATCATTTCTTCATCGTCAACAACCAGAATTCTTTTTTTGCTTGAGATACCCATGGCAGTTATCGCATTGCTCCCTAATTATTATTTGAAACCGAAAAAAGTCCGTCCATGGCCTTCTAACGAAGTCGCTTTTTCATCCGCATTTAAGGAAACGGATCTGAGAATCTTTTTCATGTGCTTTCTCATAGGATGCCATTTACGGCATAAACCAGCTTTTTACGAAATTGACGAAAATCAGCTCCAGCTCGGAAATCAGGTTTTGGCCGCTCTTTGTTAATGAAAAGCCGTCGTTGTTGTTATATAGAAATATCGGAAAAATGAGAAAATTATTGAGTAAAAAATCATGAGTTGGTAAAAAGTCTCTTGAGGGCCGTTCTACGATTTTCTAGAATAAAATAGAAATGCGGATTAACTGCACTTATATTTGAGATGGCAGCCGAGCCGGGCAGCCAAATCACAAAGTATGCATCCCATTGTTGGGATGAGAATAGAAAGGCGAAAAAAGTTTTTTCCTTGCCCGAAGGGCAATGCGTATTGATTCACGACCGGGTCGGCCCTGGATCAATGTCTGCGCAGGTCCGCGTGTGTCTGCGGCTAAATATCAGTTGTTGTTCGGAGCACTTAATGGAAACACTGATCGAAATCAAACAGGATAGCCCCGGTTTTGATGGCTTTATCGGCTCGTGGCTCTTTCAGGATGATCTCACCCTGCTGGTGGACGTGGGCCCGGCCAATACTTCCGGTCGGCTGATTGAAAGCCTTTCAAGACTTGGCATAGACAAAATAGATTACGTTTTGCTCACGCATATCCATCTGGATCATGCCGGCGCCTTGGCGGATGTCCTGGCGCGTTACCCCATGGCGCGGGTCATCTGCCATGAGAAAGGGATCCCCAACCTGGTCGATCCTTCCAGACTCTGGAGCGGCAGCCTGAAGGTGCTGGGGGAAATTGCGGAATCTTACGGGAAACCCAAACCCGTACCATTAGACCGTATGATCTCCCACACCAGGGCGCAGGTAAGCGGCGTCACCGTGATAGAGACCCCGGGCCATGCCCAGCACCACCTGAGTTTCAGCTGCCGGAACCGGCTTTTGGCAGGGGAAGCGGCAGGTATTTTCATGATGGTCGGGAGGGAGGAATACCTGCGGCCCGCGACGCCGCCAAGATTTTTCCCGGAGGTGTTCCTGGAGAGCGTAGACCGCCTCATCTCTCTTGAAGACCAACCCATATTTTATGCCCACTTCGGACAGGCGGAAAGCTCTCACCTCATGCTGAAACGTTTTCGTGCGCAGGTATTGTCCTGGAAAGGTTGGATTAAGGGGGAGATCGCCTCTGGGGAAGAGGATCCGGAAAGGCGTTGCGTGGAAGTCTTGCTGTCGAAGGATCCTGATCTCGCCGCCTTTGCAAGAATGGACGGACCGACACGGGAGAGGGAACGGAACTTTATCGGAAATGCAGTAAAGGGATTCCTGGGATTTTTCAGTGAAATTAAAAGTTGATGGAATGGGATGAAAAGAGAAATAAAAGACACAAATCTTCTTGAAAAGGCCAATCTGAGGGCACTTCTTAAAGCCGATCGGGTAGACCGGGTTGAGGATCGACTGAATATCGTTGATGCCTTTCTTGATACGGAAGGGCACGTTACCCTTGAAGAGTTGTTCAGGTTGCTGGAAGAAAGGGATTATCATTATGAGGTCGGTTTCGTCCGGCAGTGCATGAATCGCATGGTGGAACTTGGATTCGCCCAAAGGGAGAAGTTCGAATCCCAACCCATTCGTTACGAGCACAGGCACCTGGGGCGTCACCACGACCACCTGGTCTGTACCAAGTGCGGAAAGATTGTCGAATTTGCCAACGACAACATGGAACAGTTGCAGCTCCAGATTGCATCAGCCCATGGTTTTCAAATGCTCCAGCATCGCATGGAAATCTACGGGCTCTGTGACGAATGCTTTTCCCAGAGGGCCAGGCTGATTCCCCTGTCCATGGCCAAACCCGGGGAACAGGTTGAACTCAAGGAGATCACGGTCGGTGCGGGCGGAAAATCGCGGCTGGCCTCCATGGGGTTGCGCGTGGGGGATCGTCTGGAGATTATCAACAATGACGCACATGGCAGGTTGATCCTGGGGCGGGATTGCACCCGCATCGCAATGGGCCGCGGCATGGCTGAAAAAATGCTCGTATCCCCCTTGCTCCCTGAACAGAAGATCACCTGTAAAGAAACAGAAAATGGCTCTTCAGGGGGGCACTAGGCGATGCGTTTGAGCAGTTTTCGAAGCCGATCCCTGATGGCCCGAATGGATTTCTCCGGACCGCTTCGGTATTCAAAGCGGCCCTTTTCCTCCTCGGTCACCGCATCGGGACAGTGCTTGAGCTTGAGTTTGATGATGGCCAGTTCATCATCCAGGCAAAACCTGCGGTAAATGCGGTTCAGGGGAAAGAATCTGAATTCACTTTCCAGAATGGCTGCCGCCCAGTCCACGATATAGGGTCGTTCGTCGCTCCCCAGGATGATATTTGGTGCCCTTTTCAGGTCGCAGTGGGCAATACCTCTCGCATGAAAACGGAAAACCAATCGTTGACACGCGGCGAAAAAATCTTCAGGCAGAACCATTCCTTCTTTCAGATCAGCGAGGCTCGTGCCCGGGATCTCTTCCAGGACAAGCGCAACGCCATCCATTACTCGGTAGAGACGGGGCACGCCCTCAAGGTTTTCAAGTCTCCTGTAAGCCCGGCTTTCCCGCCAGATAAGAAAGCGACCGGCCAGGTTCCTGAACCAAAAACCGGTGGTGCTGAAGTCCTTGAGCACAGCCCGGACACCATCTTTTTCAATCAGCCACAACATGGGCCTGGTGGGGGAGGGCGGCCTCAGGACGGCCTTGCGCAGGCTGTGAAGATGCTTCAGATGCAGAGATTTAAACATGGACTGCCTGATGGAAATCGGCTCAGGCCTTTTTCCTGACCCGGACCTCTTGTTGCAACCAATCGTACCAGGCCTCGAGCCCATCGCCTGTCTTGCAGGAAATTTCAAAGATGACGAGGTGGGGGTTTATCTTCAGTGCCTCTTCGCGGATGCCTTCCACCGTGCAGTCCACGTAGGGGAGAAGGTCGATTTTGTTGATGAGCAGTACGCTTGATTCATGAAACATCAGGGGATATTTTGCGGGCTTATCTTCGCCTTCCGTGACGCTGAGGATCATGGCCTTGAAGTCTTCTCCCACCTTGAACTCGGCGGGACAAACCAGATTGCCCACGTTTTCCACAACCAGGAGATCCAACGTTTCCAGGCTAAATTCCCCGAAGGTGTCCCGGATCATGTTTCCGTCCAGGTGACAGGCGCCCCCGGTGTTGATCTGGACGACCGGGATGTCCATTCGGGCGATCCGTTCGGCATCCTTTGAGGACTGGATGTCCCCTTCAATCACGCCCAAAGTCAAATCTTCTTTGAGTGCAGAAATGGTTTTTTCAAGGAGGCTGGTCTTTCCCGCTCCCGGGGAACTCATGAGGTTCATGACGGTCACGCCTTTTTCATCAAAAAGGGCGCGGTTCTGCTGGGCTATGCGATCATTGGCCTCCAGGATATTTTTTACAACGGATATTTTCATATGAAACTCCTTCCTTTATCTTCTGAAAACGAGGCCCAAGCCTCGAACCTTATGCCTTAAGTCCTAAGTACGATGACGTAATCCTCCCCTCTTCATCGCATTCAGTCTGAAAGACATTTCTCACCACAGAGTCACAGAGGACACAGAGATACATTTTTTTTGCTTGCCGGGAGATACCGGCAAGCAAAAATGATCACCCCTGCCTCTGGCTGAGGCAAAGTGCCTTTTGCCGAAGGCATGTTCTTTTTGCCAATCGCCGTCTCCCGATGGGCAACCCCCCCAAATCCTCTGTGCTCTCTGTGCCTCTGTGGTGAGCTAATCGTAGACCGAATAGGTCACCGTAATTATGAATAATACTGCTTAAGCCTTGCGCCCGATGCCCCTTCCACCGCATCAATCCACCTCCATCTCGACAATGGAAAGGTCTTGCCCCCTGGTGGTCTTGATGTTGGCACTCTTGCAATGGGGGCAGCTGAATGCGTAATCCTCAATCTCGAAGGCCTTTTCACAGTCGAGGCAGACACCCTCCAGGGGAATCATTTCCATGACAAGTTCCGCCCCCTCCATATCGGTGCCGGAGACAATGATCTCGAAACAGAAGGAAAGGGAGTCGGGCACGATGGCGGAGAGCCGGCCGATGTTCAATTTGACCGACCGGAGGACCTTGGCCTGGTTTTTGACCATCTCTTCTTTGAGAATGTCGACCAGGCTCTGGGCGATGGACATTTCATGCATAGCGGCAACTGCGTCTGTTTTCCGGTTCAGCGTTATTCACTTTGTGATCTTTTCCTTGCGCCTTAAGCCCTACGCCATAAGCCTCTCAGGTTACCCCTGCATCAGAGACACAATGAGCGAATTGATCTTCTGTCTCGCGTCATTGAATACGCCCGAAAGATTCAGAGAATGGTTCGCAAAGATGCTGCCTGGGTCCCCGTTGAAAACGATCAGGGGGTCGAAATTGCATCGGTTGAGGCTTTCAAGGATCTTATCCAACAGCTTGACGGAGTTCTTGTCTTTCAGGACTCCCAGAAAATCAACTCTGATGGCCTTGAACGATTCTCCCAGGGCGTAAGCAACACCCTGGGCATAATAAAAATTGTCATCGATCTTGTACCAGGGGATGTTTATGTTGACCAGTTTCGCGGGTTTCTTCACGCCTCCTTTCTCGGGTCCCTCCACGTCCACGGCGTTGTCCAGGTCTCTAGGGGCATTAATCAGGCGTGTGTTCACCCCACCCATCAGGGAGGCATACTGTCTGAGGAGTTCGGCCAGGTTATCCGCCCTGGAATAGAAAAAGGACTTGCCGGTGACGAGATTTCTCGAAAAGGCCTCCAAATTGTTTACGGTTTCTTTCAGCTTGCTCTCATAGGAAGGGAACCACCATTTCAGGGGATCATTGGAAAGGGAGGTGAAGGCGGCTTCTGCGAACGGGTCCAGCTTGTCCGTTGTCCGCATCCTGGAGAGGTTGTCCCGCAGTACTCGGACGTTATACCGGATCACTTCCAGTTCACCGAGCTGGAAATTGGGCATGTTATCCAGGAGGACGGTGGGCCAGAACAGGTCATTTGGAAGCCAGTTCTTGAGCATTCCCCGGGTCAATTGTTCATTGGTCCTGATGAAGGCCTCCCCCGGCACCCGTGGATTCAGTTTGCCCAGGTTGAGGGGGCCCGGTTTCTTGGAATTGGAGACCATGACCACTACGAAGAACAGGATAATGGCCAGGAAGACGACCAGGATGATGGCCTTTTTCGCCTTTTTCTTTTCTCTATTGGGGGCTCTTTTTTTCATGTCTTTCCTCTCCATGAGATGTCTTATTTGGGCCTTTGAAAACCGGCTCCGTGCCCTCTGTCTGCTGAGGACCTGCCTTTTGATTCTAGTTGGAGGGGCCTCGGGTTGTCAACCATTCCGTGGGGCTTTACCGAAGGGAAGAGACTCTTTTCCGTATGGGGGATGAACTTTGCCGCACTGAAGAGGTTCATAAACTCCTGGTTCACGTTGAGTTCCAGGTAGGTTACCCGGTCCCGGATGATGGAAATATCTTTCCTGGCATCTATGGACAGAAGCCCCAGTGTGGCTCCTTCCAGGGAGGTGTTCCCGAGGGAGACATATCTCTCCAGGGGAAGATCAGGGATCATGCCTACGGTGATGGCCGAACGGGGATCAATATAGGAACCGAATGTTCCCGCGACAAAAAAGCGATGGATTTCCATCAGCGGGATATTAACTGTGTTGGCAAGGGTGATGAGAATGGTAAACATGGCCGCCTTTGACCGAACGAGTCCGTCCACGTCCGTCTGGGCCAGGGTGAGGGCTTTCCCTGTGGCGGATCTCTCGGGCGGTACCACCACAAGTTCCCTGATGCCGTCCCTCTCCACGAGGCGATCGCCGCATCTTCTGGATACAAACTTGCCGCGAAGGTCGATCATACCGGAAAGATAGAGCTGCGCCACAAGGTCGATAAGCCCCGATCCGCAGATACCAACGGGTTCCCGGTTATCAATCGTGCGAATGTGGAACGCTTCCGTTTCGGGATCGATAGTGACCTTGTCGATCACCCCCGGGCCCGCCATCATTCCCATGTCGGCAACACCACCCTCCAGTGCGGGGCCTGCGGCCCCGGCACAGGCCATGAGCCACTCGCTGTTGCCGATGACCACCTCGGCGTTGGTTCCCACATCCACCAGGAGCGATACCTCCTTTTCACGGTTCATGCCGGAAGCCAGTATCCCCGCAATGAGGTCTCCGCCGAAATAGCTGCCCACGTTGGGGAAGACCAGGACAGGGGCTCCAGGGTTGACGGCCAGACCCAGGTCCTTCCCTTTTATGAGGGGCGGGCTGTTGATGATGGGAATGTAAGGTTCCCTGCAGATCCAGTAGGGATCCAGGCCAAGGAAAAGATGGGTCATGGTGGTGTTGCCTGCCACGGCCACGCCCGTGATGCGGTCGGGGGCGATACGATGCTTTTCACACAATGCTGTGATCTCTCTATTGAGGCAATTTCTCACAAGAGCCTGGAGTTCCTGGAGACCCCCATCCTTCGCGGCAAAATGAATCCTGGCCAGAATATCGGTGCCGATCTGAATCTGCGGGTTGTGAAAAGAGCTTTCATCAACACTCTCCCCTGTGTTCAGGTCCAGGAGCCGAACCACGAGCGTCGAACTCCCGAGATCCACCGCCAGTCCAAACAGGGCATGGTCCTCAACGACGGGCAGAACGCCCACCAGATGCCATCGATCCCCCTCTTCGAAAAGGACCGCTTCCACGCGGTACTCACACCTTCTCAAGGTGGAGGCGATATCCCTGATCAGGAGATAATCCGTGATGACGGGCTTGCCCGGGAGGGCCTTCCCGATGGCTTTCACCAGACGATCCACATCAGCCGTATTGTCGCTGAGGCTGGGGGGTGCCATCTCCGGAACCACGCTCTTGATCCATGGCCTTTTCTTTTCCTGTTCCTTCATTATTCCCCGATAATCTTGATGAGAACCCGCTTTTTTCTCCGGCCGTCAAACTCACCGTAAAAGACCTGTTCCCAAGTCCCCAGGTCCAGCCTTCCACCCGTAACGGCGACCACCACCTCCCGGCCCATGACCTGGCGCTTCATGTGGGCGTCGGCATTGTCTTCACCCACATTGTGTCTGTACTGGGAGACAGGGGCGTGGGGGGCCAGCTTTTCCAGCCAGTCCTCGTAGTCCCGGTGAAGCCCCGATTCATCATCGTTGATGAAGACGGATGCCGTGATATGCATGGCATTGACCAGGACCAACCCTTCGGCAACGCCGCTTTCCCGGAGGGTTTCTTCCACCTGGGGGGTGATGTTCACGAAGGCCCGCCGCGTCGGGATGTTGAACCAGAGTTCTTTTCGGAAGCTTTTCATAACTGGCAGCTCTCCTTTCCGCAACCCATGATGATGGAACCGTAAAAAGTCCGTCCGTGGACACGATGATGGCTTCGAAAAAGCCAATTTTTTTCGCCGCCGGCGCCTGTGGACAACGAAGTGGTGCCGAACCTGACACTCTTTTTCAGACCCTTTCTAAAGACCCCGGAGGGGATGGACGGCTATTTGGGGCTTAAGAGTAGCCATTGGAGAGCGCCAGAGCTTCTGGAGGCCTAAACCCTAAATAGCCGTCCATGTCGGAGCCTTGTGCCAAGTGCACTATGAGAAAGGGTCCGAAAAAGACCCTCAGGTTCTCCTCCTGAGTTCCCGTGAATAAGATGCCTTCTTTGGAAGTCCTGAGGACCGGACTTCTTTTCGATTGCATCACTAAGCCGGGCGATTGGCATTTCCCTGGTAGAAATATCTCACTATTTTTCCAGGAGGGCAAGCGTTCTCTATTTTTTTTAAACAATCATCTTCCAGTCCAGGCTCATTTCGTCGTCCATGATGGCCACGTTCGGCAAGGGCTTGATGAAGTTCTGCCTCAGGCTGTAGGTATAGGCCCCCTGGGTCGGTATCAGGAGGAGATCACCTTGACGGATGGTTGTCCCATGATAGGAATAGCTCCAAACATCGTGGGGGGTGCACAGAGAACCCAGAACGGCACAGGGATGTTCCTCAACGCCCGGGCGGGTCAGGTTGATGACGGGGAAGTAGTCCTGCTCGAAGCGCTCCCATCCCACGGCGTTGGTTCCGGCATCCGTGATCACCAGGTCGTCCGCCTTGACATCCACCACGGTTATGAGGAGGTGCACGGCTTCGTGGCACAGCCACCGTCCCGGTTCGAGGCAGATTCGGCAATTTAAGGCCTTCGGCAAAGACGCTTTGAGGGAGGCGGCGATCTCTTGCGCGAAGGCATCAATTAGGCGGCTTTCGAGACAAAATCGTGATGAGACATCCGGGCGGCCCCGAAACAGGAGCTTCATGAATTGACCGAAAGGTGTTCCAGCGGCGCGCAGCCATTCTCCCTGTTCGGGCCAGAATCCGCCTCCGATATCCAGGAATGCCATTTGGCCCAGCATATTTGCCGGCAGGTCCCGGAGTACCTTTCCAAGCCTGGAGATAAATGCGGTTTGGGCGAACGGTGACAGGTTCCAACTGGTGTGGAATTGCAGACCAGCGAGCTCGACAAAAGGCGCGTCGAAGGCTTCCTGAAAAAACCGCGTAAGGGAGGAGAGCGGTATGCCGAACTTCCGCCACAGACCTCGCGGGTCCGTATTCAACCGCACTCCTGCTCGAACCGTTCGTCGGTGCCGCCGTGTCAACCGATCCAGCCGCCGCAATTCCCCGAAGCTGTCCATGAGGACGGTCACGCGGTCTGCTTCACCCATAGCTGCGGTCAACTCCGCGTCGGTCTTCCCCGGCCCACTGAAAAAGATTTCCTTGGCGCCCGCCTCACAGGCCTGGGCCAACTCCGCGCCGCTCGAGACGTCCAGCCCCAGCCCCTCGTTGACCATGATGCGTGTGATTTCAGGCATGTTGTTGCTCTTCACGGCGAAAAAAATACCGGCACCAGGCAACCGCTCCTCGAAAACGCTCCGAAATTTCCCGGCCTGCGCCCGGAGGCGTCTCTCGTCCAGGACATAAAGCGGAGAGCCGTGTTTCACGGCAAGCCGGTTGAGGACATCCCGCTGCCTCAAACAGGATGTGATGAAGACTTTGAGGCGCCTTTCATCCATCCTTGGAGGATAAAAGCGGGCGCGTTCGGCAAGTCCGGTAAGGAATTTCATCAAGAGCTTCATTGCGATGATCCGGAGATGTCCACCTCGACAGCCCGGAGAAGATCTCGAATCTGTTCAGGGATATCCGGGACGGACCTGGGTGAAAAAATGATGTGCCCTAAGAGCCACGTATCGTAGTCCTCGGGAGGTAGTTTGATCCTGTCACCAGGATGGCGGATCCAGAGCTGGGATCGGACGTTCTCAGCATGTTGATGGAACCGTGGTCGAATCGCCTCCAGGCGGCCTGCGCGGTGCGCATGGAATCGAACCGCGATCAGATGCTCCCATTGCTCAGGGGGCGGCATGGCAGGGGATAGCCCTTCGGCGAAATCCAGCGCGAACTCCAGCATGTCCACGCCGCAGCTTTCCTCGATCAACCAGGGGAGGCAATCGCCGCCCAGCCGGGGGGCCAGTTCCAGAAAATAACACCGTCCGTTCCTGCATATGAAATCGACCATGTACAGACCCTGTTTCAAGCCCAGTGCTTCGGCCGCTTGTCCCAGGTCTTTTTTAAAAACGGCTTCGGGGATTCCATCAGGCGGCCCGGCGGGGATTTCATAGGCGAGTGTCGCGCCGACGGGCATCTCGTCCGAGAAGTATTTTCTGGCCGTTCGCAGTATCCGCACATCTTTTTCGGTGACACAGACGTCGCAGCTGAACTCGTCGCCGCTGAGCCATTCTTCGCAAACGACGCCAGGTTTGCTGCCCGGCTCCGTGGGTTGGAAGAGTCGATCGGTGGCCCGGTCCTTCAGGCCTTCCAAAATGCCGAGGTAGTGTTCGGTTGCCGCGTCGAGGGAGTCGCACCTGAACGTCAGTGCGCTGCCGCTTCCCGCACGCGGTTTCAGAATGATGGGCTTTTCTGTCTCCCGCATGAAGGTGTGGATGTCTGCCAGCCCGTCCACCTGGCGGACCCGAGGGCATGAAATGCCGCGGTCCGCCCAGATTTTCTTTGAAAGGTACTTGTCTCGGCAGTAGTGAACGGTCTGTTTTTTTGGGAAAGGGAATCCCCATCTCTCCGCGAGGGCGGCTGCCAGGGGGAGGGATTCACAATCAAAACAGGCAATACCGCAAAGGGTTATGGCCCCACGGTCAAGAAACGCCTTGAGTCCCGCTGCCGCGCCGTCTTCATCCGTAAGTGGACAGACGAGTTCCTCATCCGGGGGAAGGGGAATAATCCCCGGTGAAACGGTGCCGGTGTCGGTCAGAAAAAACGCACGTCCCGGCATCCTCTCTCGGATACGGTCGATGTAATCCCGGGTCGTTCCGACAACCAGGACGCGTGTGCTACGCTTCGGCAAATACGACCCCCTGCCCTGCTTCGGACATAGGGACAAAAGCGGGGGGTGCGGTCCTGCTCAACCGGTATAGCGGGCGGGGTTGGAGGTGAAAGCGCCTTTTCCAACCGAAGTCGCCGCAGAGAAAATCGATCTCATCAAAACGCTGCGTGCAGCCCCATTCTATATGAAAGAGGTTGATCATCTTGGCTATCCCCAGAAGTTCCGGATCAGTGGCGCCGGCAAGGACGGTATAGCGATTGCGAAAGACCGCTCCCACGTCCACTGCGGCCCGTCTTCCTCTGATTCGGATCGTGGTCACCCGGAGCATTTGGTGTCGGGCCAGAAACGACAACATGGCCTCGAAACCGTTGGTAAACCGGGGGTCGTGAAAATAGGAATGCCCCTGTAGCGTTGCCAGGTTCATCTCGAACATCCAGGCAATATCGTCCCATTGGTCCAGATGGTATCGGCTCCCCATGGCCTCGAATTTTTCTATTTCACGCCGGATCTGTTTGCGGGACTTGTGTGAAAAGAGACCCCAGTAGGAATTGAAATCATAACCATGATGCTGCGGGTACAAGAGAAAGCCTTCTTCGTCCATGGTCACCCCGGGGAACGTGGCGGCTGCTTCCGGGTGAAGATAGCGTACTTCCGTGTTTTCGGGGGTGGCGTCCCACATGGCCTGGCGAACGGGAGACCCTGTAGCCGGTATGTGGTTTTGTTCCAGCCAGGTTCGGCCATTCCATGTTTCTCCCGGGAAGCAGCCAAAGCCGTTTTTTTCTTCAATCCAGCTCAAGGCCAACATCCCGATGGGTTGGAGATGCGATTCGGCGACGATAAAATGAATGGGGCGCCGGAAGGCCTGCTGAAAACACATCCTGATTTTCCAGAGGTCGAAAAGGCCTTGCCCGGCCCAAAGGCTTCGCCAGAGTTGCTCCCCTTCCTCCAGGTCCGAGCAGACGCGTAACTTCATGGGCTACACCCTCTCTGTTACATGCAACACGCTCCGCTCGCCGCCGAAGTAACTCTGTGCGAACATCCTCACGGTTTCGGGGTCGTAGGCCTTGCAGCTGAACACATCGAGGTACACCGTATTGGTCAGGTTTGCAAAATGGGCGGAGATCAGCGAGGTCTCGATCAACTGGACCATGGAGTAGCCGGCCACGCGCTCCTCTTCCCCGAAATGAACCACCCGGGTTTCTCCAAAACGTTTCATCTGGATGAGATCGCACAGTTCGACCACAAACCTTCGAATGACACCGGCGTCACGGATCTTGCCCGGGTCGCACTCATAGATATCGATGCTGGAGGCAATTCCCCACACCCTCTGGTCAACGACACCAATTCTTATCGGCACTACATTTCCCTTTTTCACTGGCTGGTTAATCTCCCTTCCATTTCAAAATATCATATGCCCGTGCGGGTTCCGATCAGAACGCAAAACGCTGTCATCATTCCTCGGCGTCCCAATCCGTCCGGTCTTTTTCACGTCTTGCCTTCTGTCTCTCCTTGCGTCTCTTGCGTTCACGTTCGGCGTTTTTCTTGAAGTCTTCCTTCCATTCATTCCGGTGGGGACCCAGTTTTCGTCGCTTTGCCCCGGAATCGTTCCGGTCATAATCCGGATCATCGGGACCATCTTCAAAAAAGGGAAAAGACTCTTTTTCCATCAGCTGCATTCTCCATTTATCAAAAGAAATCTTCATCGGTTTCAAAAACGTTTTCCTCTTCCTCATCTATCCATTCGAGTTCAAGGGGTTGAACGGAAACCACTTCAAATTCCCTATCACACTCTTCACAGTCCACGAGATCTCCTAAATCAATGTCATTCGGAAGCACAATGATCTCAGAGCACTTTGGACATTCAACCACAAACATGATCAACTTTCCTTCTTTTCCTGGGTGGAAGTATTGCCCGCGCCGATATTTCTTTTCCGTCTCCTCATATCAACAGGAGGTGATGATGATCAAAGCGGATTTCATTCTAAAAAGCTGGTTTATGCCGCAAGCGGCAGCCTATGAGCAACGAAGAGGAACCGAACCTGACAATCTTTTTCATATGCTTTCTAAACACTCCGGAGGGGATGGACGCCGATTTGGGGTTTGTCGCTACATCATAGAAACGTGTAAAGCTTTGGAGTAGTAAACCCCAAATAGCCGTCCATGTAACAGTGAGTTGCCAAGTGCACTATGAGAAAGCACATGAAAAAGATTCTCAGATCCGTTTCCATTGGATCGTAGAACTAAGGTGACTTCGTTGGAAGTCAGGAGTAAGCAAAAAACAGGCCACATCAATGAAATGAGATAGTTTCAATGAATATAGTATGTTAGACGAAGAAAACTCAGAATTGAGAAAACCAGACCAGTACATTCATGCCGAAAATGAACTAATTCGGTACAGACGTGCTGAAAATCATTGACATAGACATTTCAGGAAGCCTATTCTGCAGTGAATGGATGGGGGAATAGGCAACTCAATTCTTGGGATTTACAACCGGGATGGGAAAATAGAGGACTTGAAAGTGAGACGAAAATATTGTTCGGTATGGATTTACCGAACGGGTCCCGCCGCCCCTGAAAGGATATTTCATTATGCTGTTGCGCCTGGTTCTCGTCATCAAGAATGAGCGTATGGAGGCCTTTTTGAGAGTGCATCTCACCCAGCCGGATCTCCGGGTGGAAAGTCTCGGACGTCTCAAGAATGCCTTCCAGAAAGCCGTGAGATCAAACGGTGACATCTTTGTTATTGACACGAAATTGATGCCGAAGCCAATTGAATCGGCCATTGCCCTTGTGAACGATTTGCCGGAGAATCCTACGAGTATCCTGCTCCATGACAACGATTCGCCAGAGCAGCAGGCTGATCTTCTCAGCTTGGGCGCTGATGTGGCGCTGTATTCGGGACTGGCGAAAAAGACGCTCCTAGAGGCTATCGAAGCCACTATCGAGACGCGCTTTCAGCTGGCAAAAAAAAACTGGCCCAATGGAAGCGCCCCCCGCCGCACAATGATCAGCACATTTATCTCCGAATCAGCCAACATGAAGGTCTTCATGGAGACCGTCCGAAAAGTCATTCCCTGTAACACGCCGGTACTCCTTTTGGGGGAGACGGGTGTCGGAAAGGAACACCTGGCCAAGATTATTCACAGCGAAGGACCACGGGCAACAGGCCCTTTTGTTGCAGTGGATTGTGCGGCGTTACCTGAAAACCTCCTTGAAAGCGAGCTTTTCGGACACGAAAAAGGCGCATTCACCGGGGCTGTCCGGTCCAGGCGCGGAGCATTTGAATTGGCCCATGGCGGCACTATTTTTCTGGATGAAATCGGCGAATTGCCTCCACACATGCAGGCCAAATTGTTACGGGTCCTCCAGGAATACGAGTTCCGTCCAATCGGAAGCGAAAAATCCATGTGGGTGGATATCAGGGTCATTGCGGCGACCAACCGCAATATTGAAAAATCCATAGGAGAGGGGTCATTCCGCCAGGATCTCTATTATCGACTGAGTGTTTTCACCCTGTCGGTCCCTCCCCTTCGAGAGCGGCGGGAAGATATTCCTCCCTTGGCGGTGAAATATGTCTCTGAGTTCGCCGGAAAGCTCAACAAAGCGGTGCATGGAATTGGAGAGGACGCGCTTCAGGCACTGAAGCAGTATGAATGGCCCGGTAATGTCAGGGAACTGATCAACGTCATTGAACGGGCGGTGATTCTCTGTCAGGGGGATACGATCACGTCCAGAGATCTGCCCGAAAGCACTTGTGAGCCCCTTTCCCACCTGGGACTGCCGGACTCATTGACCAAGTTGATTTCCACCGAATGGCATCACAAGACCCTTCCGGAGATACGCGAACGGATACTGGAAGCGGTGGAACAATCCTATTTCCGACTCGTGCTGGCTGAGACCGGCGGGCACGTGGGCGAGGCCGCTGAACTGGCAGGCATTCATCCGCGGGGCCTTTTCGACAAGATGAAAAAATACGGTTTGCGTAAAGAGGATTTCAGGACCGGGAAATGAAAAGATCCCGTCCACAGGCATGATGATTTCGAAAAAAGTTATCAGCATTGCTAGAATAAAATCCCTTGCCCTTTTGTGAATCTTGGATTATAGAAAATTCAGTTAACCTCAAGAAGAAAGGAATTTATGTTTACCCAATAACAGCGCCGAGACCCAGGATAAACGCTCTGGCAACGGCGCAGAAACCATTGATCCGCTGTTTGCAGAGGAGTTTAGCCAGGATGAATATCATCAAATCTCTCGAGGGGGGACTCAGTCCTCCGGTCCAGCCGGTAATCACTGCGAAAGACGCATCAAATCCTTCCAATATTTCAGCCGATAGAATCCATGATGATCATTTTGTTGAACGCGATGGCGTGATTTTTGCCGGCACACATCTCATTATTGATTTTTGGGGCGCCATGCATCTCAATGCCTTGATATTGATGGAACGGGCATTGCGGGAGTGTGTGGAAAAGGCGGGTGCAACCCTCCTGCACATCCACCTGCATCACTTTGAACCTGCGGGCGGCATCTCGGGCGTTGCGGTATTGGCTGAATCTCACATCAGTGTCCACACCTGGCCGGAAAGGGATTTCGCCGCTTTCGACATCTTTATGTGTGGGGACACCCGGCCTCAAGAGGCCCTCGAGGTCCTGAAACGCGTCTTTGTTCCGCGCAGAATCGATATTTTCGAGAAACGTAGGGGTATGCTCAACAATGAAAACCTTCTTTGAAACATTGTACGAAGCCTACGGCCAGGAATTCAGGGTTGATGAACTCCTTTTTGAAGACAGGACCGAACACCAGCACCTTGTCATTTTCCGCAACGAGATCTTCGGCCGCGTCATGGCCTTGGACGGCATTATCCAGACCACAGAGCGGGACGAATTCATTTATCACGAAATGCTGACCCATGTGCCTGTCTTAGCTCACGGGGACGTGATGCGTGTGCTGATTGTCGGGGGAGGTGACGGCGCCATGTTACGGGAAGTCACCAAGCACCGGGGAATTGAACAGATAACCCAGGTTGAAATCGATCGGGAAGTCATAGAAACCTCAAAGCGCTATTTGCCCGATCACTCGCAAGGGGCCTTTGAAGACCCTCGGGTCAACCTGGTTATCGACGACGGCCTTCACTTTATTCAAAATGCGTCGGATTGCTATGACATCATCATCTCCGATTCCACCGATCCCATAGGTCCCGGGGATGTCCTGTTCACACGAGATTTCTATGCCTCCTGCCGCCTTCGATTGAATCCGGGGGGGGTATTCGTTACACAGAACGGGGTGGCCTTTACCCAGCTGGGGGAGGTTGCCTCCACCGCGGGATTCCTGAAGGATATCTTTGAAGACTACCATTTTTTTTCCGCAGCGGTGCCCACCTATGTGGGCGGGATTATGGCGTTCGCGTGGGCCACGGACAATCCTGAATTGAGACATACGGATGTGCAGACGCTTAAACGTCGCTTCGCCGGCAGCGGCCTGAAAACCCGCTACTACAACCCGGAAGTTCACCACGCAGCCTTTGCCCTTCCGCAGTATGTGCTGGAGGCGATCGGGAAAGGTGACAATGGATACCTCTAAAACAATTTATCGGCAGCGAGGTTGATCGACCGCGCCTCCTTTTGTTCCCAAGCCGCAATGGGGCAGTGCAAAATTGGATAACACTTTCCAGGCATTTGAATATTCGGGACCCTGAGCATGGCATCACCCCAAGAACTCACCTCACAAGAAACTGAAGTTACATTTGCCCGCGACCTCGGTCTTTTTGATGCCACCATGATCGGCATCGGGGCCATGATCGGCGCCGGTATTTTCGTGCTGACAGGGATCGCTGCCGGTGAAGCGGGACCCGCTGCGGTGCTGTCGTTCGCCCTCAACGGTGTGGTAACCCTGCTGACGGCTCTGGCATATGCCGAACTGGCCTCGGTCTATCCCAAATCGGGCGGCGGCTATGCCTTTATCACCAAAGCATTCCCAGGTCCCGCGGGATTCGCTTCAGGCTGGATGCTGTGGTTCTGCTACATCATTGCGTGTGCGCTTTATGCCCTCGGATTCGGCAGCTATTTCTGGGAATTTATTCAAAGATACTTCCCTCCGATCGCTACTCTTGTCTTCAACCTCGCAGGTCACAAGGCCCCGGCACTGACGATGACCGCTTTCGTGAGCATCGTTTTTATTCTCGTCAATATGCGGGGTACGGCCGTAACCGGCAGCGTCGAAAATATCATCACCATGGCCAAGATCATTATTCTCGGGATATTTATCGCGTATGGGCTGAAGCGGATTTTTCAAATTCCCACCGAAGCGGCGGCAAACTTCACGCCCTTTCTTCCAAACGGCGCCGGAGGAGTGGTCATTGCCATGGGGCTGACATTCATCGCCTTTGAAGGCTATGACCTGATCGCAACTGTCGCCGAGGAGATCAAGGCACCTGAAAAAACCATTCCCCGGGCCACATTAATTTCCCTTTCCGTCACCGTCTTCATCTATCTGATGGTGCTGCTGGTCTGCATAGGAGCCATTCAACCCGAGTCGGGCAAATCCTGGCAGTTTCTGGGTCAATATCAGGAAACGGCGATTGCCAGGGCGGCTGAGAACTTCATGCCGTCAATTGGTGTGGTGCTGATTATCTTCGGGGGATTGCTTTCAACGGTATCCGCCTTGAACGCAACCATTTTGGCGTCATCGCGGGTGGCCTATTCCATGAGTCGCGACAAGATGCTACCCTTGTCCCTCAGCAAGATCCATGCGAAGCGCCGCACCCCGCATATCGCAATTGCGGTCACCGGAGCGATTGTAGTTGTCATGGCATTGCTTTTTCCGATTAACGTGATCGGTTCCGCTGCTAGTGTTATGTTTTTGCTGACATTTACCCTGGTCAATCTTTCGCTCATTGCGCTGCGCCGCAAGTTCCCTGAATTGAAGGGCGGATTTCGGGTGCCGTTCTACCCGGCAACTCCGATTGCCGCCATGGTACTTAACATGTTCCTGGCGGTCTATCAGTTCAATTTCGATCCCCGGGCGTGGTACATCGCCATTGCCTGGATCATCGTCGGTCTGTTTATTTATTTTATTTACTTCGAGAAAGTTACGGCTGCGGATATGCCCCAGGTACTCGAAGTGGCGCAGGCGAAAAGTGCGAACACCTATTCATATCGGATCCTGATTCCACTGCACCATCCCGATCACGTGATCCCCTTGATGAAATTGGCCATCCCCATTGCCAAGGCCAATGGGGGTGAAATCATTGTGCTCGGCGTCATCGACGTTTCGATCAACCTTCCCCCCCACGAAGGCATGCGGTTTGTCCATCACAAAACGCCGCTTTTGCGAAAAGCGATCGAATACGGCAACGAGCAGGGGGTGGAAACCCGATCGGCGATGCGCATTGCGCATCAGGTGTGGGACGGCATTCTCAGTACGGCCGAAGCAGAAAAAGCAACTCTTGTTCTGATGGGCTGGAAAGGATACACTACCACACGCGACCGGATTATGGGCGAAGTCACCGACAAAGTGGTGAGGCATGCTCCCTGTGATCTTATCACCGTGAAACTGATGGGAGATCATCCTATGCGGCGCATATTAATGACAACGGCCGGCGGTCCCCATGCAACCCTTGCCGCTGAATATGTAGGAATAATCCACGACGCGGAAGGATACGAGGTGACGTGCTGCTACGTGGTGAAACCCGGTACCGGCCAAGACGGTCAAGAAGCCGCCCGTCAATGGATTCAAAAGACTATGCATCTCACTCATCTTGAAGGCAAGGCCGACGTGCGCCTCCTGGAAGGCAGGAAAGTGGCGACAACGCTGATCCTTGCGGCGGAGGATTACGACTTGATTGTCCTGGGGGCATCCAGGGAAGGGGTCTTCTCAAATGCTCTGTTCGGTGAAATCCCCGAAAAAGTTGCCCGTTACGCCCATACACCGGTAATGATCGTGCAGCGCTATGAAGGTCCGGTCAAATCGTTCGTGAAAAAGATAATGGGATAGCCCGAGGTCCGAACCCGGTTTGGGAGGCTTCATAAAATTGATTGTATCAAAGGATTGTTAAATACGGAGGCTTAAAATGTCAGAAACAAAAAACACAAATACAAAAAATCAACCTCCCGACGGGAAAGAAATTGGTAAAGATAAAATATCTTCCCGAGAAATGCCCGAGCAGGAAAGAATCGAAACTCCTCAAGCCACCGCTGAAATCGAGAAAGGAAAAGGTTTTTTAGGTGAGGTGGCGGAAAATATCGGAGAAGGCGCGAGAATGGCAGGGGAAAAAGCGACTGAATTAACCGATATTATGGTCGATAAATTGAACGTAGGATTTTCGCACGCATACGAGGCTGGAGCAAAAGTCGTCGATGATCTGTCCCGGGCTGCCCAGAAATATGTTGAAAAGTACAAGGCTGAATCAGAAATTAGGAAACTGAAAGGCGAGAAAGATGAGCTGATGACTCAACTGGGTCAATCTATTCTTAAACACCATCTTGCAGGAGGTAGGTTTGCAGAATCCTTTTTCAATAAAGAAGAGATAATCGATCAATTCAATCAAATTGAAATGTTGGATAAGAAAATCATCGAAATCGGCAAGCAACTGGATAAAGAAAAAGAATAACATCAAGAGAGGATAAGTAAGGAGTCATGCTATGGATTTTTTAGACAAAATAATGGAGAGCGTGTTTCAGGGGACGGAAAAGATCGCCGACGTTACCGGAAAAATTGTTGAAAGAGGGAAAAGGGTTGGTAGTGGAGGGGTGGAAGTCACCAGGGACATTTTCATGAACATCAGTGAAAGAACATCCGATGTTACTGCTCTGGCCAAACTCAAACATGAATTGGCCTCTCTTTCGAAACAGTTAGGGGTGGAATTATTAAATCTCGGAAGAGCGGTATTAGACCTTCGCCGCAGTGGCGAATTTTCCCTGGAAAACGAAACGTTCCGGGAACAGATAGAAAAGCTTGAGGAATTGGATAAAACCTTCAGAACGAAGCAGGGTGAATACGAGCAATTAAAGATGAAACATTCCAGCAATTATGTCGTTAACAAGCTTAGCGAGGACCTCTCTGCGGTCAATGCAATTATTGATCAAGTCATTATTTCCGAAAAGTCCAATGTCGTTAATAAATTATTAAAGGAAATTCTA
The DNA here is from genome assembly GCA_049282265.1 of Desulfatiglandaceae bacterium. Taxonomy (GTDB): domain Bacteria; phylum Desulfobacterota; class DSM-4660; order Desulfatiglandales; family Desulfatiglandaceae; genus CAYUCJ01. The sequence continues at coordinate 6,035 of JBAPTR010000174.1, read as the reverse complement.
CTGCCTAAGGAAGCCCTGGTGTCTGCCATCAAGAGGGGCGAGGAAGTGATTATCCCGGATGGCAATACGCAACTGAAAACAGGCGATCAGGCCATTGTCATTGGCAAGAGAGATGATGTGGAAAAAGTTGTCAAAAGGTTTGAGGCAAATTAAAAAGTCGGGATGCTGAATCAGGATTCTTTTCGGAAGCATTTGAAAAAGATTGTCAGGTTCGGCTCCTCTTCGTACCTCATAGGCTGCGGCTCGCGGCATAAACCAGCTTTTCAGGAAGTTGTCTCCCTGGACACTCCTTGTACGGTTACCAGTTTCTTTACCGGGGGGACCACCCGAACAACCGCCACGGAACATTTACTGCTTCCAACAAGTTGTGATGAAAAGGTGCCGACGGTTGCTCTCTGCAGGAATCCGACTTTGACGGTCCCCACAATAAGAAAATCAAGGTCTCCGGACTTCCGCACCAAAAATGTCAAGGGATCGTCTGCGCTTACCACCTGAGTCTGATAAAGGGCACTGGAACCGTGCCTCTTGATGGCCTCAACGAGCACTTTGTCGGCATGTGTCTTTTGCTCAGGAGTGTACTGGGAGGGAAGAATGTTGAGGAAGGTGATTTCTCCGCCGAAACGGTCTGCAACAGCTCCGGCAACCCTGACCATGAGGGGAAGGTTAAGACTGCTCCCCAAAGCCACGCCGATCCGCTTCGGAGAAAATTCGTCCCTGAGTTTGAGCAATACCGTATCCGTTCGTGCAAGGTTGAGCACCTCTTCCATGATTTGAGAGGCTCTGGCAGCCTCGTCCCCTGCATAACCCATAACGATCAAACTACAGCCTTCCTCTTCAGCAGCATCTACAATACCTCTGGAAAGACTCCTGGAAACACGCAGAATCGGTCTGATTTTTGTGTGAGTCGTCGTAGCTGAGTGTGTGCTTTCATCAAGAATCCGCAGGGGCTCGTCGATTTTATCAAGCGCCCCACTAAGGTCGATTTGGTCGTATGCTTCTATAACCGTGAGAGGCATCAATTCTCCCCCCCGGCCTTCCAGTAAGGCCTCGGAAATGGAAAAAAGGGCCTTTTGGGTTCGGGGATTGGCTAGAGGTATCAAAATTCGGTAGCCTTTCTTAAGAATGGGTCTTTTTTGGTCTGTAAGCACAATGCTTGTGCCCGCCCGGAAGCGAGCAGCCGTCTTTCTGGAATAGAAGAAAAAGACGAGAACGCCGATTCCTGTCAACTGCAACCCGACGAAGATAGAAATGGTATCAAAGGTGAGAAGAAGAGAAAGATTGGCGATCAAGGCAGCCCAGGGAATGCAGCGCCTCAGGAAGCTTGGGCGTTTCTCAGGGTCGGACGTTTTGTAAAGCTTTGCCAAGGCCAGAGAAACGGGCAATGACGATACGATCAGACAAAAATTGGCGGACTTGACGATAAACGTGAGATTACCAAAGGCCACAGCGATGATGGTAACAAGTCCTCCGAGCCACAATGCGGCCACGGGGGTCCTGCGGGTATGGTGAATACGCCCCAAAAGAGGGGGCAGGAAACCGTCCCTGCCCATAGCAAAGACCTGCCTCGACTGGGAAAGGAGTGTGCTGTTCAATGCGGCGCCGGCAGCGAGAATGCCGCCGATAGCTACCAGGAACCAGCCAAGCCTGCCGATTCCTTTGAGGGCCACTTCCACCAGGGGGGCATTGGATCTGGAAAGCACCTGCCAGGGTACGACCATGACCGAAACAAGGGCGATGGCGACATAGAATATGAGGCTTACCGTCATTGAAAGAATCATGGCCTTTGGAACGGTTTTCCGTGCGTCCCTTATCTCCTCGGCGTTATTGGCAATGAGTTGATATCCAAAAAAGGATACGTAGATTATTGGGATGGCCTCAGCGATTCCGGCGAGTCCTCTCGGGAAAAGAGGCTTTAGCATTTCCGTTTGTGTCTGAGGTAGGGAAGAGAGCATCAGGGTCAAAAGGACAAGCAGGTTGCCCAAGGTAAAAAATCTGAGTATCCTGTCACTCCCTTTTGTGCCGCAACAATTGATGATGGTCAGGAGGACGACAATCAAGAGAGCGATTCCTTTGATCATGAATCCGGGGAGGTTCTGCGCCAGGGTGGAGGTAACGTAGAAAGCGAACCCCAAGGCATACATGGCACAGGCGAATATGCTACCAAAGGCCAAGAGCCAGCCGGTCATAAACCCGGCAAAGCTTCCAAGTTCATTGTGAGCATAAGCGTATCCTCCTCCGGTAACGGGTACCCTCCTTGCGAGTTCCCCATACATGAACACGGAGATGAAACTGACTAATCCACAAATTACATAGGACATCCAGGCTGAGGGTCCGGCATGGCCCACAGCCAGGCCAATCAGCACATATATCCCCGCACCCATAAGGGCGCCAATGCCGAGTGTGGTTGCCCCGAACAGGCCCATGGTGGTCTGAAAACGGACAGGAACGATTTTTCGTTTGAATATCTCCTGAATAGTTTCAGGCATAGGTCATCCTCACCCCTCTGATCTGATATTGAAAGATCTTGGTTCGTGGCCGTAAAGAAGCCCGGTGTTTCATCTCTGTCTGGGAACTACAGTATATTGCACTTCGACGCTGTCTTTAGCATCAGCTGCCAATTTTGTGAGTGCCTGGGGCAACGCCAATTTGACTGTCATTTTCCCCGATTTTTTTAGGTTATTGATGGGAACCGGCTGTGTATAGATGGTCGTCATTTTTTCCAAGACATGGGAAGGGCCGACGATTCCAATTTTTTTGGGCCTGACAGTAACCTGAGATATTACGAAATTTTCGGCCGGCTTCCCTATCCAGTCAAGCTGGACCGGGAATTCCTTCTTCATAAGGACGTCCAGCGTTACGTCAACGCTTTGAGGTTCGATTTGGCTGACTTGGATACCGCGGGGTATATTAATATTGTTGTCCGTGATAGTAAAGGTATTGGTTCCTATACCGGCCTTATTCAGGTCTATTGTTACACTCACTTGATCAGGGCTGAGAGACCTTATCCGAGGGCCGGAACCACTCAGGCGCAGGCCGACCGCATTGGCGGATGTATTGATGATTTGCATGCGAGGGTCGGGATTCGTATATTGTATCGGAATCTGCAGGGTGATGAATGTCTCAAAGCCACTCATGAAACTGAACCATAATCCGGACACAAGGAAGACGGAAACCAGGGCAGCACTGACAAATTCAAGTTTGTTTTTTCTTGATTGTCTATTTCCTTCTTCCGGCAAACCTACATGATCTTTCATGATCCTGATGAAACTATCTCTATCAGTGATGGTTTTCATGCCGGTGCCTTTTGCAACCACCACATTTCCCCTTTCTTCTGAAACTACAACAACCAGGGCATCACTACTTTCAGTGAGGCCGGCGGCTGCCCGGTGGCGTGTCCCGTAATAGGAAGGGAGATCCTTATTATGAGACAATGGTAGAACCGCCCCGACTTCTTTCACGTGATTTCCTACAACAATAGCGGCGCCATCATGGACAGGATTGTTATGCCAGAAAATGCTCAAGATCATTTCCCTGGACAATTGTCCGCCCCAGGGGATCCCGCTATGGATGAATTCCTCAAGGTCTTCTTTCCCCGGGAAGACGAGCAATGCCCCTGTTCGGTTTTGCGCCAACTCGTAAACACTGTCCGCGATGATTTCCACCGGGGTCTCGACCGTACTCTTGGGAAACCCCCACAGGATATTCCCTACATTCCTTGCCTGAAGCAAGGCACGGATTTCATTCCTAAAAACAACAATGATCAATACTGCGGCGGCAGCCGTAATCCCCTGAATGACCCAACTGGTCACAATAAACCCCAGCGAGACGGCCAGCCGCTGCACAAATATGAGGGATGCCATGCCCAGCAAGACTCTGAAAACATTGGTTCCCCTGAACAGTACATAAAGACGGAAAAGGATGTAGCTGTTGAGCGTGATATCAACCACGTCCTGCCAGCGCATCGCCTGAAAAAAGGTCACTGCAAAATTTTCCACGACTCGTTACTCCACTATGCTGAATCTCAAGACAGCAAGAATTGTCCCCTCGTGATCGCTTATCTCCACGCGCCACGGACCTTTATCGCTGGACCGGAGGTGTATCTCGCTGAACGTCGACCACCGAGGGGCATTAAGGGTCAGCCTGATTTTATAGATGGGCTTATCTCTGAAATACCATTTGTGGTAGATAAAGGTGTTTTCCGGTACAGGATCAAAAGAGGTGAAGCAGCAGGCCTGGCCCCCTGAAGCGGAAATTGCTACGGATCGGTTCCAGGGATTATGCTCTCTGATACCTTCACACATTGCTGCATCCACCAGAGTCAATTTCTTCTGCTCGGGCACAGCAGGCGGATTCTTTCCCGCTTCTTGCGAGAAAGCCTCGGGAGGAAAAAAGAAAAGGGATAAAAAAACGGGGAAAAACAATGCAATGCCCATCCATTTCCATGTCTTAACCTCAATCATCGTCTGACCTCTCATGTCCTGGTACCTGATGACGAAATCATAGAATAATCAAAAGGACAAAAACTAACATACCACTTGCTATTAAAAAGAGACAGAAACACCGAATGATTTGTCTGAGGTGGAATTGCCGGCTTTTGTGCGCATGGAGATAGAAGTCAAAGGCATTCTCAGCAGAGAGAAAGGCAGGCAGGCCGTAATCTTGGAGGGATATACGGTAGGGAAACAATCGGAATGCAATACAGAACAGCTTCTTTGACCGTAAGAGGGGCCAAAACCCTGATATTTGTCGCTGGAAGCCCGCCTATTTCGCGGATCTGAGTTCGTTAATGAGTTCCATCTGGATTTGCTGTATTTCCACCAGCCTTTCCCACTGGGCCGAGAGCATGTGATCGATTTTTTGGTGCAGTTGCCTTATTTCCAGTTCTGCCTTTAGATTTATCTGAAAATCATGCTGTGCCCTCAACTGATCCCGGGCCTCTTGCCTGTTCTGGCTCATCATAATTACCGGCGCTTGGATCGCGGCCAAAGATGACAGAATCAAATTCAGGAGGATGTAAGGATAGGGATCAAACGGGCGGGTAATAAGGAGGTATGAATTGACGGCCATCCAGGCGGCAAGAAAAAACCCGAAGACAAAAAGGAAGGACCAACTGCCGCCGAAATCGGCGACCCTATCAGCGACCCGCTGACCGAAAGTAAGTTCTGTTTCAAAATCGGCTGCAGGATCCCGGGAGAGCACCTCGTGATCCTTCAGACTTTCGAGTACTTCCTGCTCCAGTGTGCCCAATTCACCTTTCTCGGTTACGAGGAGTGATTGAACGTATTTATTCCGGTATTTTTCAAGGTCGTTCAAGCAAATCAACCCGTCATCGTCCCAACTCCCGATTTCCTTCTGGATCAAGCCGGAAACAGCAGGCCTGACCAGGGCCGCTTGCCGCAATAGATCTCTGTTGTTCTCACCGCAAATCTGACACCTCGGTAGTGAGTGCTTTTGAAGTGGTCCCATCTTATCTCCTCCTGCAGCTCTTTTCGTCAATGAAGCCATTTCATTAATCACTCATCATATCCAAGATTACCAGCCGTACCCCAACCATAAGGGGAATAGCCCTTGATCTGCCGCTCAAGGCGGACAGCGGCCCTGCAAAAAAACGCCAAAAGGATCCCAATCCGGAAGCAGATTCGACAATATCCATTGTTTTCATGCTCCATCCAAGCTATCATATAATGCATATATATTACGAAAAAAGTCATCATATGCATAGGACTATTTCTGGCAATCCCTTGCCATCACCGGAGTTGCCGGCGGAAACAAGAAACAGGCCTGGGCATCTGGCCGCATTGGTACAGAAAATGACAAGAATGCGCAAGGTGAATCTGCTAGGGTTAATCGCTATTGCCCTCGCTGTTTTTCTGTGGAATCCGATGATTGCGTTTTCATCGGAAAAAGGGATCGTGGGGTTGATTGAAAAAGTGAGAATCTGCCCGGGCGGTATAGAATTCAGCGCAAAGCTCGATACGGGCGCAAGAAACTCTTCTCTGGGTGTCTCTCAAGCCGTCGAATTTGAGCGCAACGGC